>JAISBF010000165.1 GCA_031266335.1 Verrucomicrobiales bacterium
TTGATGCGCATACCCTTGATGCGCATACCCTTGATGCGCATACCCTTGATGCGCATACCCTTGATGCGCATACCCTTGATGCGCATACCCTTGATGCGCATACCCTTGATGCGCATACGGATAATTTATCCGCCATCAGATTGTCCCATATTATCCTCGTTCCGTCCATTGTAAAATTTGCGCCGCCTCCGTATTTTGTCACCTGTTAATCAATAAAGGAAATCACTATGAAAAAACATGTTGGCTTGACAAAATTAATGGCTTGCGGCGCGGGATTGTTACTCACCGTCAGCGCGGCCACAACTGCACGGGCTTACAGCGGTGACTGGGTTCCCAACTCCAACAACACTCTCTCGGGCGGCACCAACCCGATGATAGATCCCCTCGGCGCCGGCACCGACCACGGCTTCACCGCTTGGTTTCGCAATTCACCCGAAGGTCCGCTGACGGTCACCAATGACCTCACCCCCTGGAACGGCGACACCGGTTGGCGCATCGGCGTTCTGCAACTGATGAACAATACCGCATACACCTTCAGCGGCAGCGACATGATTATGGTCCATAACGGCTCTATCCAGCTCGAGAATGGCACCAACGATTTGACCCATAGCTTTGACCTTCGCATCATTCAGGAAGGCAGCTTCAGCCCGCGCTCCAGCAGCAGCAGCGGCAATGTCTTGGTCAAAGACTGGCTGGTCAGCGCCACCGACAACCGTTCATTTTACATCAACAGCGGTTTAACCGGTAATTTCACCATCGACAAACTCACCCTCGCCGCTGCCAGTGATACTGTCAATCGCGGCCTCAGTATTTATGGCAACGGGGTCAGTTGGCTCATCATCAACCAAGTGGACAACGGTGGCACCGGCGCTGGTGCCAACGGCTTCACGATTTGGGCCAACGCCCGCGTCAGGCTCACCGGTGCCAATACCTACACCGGCGACACCACCCTGCGTGGTGGCCTGCTTATCGCGGACACCAGCCTCAACAACAGTTCTGTCGTTCGCCTCTGGGATGTCGGCGGCAGTTTAATTTACAACAGCGCCGACCCTCTCACCAAGCTTGGCGAGTGGCGGCGCGGTACCTCCATCGGTGGCAACGGCGCCATCGCCAACGCCGCGTTTACCACCCAAAATTCCGGCGCCTACCTCATTGCCCCCGGTGACTTCGCCTCCACCGGCACCCTGCACTTCACCAACGACGCCTACACGTGGAGCGACGCCGGTGCCGCGCTCCAATACAACTGGGACTTTGACGCCGCCGGCAATTACGACAGCCTCGACTTCGCCGGCAAGCTCACCCTCAGTGCCAGCAATTACCTTCTCAACGTCAGCGGCCTCGACGGTGCCGACACTCTCGGCGCGGGGGTTTACACCCTCATTCACACCAACGACGCCGACAGCGTCCTCGACCTCGTCAAGTGGGACATCAACTGGAACGGCTTCGACGACGACGGCGGCTGGGATTACACCCTTGCAGCCGTCAACGGCAACCTGGTACTCACCGTCATCCCCGAACCGTCGGCATGGACCCTGCTGCTGACCGGCGTCGCGCTGCTGGCCGCCTGCCGCCGCCGCCGCTGACGGGGAAACTCCGGCCACGAAGACACGAAGGCGCTAAGAAAATTGAACCACAAAGACACCAAGGCACGAAGGCTGTTTTTTTAAACAAACCTTCGTGCCTTGGTGCCTTAGTGGTGCAAATTGTTTTAGAACTGGTGGCGATAGCCCGCTGTTAGGCCCCAGGGTTTGTCGTATTTGTCGCCGAAAATTGTTCTCATCTTCAGCGGGTTCTTATAACTCGATTTGACGATTTGAAGAGGGGGCGATATGGAATCTGGCGAGGTGACGCAAGGGTTTTTTTAGTTTTTTTTGGTTCCGCGCTATTGAAGAGGTTTGCGCCGTGGCGGGACGCGATGAAAAACATGGTTGCCGAACCCGCCGCGCCTGCTACCTTCTTCTCCCTATTTTATGCAGCACCTTCGCAATATCGCCATCATCGCGCACATTGACCACGGCAAAACGACCCTGGTTGACGCCATTCTTCGCCAGGCCGGCACGTTCCGTTCCAACCAGGTCGTCGCCGAGCGCGTCATGGATTCGATGGACCTGGAAAAGGAAAAAGGCATCACCATCCGCGCCAAAAACGCCAGTTTCAAGTGGCGGAATTACCACGTCAACATCGTGGACACCCCCGGCCACGCCGACTTCGGCGGCGAGGTGGAGCGCATCATGAAGATGATTGATTGCGTGTTCCTCGTCGTGGACGCCTTCGACGGCCCGCAGGCCCAGACCAAGTTCGTGTTGAAAAAGGCGCTGGAGGAGGGTTTGCGCCCGATCGTGTTCATCAACAAGGTGGACCGCGAGCACGCGCGCCCGCACCAGGTGCTGGACCTGGTGTTCGAGTTGTTCCTCGAACTCAACGCCACCGACGAGCAGCTGGATTTTCCCGTGTTGTACGGTTCCGCCAAGGAAGGCTTCGCCGCGCGCGCCTGGCCCGGCGCGATTACCGACGAAATGCGCGCCGCCGGCATGACCGCGGTGTATGAAACGATTGTCAGCCACGTGCCGCCACCGTCAGCGGACGCCGCCGCGCCGTTCCGCATGTCCGTCGCCAACCTGGATTACAGCGACTACGTGGGGCGCATCGCCTACGGCAAAATTTACGGCGGCAAGGTGCGCGTCGGCGACCCGCTGGTCTGCTTGAAACAGGACGGCGGCCGGGAGAAGGGCAAGGTCACCAAGATTTTCTCCTATAACGGCCTGCAACAAATCGAGCTGGACGAGGCGGCGGCGGGCACGATTGTCGGCCTGGCGGGCCTGGAAAACGTCTTCATCGGCGAGACCATCGCTGACCGTGAGGACCGCGCGCCGCTGCCGTTCATGTCCATCGACCCGCCGACCATCCAGATGCAATTCGTCGTCAACGACTCGCCGCTGGCGGGCAAGGAAGGCAAGTTCCTGACCGCGCGGCACATTTGGGAGCGGCTGGTGCGCGAAACCCGCACCAACGTCAGCCTCAGCGTCGTCGAGACCGACACCGCCGGCTGCTTCCTCGTCAGCGCGCGCGGCGAAATGCAAGTCGCCATCCTCGTCGAGCAAATGCGGCGCGAAGGGTTCGAGTTGATGGTCTCGCGGCCCGAAGTCATTTTCCATAAAAACGCCGACGGCGCGCTGCTGGAGCCATACGAGACCATGTACGTTGACCTGCCGGGCGAGAACCTGGGCGACGTGCTGCAAAATCTGGCCGAGCGCAAGGGCGAAATCGTCAGCATGGAACACCAATCGAAAACCGTCCTGCTGCAAGTCGTCATCCCCACGCGCGGCCTGATCGGCTTCGAGACCGACCTGCTCAACCTCACCAAAGGCATGGGCGTCATGAGCCATCTCTTCAAGGAATACGGCCCGCACAAAGGCGACCTCCGCGGCCGCGCCAACGGCGTCGCCATCGCCATGGAAGCCGGCGAAACCTCCTCCTACGCGCTGGCGCAACTGCAAGAGCGCATCCGCCTGTTCGTCGGCCCCGCCGAGCAAGTGTACGAGGGCCTGGTCTTCGGCGAAAACTCCCGGCCCGACGACATGCTGGCCAACCCCTGCAAAATCAAACACCTGACCAACATGCGCTCGCAGGGCGACGGCAAGGGCATCCAACTCACCCCGCCGCTGAAGATGAGCCTGGAACGGTGCCTGGAATATATCAACACCGACGAATACCTGGAAATCACCCCGCTGAACCTGCGGATGCGAAAAAAATTGCTCGGCACCACCGCCCGCCGCCGCGCCGGGGCGAAGGTTTGAATTGGCAACACGATAAAATAAACCCCGCGGTGCCGCGTTGAAAATTACCGGCGCTGAGGTTGCCTTCGTCACGCCACCCTGGCGAAAAACACGTCAAACGCCTCGCGCACCCGCTGCCGCAGTTCCGCGACGTGCCGGTCAAACGCTGACAGTGACGGGAAGCCGAGCCGTTGGCCGACCTCGGCGCGAGTGTCAGCGTCAGCGGGCAGATGGCTGTGGCCCTGGTTGTCGTCCACGCGGATGGTGGCCTCGAGCAGGCGCAGGAACGTATAACCCTCGGTCAGCGTCAGCGCCTCGGCGGGGAAATCCCCGGCCAGCAGTGTCAGCGCCTTGAAAGTATTCGGCTCAAACACGCCGCGCCGCAGTTGCCAGTATTGCACGGCGAATTCCACGTCCACCGTGCCGCCGGCGCCGGTCTTGAACTCCAGCGCGGGGTTGCCCGATTTGCCGCGCCCCGCCAGGACGCGCTGGCGCATCGACAGCATGGTCTGTTTCAATTCCGGCGCCTGGCCGCGCGCGCGCCAGACCGGCAGCAGCCGGGCGAAAAACTCGTCGCCCAGCGCCCGGTGGCCGGCCGCGGCCCGCGCCTTGCCCAGCGCCTGGATTTCCCACAACTGCGCGTGGTCGCGGTAATACTCGACATAACGCTCCACGCCGTGCGCCAGCGCGCCCTCGCCGTAGGGCCGCAGGCGCGCGTCCACCCGGAACAGGCTGCCCTGCGGGGTTTGCTCCTGCATTGCCTTCACCAGCGCGCGCGCCCGGTCATTGTCAGCGCCGACGAGCAGCACGTCCAGGTCCGAGCCGAACCACAATTCCTGCCCGCCGTGCTTGCCGAGACCGATGACCGTCAGCGCCTGGTCAGCGCCGAGTTGTTCTAGGATCACTTGCAGGCAAAAATCCGCCAGATTGGTGTATTCCAATTGCAACTCCCGCTGCTCCGCCAGCCGCAGGATGCGGCGAATCAGCAGCCGCACCATTTGCTGCCGCTTGAACAGGCGCAGCGCGGGCAGCGTCCGGCCGCCGCTGACCATGACCGCGAAGTCCGCGCGGTAGCCGGCCGGGTCGCGCAAGGTGTCGAGTTCGCCGCGGGCGGTTTCCTCAAAAACCTCGGGGCTGGCCATCAGCACCTCGGTGAGATATTGGCTGCAATCGAAAATCGCCAGCAACACCGCCAGCGCCTTCGGACTGGCGGCGAGGCTTTCAAACAGCAGCGAGCGCGAGCCGTACACCCGGACGAAGGCGGTGAATCTCGACAACGCGAGATCGGGGCGCGTCAACCCGGCCAGTTGCCCGTGCAACAGCGGGGCGAGCCGGTTGAAGGCGTGCTCCGTCCGCTTGCCGATGTGGAAGTCCGCCGAGCCGCCGAGGTCGCGCCAGTGGCGCCGCGCCTGCTCCGGGTCACGGCAGAAAGCGAAGGCGAAGTCGGCGCGGTCAGCGGCCTTGATTTGGCGCAGCGGGTCGAAGAAGCTGTCGTAAATCGCGCGGATTTTTTCCCGCCACGCTAGTTGCGTTTGCCACAAGGCGTCACCGTCAGCGTAGTCGAGACTGCGCGCGATTTGGTCCAATTCCTCACCGCCCGCGGGCAGCGTGTGCGTCTGGCGATGCTCCAGCATCTGGAGGCGATGCTCCAGCCGCCGCCAGAACAGATAGCCGTCGCGCAACGCGGCGGCCTCGTCGCCGGTGATGAAATTCAACGCTGACAGAGCGGCAATCACCCGCAGCGTCTGCCCGCTTTGCAGCGTGGCGTGCCACGCGCCGTGCAACAACTGATGCGCGTTGACGAAAAACTCGATGTCGCGGATGCCGCCGGGGCCGAGCTTGACGTGGGCGCGCAGACCGTCAGCGCCGACGATTTCCCGCTCGGTGCGCTCCTTGAGGCGGGGAATCTCGGCGACCGCCTCCGGCAGCAGATTGCGCGCGTAGCAAAACGCCAGGCGCAATTGCTCGAACTCGTAGAACGTCTCCGCGTCGCCCGCCGCGCCGCGCGCCTTCAGCAGCGCCAGCCGTTCCCAGATTTCACCGTAAGCGGCGTAGTAAGACTCGCAACTGTCCACCGAGCGCGCGACCGGCCCCGTGTCGCCCTCGGGCCGGAGCCGCAAATCCACGCGGTACAACTGGCCGCTGCCGGTGTTGGCCGCCAGGTCGCGGGCGATCTTTTCACCCAGCCGATTGTAAGACTCGTATTCCGCCAGCTCGTCACCGTCAGCGGCGGCGGCATAGATGAACATCAAGTCGATGTCCGACGAGAAATTCAACTCCAGCCCGCCGAGCTTGCCCAGGCTGACGATAGCGAACGGCGGCGCATCGTCAGCGTTCCACGCCAGCAACCGGCCCAGGCAGAAGTCCGCCAGGGCCGACAGCGCGGCGGTGGTGTGCTCGATGGAGGTGTCAGTGGCGAACTCGATGAACCCGATGCGAATCAACTCATGGAGCTTGAACCGGGCCAGCGCCTCGAGCTTCTCACGATGACCGAACAACGGCGCCGCGACGGGGTCGAACCGCAACTTGAACCGGCGCGCCCCGTGCAGCTCCAGCAGCGTGTCATCAACGTCAAATCCCAGCCCATTGCGCACCGCGCGGTCAGCGGCGGCGGAATATTCGAGATAAGCCGACCAGGCGGCGGGTACATCCTTGAAGCAGGGGCGGAGCATAAGTTGATTTTAACCACAGATTGACGTGGATAAATACAGTAAAAAATCTTCCGCAAGGTTATGCCAATGGCAACAGTTATGCGCTGTCAGCGGGAAACCAATTTTGTAAAATTGACTTGAGCCGCAGAAATGTACTGTCGCGACATGATTTCAAGCCGATTTGTTCAGTAATTTCCTGGTACAACGTGGATGAACGGGGAATATTGCAATGACGCAAAACGCATTCAAACGCTTCCTTGGGTTGGTCGGGTTTGCCCGTGTCATGAATCATGAAGCCCTTTTGCCGCAGCCATTCGCGAATGCCTTTTTCCTCCGGCCACTTTAAAATCTCGCACAATTTATTGTCATTTCCCCAAATCAAAATTTCCAGTTCAGGGTCAATAACAATCACTTCGCCACGGGTGCCCCAAGTTGGGGTGTTTTGCAAGTCGCGCTTCAATGCGTTTTCCAAATCCAGGGCATTGTTGTAGGCGGTTCCGCTGCCTGCAAAATCCAACAGCATGAGCGCATGACGCGCCAACCCGACTTCCAGGGAAAGCAACTGCACGCCCATTGTCCGCATACCGCTATCGCACTGGGCATTAACTTTGATGTCGAATGTAATCGGGCGAATGCCGAGTGAGGCGTGCCGTTTTCCCAATAAGCCTTGCAAGGCGAATTTCATGTTTTTGTCGGCGACGAACAGGAACAAATCGTGCATATGCGTTTCCTTTCGCCGCCTCAGCTAAGAATGCCGGACGCAAACAACGCGCCCAGGTCGGGATTCCCCTTTTTCCACTTCCGCAGCGCGGGATGTCGGTCGCCCGATACAATGGCGGTCGCGCCATTGCTATCTTTCGCAAAACACAAAATTTTTCTCAGCTCAATCATGTTGAGTACAATCGGGCTGTGGGTGGCCAGTAACACCTGACCCGAATACATGGATTGCAGGGATTGCAAGACCGTCTCCACCGCGTTGGGATGAATGCCGTTTTCCGGTTCCTCAATCAGGAAGGTTCCCGTGAAATCCGGCAGATACGCGGGAATGGTCAGCGCCAGCAACCGCAGCGTGCCATCTGACACCAACCAGGACGGCACCACCGCGCCGTTGGTGTAATGAATGCGCAAACAGCAATGCCGGTCCTCTTCGCGGACGCTCGTTGAAATATCAGACACATCCGGTAACGCGGTCTGTATGTGCCGCAACCAGCGCGAAAATTGGGTCGGTTGATGTTCTTTTAATTCGCGGATGACCCACGGCAGATTGGAGCCGTCCGCGGCAAACTGCTTGGAGAAACTGGGCGGACTGGGCAGGCGAATTTTCTGGCTGTTCAACACCAGGGACTGAACCCCGCTTTTTAAATAATCCAAAAACCAGCTGGCAACCGGAAAACTTTCCTCATCCACCGGCAAATTGGCCAGAGTTGATTTTTGCCGCCCTAATTTAAAGACCGGCTTATACGTCTTTTTTCCTTCGGGATAATAATTATCGTTTCCTTTGGCCGCTTTTTTTAAAGAGACAATCCTCGCCAGACGTGATCTTTTCCATAAAATCGAGTCCGTTGCCTCCTGTAAATATGGAAATAGTTCCGGACTTTGGGAGCGAGGTTCTTCCGGCGCGGTTATCCAAAGAGTTTCACTGTTGATGCCGGGATGACCATCTTGATCCAAGCCGATTTCAATCTCATACCGGACCTTGGCATCGCGACGAAGTGCTTCATGTAAAATTTTTTCGCGGATTTTGTCAGGAATAGTCGCTTCAACGGATAATTGGAATCTTCTGGCTTGTCCGTGCCACAGGAGATTTTTGAAATCGGCACTGCGCAACCTTATGGCTTCCGCAATCTCTCCTCGCGTTTGCATTAAATCGCTTAAAAAGCCAATGCAATCCAGAAAAGTGGTCTTGCCACTGGCATTGGGGCCAACCAAGGCGTTGAAGGAATCGAGTTGCTGGTCAACTGATAGCAGGCATTTGTACGCGTTGGCTTGAATCCGGGTGAACATTTACTCAGGATGATAATGCCGGTCTTCCCCGGCATCAATGTCGTTTTTTGGCCAGGAGCTAAATACTTCACGCCGCCACCACCAGCCGTACAGCAGGCCGGTCAGCGCGCCGCCGATATGCGCGGAGTGGGCGATGAGGCCGGCGGTGGAGGTGAGCATGAGGATGACGCTGATGATGATGAGGCCCCACACCGCGGTCAGCGCTTTGATGGGGAACGGGATGAGCATGATGTACAGCGGCGCGCGCGGGGCGAACACCGCGAAGGCGCCGAGCACGCCGCACACCGCGCCGCTGGCGCCCATCACGTCCACGTTTAACATCTCACTATCAGCGAAGACCCGCGCGCGAATCAGCGCCTCGGCGAGGAAAAACAGGTTGGCCACCAGTCCCGCGCCGAGGTACAGCGCCAGGTAGCGCGGGATGCCGACCGCGCGCTCGACGAATTTGCCGAACACCGCCAGCGTCGCCATGTTGCAGACGATGTGCAGCACGCCCCAGCCGTAGAACGGCGCGTGTACCCACATGGCGGTGAAGAATTCCCACCACGCGCCCGCTGACAGTGCGCTCACCCGCAGCGGCAGCCATTGATGCACGGCTGGGGTGAGGAGGCTGGCGAGGGTGATGAGGATGTTGATGCCGATGATGATTCGGGTGGCCATTTGATTGATTATTGATGATTGATTATTTTTACGGTCAGCGCCTTCGGCGAAATTAGCAGCCGGTACGCCGGCGGCGCGAGAATCAATTAAGAGTTTAATTTCCGCGCCGCCGGCGTATATGTGCAGCTAATGCCGCCGAAGGCGCTGACCGTAAAAATAATCAATCATCAATAATCAATAATCAATTCCTCCCCTCACGCCTTTTTGCCGCGGTGCCGGATTTTCATCAGCAGCAAATGCCAGGTCTTCAACACGGTATCCAGCCCGGTGAGGTAGCGTTCCTCGCGGCCGGCGGGGTGTTGGAGGGCGGTCAGGACGGCGGGGAGGTTGAATTGCGCCGGCTCCAGGATGGTGCAGGCGCGCCCGACCGCGCGGGGGTGGTGCGCGTCGCTGCCGGCGGTCATCGGCAGGCCGCGCGCGGCGGCGTAGGCGCGGGCCTGGGCGTTGCAGCTTTTCCAGGCGGTCGCGGCGTTGAACACCTCCAGTCCGTCAAGGTCGGCGAGCGCGTCCAGCACGGATTGGCGGATGCCGGCGCGAAACCGGTCGAACGGATGGGCGGGGATGGCGAGGCCGCCGCGCGCGTGAATCAACCGCACCGCGTCGGCGGGCGCGATGCCGCGCATGGCCGGCAGCGTCACGCCCAGCGCGAGCAGGTGGCCGTCCGCGGTGGAGATTTCCTGGCCGGGGATGATGAGGAAATTGTCCACCGGCTCACCGTCAGCGCGCAACAGCCCGCGCGCCAGGCAATAATCGACGCCGGCGCAGGTGTTGTGGTCGGTGAGGGCGAAGCCGCTGAGGCCGAGTTGCCGGGCGCGGGCGATCATGTCCTCCGGTTTGGCGACCCCGTCGGCGGAAAAGCGCGAGTGGCAGTGCAGGTCGAATTTCAAACGGCGCATGAGGATTTTATAACTCAAAACGGGATTAACTCCAGCCACGAAGACGCGAAGACGCGAAGAATTTTTTACAGGGAGAACATGGAGTTCATGGAGATTTTAAAAAATAAGCTCCATGTTCTCCGTGATCTCCCTGTTAAAAAAAAGTCCTTCGCGTCTTGGCGTCTTCGTGGCCGGAGTTTGGTTTTATAACTCAAAACGGGGTTAACTCCAGCCACGAAGGCGCGAAGACGCGAAGAATTTTTTACAGGGAGAACATGGAGTTCATGGAGGGTTTAAAAAATAAGCTCCATGTTCTCCGTGATCTCCCTGTTAAAAAAAAGTCCTTCGCGCCTTCGCGTCTTCGTGGCCGGAGTTCGGTGTTAAATTTGCTCTTCCTCGACGCCGAGGTCGCTGCCGACGATGATTTTTTCGGTGATGGATTTTTGCCGTAGAGTTTGCCGTGCAGGAGCGGTTCCAGGGTGTAGGCCCAGACTTGGGCCTGGTGGGGGACGGGGTGCTGGTCGGCGCAGTTGTTTTCGCTGCCTTGGTAGATGATGACCGGGGTGTCGTGGTTGATGCTGCGGGTGACGCGGGCGTCGGCGAGGCCGCGCGGAAGGGTCCAGTGGACGGTGACGCCGCCGCCGGTGAAGGCGGGGTAGATGCGGCCGACGGATTGGGCGGGGTCGGGTTTGTGGGTCGGTTTATAGTTGATGCCGAGCAGGTCATAGTCTTCGCGGTTGCAGTGGGGGCTGCGGAGGACGCGGTTGGTGAGGCGGTCTTCCTGCCAGAGCAGGCCGCCGTGTTTGCCTTCGATGTCGGCGAGCAGGTCGATGAGGTATTGGATGTTGGGGACGTGCAGCGGGTCGAGGTTTTTTTGCGTGAGCAGCTGGACGCGCAGGGCGCGCAGGGCGGTGAGGAAGTGTTTGGTCTCGACGATGGCTTGGTTCAAGTGGCCGTAGGCGGCGGTGGTGTCGCTGATGGTGGCGATTTCGGCGTCGGTGATGACCGGTTCGGTTTTGGCTTTGATGCCGCCGAGGCTGCCGTTGTACTGGTTGAAGAAGTCATAAATGCCGTCCCAAGTCTTGCGGATATAGCGTTTGAGGCTGATGTTTAGTTTGTGGGTTGTGCTAGTATTCATGTAATTTCCTGATTATTATTCGTTTATATCAATAGTAAAGGCATTTCTACCGGCGGTAGAAGCGCTTCTACCAGCGGTAGAGACGTTTCTACCGACGGTAGAGAGGCTTCTACCAACGGTAGAGACGTTTCTACCAGCGGTAGATAGGCTTCTACCAACGGTAGAGAGGCTTCTACCGACGGTAGAAACGCTTCTACCAGCGGTAGAGAGGCTTCTACCGACGGTAGAGACGTTTCTACCGGCGGTAGAGAGGCTTCTACCAGCGGTAGAAACGCTTCTACCGACGGTAGATACGTCCTCTATAAGTTATCTGATGGGATTATTCAAGAGTTTTTGAATTTTAACCATAGATGAACACAGATGAACACGGATAGTTTTTTTTCTGTTTTCTATCTGTGTCCATCTGTGTCCATCCGTGGTTAAAAACTGTGCTCAGTCCAGAGGCAACAGCTGAACCATCCGCCCGTCATTCGGCCCGCAGGGGAGGGTGAAGGTCAAAGTGCCGTCCCGCTCCTCGGCGGGCAGGGCGATGACGCGGTCGAGGTCGATGACGCGGTAACGGGTCGCCGTTTGCGCGGGGTCGAGGCGGCGCGGGTTGACGCTGACGGTCAAGGTCTGCGCGCTGTCGCTCTGGCTGCCGAGGATGATATAGAGGCTGCCGTCGTTGGCGAAGGCGGTGGTGCCGATACCGCCGGGGCTGACGGTCAGCGGGTCGCCGCAGAGGTCGAGGATGAGTTTGGCGAGCAGGGCGCTTTGCTGGCCGTCGAGTTCGCGGACGGGGACGGGGCAGAACAGGCGCTGTTGGTAGATGTAGGCGAAGGGTTGGCCGGCGCTGTCGTTGACGACCTTGGTGTCGGCCGCGGCGAGCCAGCCGGCGGCGGTGTATTTGGCGCCGAAGAATTGCTCGGCGGCGGGGCGGTTTTCGCGCGGCTGGCCGCCGACGGCGATGACGGGGGCGCCGGCCCGGTTCAGGCGCTCCAGTTCGGCGAGTTCCCACGGGTCGGTCTCGAAGCCGTCCACGACGATTAGCGGTTGGACGCCGCGCCAGTCTTTCAACGTGTGGGTGCTGGCGAAGAAGCTGACCGGGACGCTGTTTTTGACGAGGCGGTGGTAGAGTTCGCCGACGAGTTCGTTGACCTGGTCGTAGCCTTTGCCGGCGAACAGGCCGAAGCCGAGCGGGCCGGCCGCCGGGGTCAGGCGGTGTTCCTGGAGTTGCCAGGAGGCGACCAGGCCGAAGCCGACGGGGCGGTCGGGCCGCTGCCAGATCATGCGGCTTTGCGCGCGGTTGAAGTTCTGCCAGTCGTCGAGGGTCATCTTGGTGCCGACGCCGCCCTGGTTGGAGAAGCCATAGACGGTGTAGGGTTTGAACTCGCCGCCGCTGGTGACGCGGCCGGCGTAGTAGGTGGCGTACCATTGGCGGCGGGCCGGCTCGACATCGCCGCTGACGCTGAACCAGGTGGAGTTGCCGAGCACGCCGCTGACCCAGCCCCATTCGTTGTAGGCGCCGGATTCGAAGTCCGGGTTGGCGGCGACGACGCCGTAGCGGTAGCCGAGGGATTTGTACAGGTCCTCGTCGCGCAACTCCCAGAACAGGTCGGTGCCGACGGCCTTGTGGGTCTGGCCGAGCTTGGCGCCGACCGCGCCGCCGGAGAGGGGGAAGCTGCCGTGGGATTCGAACGAGAAGCGGATGCCGGCGTCGGCGAAGCGCTGCTGGCTCTTGAGCAGTTCGTCGGCGTAGCGGTTGAGTTCGTAGCGCTGGAACTCGTCGGCGTATTCCTCGGTGATGGCGCGGTTGATGGCGGCGCGGGTGCGGCCTGGCAGGCCGGGCTTACCTTGCGCGCGCAGGTATTGGTCGAAGCGGATGTAGTTGGCCCAAGTGAAGGACGCGCCGATGGGGATGCCGTTCCAGCGGTCGCTGCCGACGACGTGGAGGGAGGTCTTGCCCTTCCAATCGCGGTTGGCGAAGCGGTCGAGCAAGTGGTCGGTGGCCCAGTCCCAGACGTAGCGGCCGCTGGGGAAATCGCGCCACGGGCCGGTGTAGTGGGAGAGGCGGGCGGAGGAGAGGTAGAAGTAGCGGGCCTCGTCCTTGTTGCGGGCGCCGATTTCCATCAAGTCGTGCGTCCAGGCCCAGACCTTGTCGTCGGGGCCGCCCCAGCCCTGGGTGTCGTCGCGGGCGCCCTTGCCGAATTGGTCGAGGGCGACGAAGCCGGGCGAGCAGAGGAAGCCGATTTGCGCCGCGCCGAGCAGGTCGCGGGTGAGGACGTGGGGGCGGTTTGCTGGGATGAAGAGGAGCGGGAAGGAGGGGGAATTGATTATTGATGATTGATTATTGATTATTGGGGATTTTGGCGCTGGCGCGGTGGCAGCGGTGGCGAGGGCGGCGGTATCGGCGGGGTCTTTTTTGACGAAACGGCCCAGCCATTTGCGAACGGGGCCGGCCTCGGCCTTGGGGCTGGCCGTGGCGGCCTCTTTCGGCAAATGATCAATATTCAATTTTCCATTATCAATTAAAAATTCCGCGTCCACGCGGACCGTGGCGGTGCGCGCCTGGCTGGGGACGCTGACGGTGACGGTTTGCTCGCGCAACGGCTCCACGGTCAGCGGTTGCTCGGCGAGGGTGGTGACGGCGCCGGTGGCGGGGTCGCTGAGGGTGACGCGCAAGGTGCCGCTGACGGCGGGGGGGAGTTGCGCGGCGGGCCAGCCGTAGATTTCCCACTCGTCGATGACGCCGTTGACCTCGGTGTTGGGCAACTTCGGCTCGTTGGGGGCCTTGGGGTCGAGGCCGGTGATGGTCAGCGTGCAGCTGGTGATGGCGGCGGGGGCGGGGAATTCGTCGTCGCGGATGGCGAACACGTAGGCCGCGTCGCTGACCTCCAGCAGCGGGGCGTCGCCGCCGGCGGCGAGGGTGAAGTTTTTCGGGTTGTTAAGGTGGTAGCGGCGGTAGTCGCCCTGGCCGGCGAGGCGCTGGGCGGCGGCGGTGACGGTCAGCGGCCAGTGGAGGCTGAGTTGCTGGGCGTACTGGTCGTTGCGTTTGCCGACCCAGTAGGCGAACACGGCGGGCTGTTTGTGGCGGATGTTCTCGTAGCTGTAGGCGGTGTTGTTGAGGCCCTCGACGCTGGGGTTCTCCGGCCAGCCGTGGTCGGCGGCGCGGGCGAGGGGGGCGAGGTTGTGGCGGGCGTTGGCGACGCGGATGTTGAGCTTCGGCGTGTCGCCGCAGAAGTAGGTGTAGCGCTCGACGGGGATGCTGTTGCCGCCGCTGATGCCGACGCCGCCGACGGTCCAGCCCGCGACTTTCTCAAAGCCGTTGACGTTCTCGCCCTCGATGCGAACCGTCACCGCCGGCGTGAGATCCACGATGCCGGCCGCGGTCGCGCCGGGCTGGCGGCGGTCGGCGGTGGCGAGGCCGGCCTCGACGCGCAGCAGGTGCTCGCTGGCGCGGTCGGCGGCGCGCGGCGCGAGGTCGCCGCGCAGGGCCTCGCTGACGGTGACCAGGGGGATTTTTTGCGCGGCGTTGGCGGCCACGGTCAGCGGCTGGGTGTAGGCGTTGCGGACGCTGCCGGTGAAGTTGCGAATCTTGACCGCCAGCGTGGCGCGGACGGCGCGACCGGTCGGGTTGGTGACGGTGACCGTCAGCGGGCCGCCGGATTGCACCATCGGCAGGTCGAGTTTGAGCGCGGTGACATCGTCAGCGCCGGCGTCCGCCGGGACGGGCGCGGCGGCGGCGAGCAGGGCGCGCATGAACGCTTCGTAGCCGGCCCACGCCGGCAGCGCGCCGTCGAGCAGGTCGCCGGCGAAGACGAAGACTTGGCCGGCGCCGTACCGCCCGCCGACCAGCAGCGGCAGGCGGCCGTCCTGGTCGGTGTTTAATAACACGTGCCAGTCGGTGTTCCATAACTCCTTGCCGAAGTGCGCCGGCTCGTAGCGGTGCTGGCCGGCCTCGACGGTGGAGTAGGGGAGGTGGAGGTCGAAGCGCCAATCCATATGGAAGCCGGGGGTCTTGAGCGCGGCGGCGAGCGGGGAGTCGGCGGGGGCGGTGGCGCCGGTGCTGAGGCGTTTGAGGCGGTTGTCGTACGCGCTCCACGGGTTGACCGGCAGCAGCGTGCCGAGTTGCGCGTCCCAGAACTCCGCGCGGCGCTCCTCGCGCTGCTGGCCGGCGTCGGGGCTGTTCTCGGACTGGCGGTCCCAGTGGGAGGAGCCGACGGCGAGGCCGAGGACGAGGCTGCCGCCGCGGTTGAGGAACTCGGCGAAGCGGGCGCGCAACGCCTCCACCTGGTCGGCGGCGGGCGGGCGCGGCGAGTTGAAGATGAGGATGCCGTTGGCGTCGCGCAGGAGACTGTCAGCGGGGACTTCCCTGACGTCGTCGAGCTGGCGGATGAGTTGCCAGCCGGGGCCGGCTTCGCGCGGGTAGAAGACGGCGACGTTGACGGGTTCGCCGCCGCCGGTGACGGCCAGGGTCAGCGGCAGGCAGCCGGCGAGGATGAGGAGGAGTCGGTTCATAATATTTCTCCGGGTAATGACCGTCAGCGGGCGGTCGGGCTAAAGTTGTCGCGCGATGGCCAGCGTCACGTCCGCCGGCAGCGTGGCGAGGATGACGCGGTTGCCCCTGACCGTCAGCGTGACGTGCCAGTAGGCTTCCTCGATGACCTCGTCCTTGTTGTTTTGCCAATTGCCGATGGGGGTGGACCAGGCGGCGGGCTGGCCGGGCAGCGGTTCGTATTTGTCGCGCGCGGCCATCTTTTCCGCGGCGGCGGCGGCGTCCTTGGCCGAGGCGAATTCGATGACGTTCAGCGCGTTGCCGAACGCCATGCGGTGCGGGCCGGCGAGCCAGCGGACGATGGATTTTTCCTCCAGAAAGCCGGGCGCGAGCCATTTGTAGCGGCGGATTTTTTGCGGCGGCAAATCGCCCGCGGCCTCCTCGATGGCGCGGTATTCGTTCTCCGGCACGTCGTACCAGCCGGCCAGCGTCGCGGTTTTACCGCCGCCGAGGGTGACGGTGGGCGGGATTTTCACCGTCAGCGGCGCGGGATCGGGGTCGCGGTCGAGGATGGTGGTTTGCGGGCGGGTGAGCTTGCCGACGGGGACGAAGCCGCCGAGCAAGCCTTGCTGGAAAGCCTTGAGCGCGGCGAGCAGGCCGGCCTCGCTGGTGCCGCTGAGTTTGACCAAAATGGTGCCGACCGGCGCGGCTTGGATTTTTTGCGAGTGCAGGAAGGGATTGCGGTCGCACTCGATCCAGCCGATGTCGCCTTGCAAATAACCCCAGCCCTGGGAGTAGAGTGATTTTTGCGCCTCGTCCACGCTGACGGTGAAGCCCCAGACTTTTTGCAGCAACTCGTCCTGTGACGGCAGGCCGATGACGATCAGGTGATTGTGCGCCGCCAAGTCGTATTGTTTCGGGTTGAGCAGCGCGGCGCTGTCCTGGGCCTTGACGACGCCGTACTCGCCGGCGGCCTTCAGCGCCTGCAACAACGGCGCTTGCGCGACGCTGACGGTGAAGTCGGCCACGGCCTTTCGCAAGTCGGGCGACAAATTGCTGCCGGAGCAGATTAACACGTCACGCTCCGCCGCGAACGCGGCAACCGTCAGGCCCCAGGCCATGAGCAGCGGTGATATAATGAGTTTAACAGGCCGCGAATTCATGCCGTGCATGATAGGTGCTACTAAGCAAACAAAGCAAGCGGTTTCTGGTTCTTTGGCCGTTAAATAAATTACTTTTCAAGGTATTACGGCTGACGATAGCATCTGCTTATATGCAAAAGAACTCACCGCCGGTCGCGGCGCGCGCGGACACTCCCCGCTGGTCGTTATTACCGGCGGGCGGCATCGGTTGGGAGGTGGAGACCGCCGGCGGGCTGCCGCATGTTGACCGGGTGGAACTGTGCGGTTTCCAACTGGCCGCGGTGGTGCATTACGGGGCGCGGGCCAACGGTTTGCTGGTGTTGCGGAAGGATGTGATCTGGCCGCGGCTGCGGATTTTCCCCAATGACACGCACGGCGCGCTGGCGCGCAGTTTCGGAGCAGGCGCGGTGTTGCGCCTGGCGGTGGACGGCAAGCTGGTGATGACGGAGCGGCTGGCGCGGGCGCGGTTCGACGGGATGTTGCGCCTGGAAACCACGACCGCGGAGGGGCTGGGGATTGCGCGCGATATTTATCCGGCCGGTGACGCGCCGGCGCTGCTCGAGCATTACACGATTACCAATCACAGCGGCCGCGCGCTGCGGCTGCATATCGCGTCCAATTCGTTCACGGAGGAAATTGACGCCGCGCTGGGAGTGTACGGCGCGTATGTGGTGACGGCGGCGCCCGACCGGACCGGTGATTTTCAACTGGCGCCGGGGGAGAGGGTCGAGGCGACCTGGATGATCAGCGGGCGGCTGGCCGGCGACGCGCCGCTGAGCCTGGACAGCGCGCGGGAAAAGACGCGGCGCCGGGCGTTGCAGGCGGACTTGCGCCGGACGCTGATCTTGACCACCCCGGATGCCGAGTTGAATGAGATGTTCGCGCTGGCCAAGTGGCACGCGGCGGAGAGTATTTTTGCCACCAAGGGCGGCCTCATGCACGCGCCGGGCGGCGGCCTGGGGACGGAGACTTCGATGCCCAGCCGGGCGCGTTATTACGCGGCGATTTGGACCAACGACCAGGTGGAATACGCGGCGCCGTTTTTCGGGTACCTGGATTACGCGCCCGGTCGCGCGGCGACGGAGAACGCTTTCCGCCTGTTCGCCAAATTCGTCAACCGCGAGTGGCGCAGCGTGCCGTCGTCGGTCATCGCCGAGGGGGACGATTGTTGGTCGGACGCCGGCGACCGTGGCGACGCGGCGATGCTCGCCCAGGGGCTTGGGCGTTACGCGCTGACGCTCGGCGACCGCGCGGTGGCGGAGCAATGGTGGCCGCTGCTCGTTTGGTGCCTCGAATATTGCCGCCGCCAACTCAACGCGGACGGGGTGGTGGCGTCCGCCAGCGACGAGTTGGAGGGCCGCCTGCCCGCCGGCGACGCCAATTTGCACACCAGCGTGCTCGTGTATGACGCGTTGCGGTCGGCGGCGGCGCTGGCGCGGGATTTGGGCCGGCCGGTCACCGTCAGCGACGAGTACGCGCAACGCGCCGAGGCTTTGCGCCGCGCGATTGAAAAATTTTTCGGCGCTGACGTTGAGGGATTCGCCACGTACCGTTACTACCGCGAGAACACCGTGTTGCGCGCGTGGATTTGCAGCCCGCTGACGGTCGGCCTGTTCGAGCGGCAGGCCGCCACCGTCAGCGCCCTGGTCTCGCCGCGATTGTGGACGGCGGACGGCGTGCGCAGCGCGTCGAACCGGCCGGACTTTTGGGATCGCGCCACCTTGTACGCCCTGCGGGGCATGTTTTGCGCGGGCGCGGCCGAGGTTGCGCTGGCCGGCCTGCGCGCCTACACCGCGCGCCGCCTGCTGGGCGAGCACGTGCCCTACGCGGTTGAGGCGCAAAGCCCGACCGCCATCGAGACGGCGCAATGTCACCTGGCCGCCGAAAGCGCGTTATACGTCAGGATTTTTGTCGAGGGCGTGCTGGGATTGCGCCCGACCGGACTGCGGTCGTTTTCGTTGCAGCCCTGCCTGCCCGCGGCCTGGCCGGAAGTCCGGCTGGAAAAAATCAACGCGTTCGGCCAGGAGTTTGACCTGCATGTCCGCCGCCTGCCCGCCGGCGGGGATTTGCAAGTTATCCTCGCGAGCCGGCAACAGTCCTGGCAACGGATTCTGCGCGCGACCGAGGCGCTGACCGTGCGCTTTACCGCCGCTGGCGTTGAGTGGTGAAGTCCACCTTGGCGGCCGGGCTTAAATGACCTAGCATGTCGCGTTGTGTTCAAGTCGCTGATCGTGATGCCACTGTTCAACCACGCCGCCACGGTCAGCGGCGTGGCGCGGGAGGTGTTGCGGCGTTACGCCGAGCTGCTGGTCGTGGACGACGGGAGCACTGACGGTGGCGCCGCCACACTCGACGGCCTGCCGCTGACGGTGCTACGGCACGCGGCCAATCGCGGCAAGGGCGCGGCGATTTTGACGGCGGCGCGCTGGGCGCGGGAGCGCGGGTTCACGCACCTGCTCACGATTGACGCCGACGGCCAGCATTTTCCCGACGATATTGAAATCCTGCTGGCGCGCGGGCGTGAATGGCCCAACGCCATCGTCATCGGCGCGCGCGATTTCAATACGCCGAACGTGCCCGCGGCGTCGCGCTTCGGGCGCCAGTTCTCCGCGTTCTGGGCGCGGGTGCAGACGGGGCGCGCGGTCGGCGACATCCAAAGCGGTTTGCGACTCTACCCGCTGACAGTGTTTGCCGCGTTGCGTCTCGGCGCGCGGCGCTACGCGTTCGAGGTCGAGATTGTCATCAAGGCGCTGTGGCACGGCTTCACGGTCAGCGAAGTGCCGGTGCGGGTGCATTATCCGCCGGCGCGCGAGCGGGTGTCGCATTTCCACCAATGGCGCGATAATTTGCGGGTGGCGCTGCTGAACACGCGACTGACCGCGCGGGCGCTGCTGCCAATCCCGCACCGGCAATTCATCGCCGACGGTGACGGCCAGGTGACTGCGCTCAACCCGTGCCAGGTCGTCCTCGCGCAACTGCGCCGGCGCGAGAACCCGCTGCGGCTGGGCGTCTCGGCGGCCTGGGGCGTGTTTTGGGGTTCGCTGGCGCTGCCCGGCGCGCGGCAAATGTTTTTGCTGTGGGGCGTCGGCTGGTTCAACCTGAACCGGCTGATCGCGTTCAGCGCGGAGAAATTGGCGCTGCCGCCGCTGGTGCCCGCGCTGTGCATTGAGGCGGGGCACCGCTTGCGCCACGGCGAATGGCTCACCGAGTTTTCGTGGCGCACGCTGGGCTGGCAATTCCTTGACCGCTGCTGGGAATGGATTCTCGGCTCGCTGCTGGTGGCGCCGGCGCTGGCGCTGACGGTGGGCGCGGCGGTCTGGTTGCTGGGCAAAGTGTTGCGGCACGGGGTGAATTTGGTCAAATGACGGTCGGCGATTGAGTTGCCGGTTCGCTGACGAAGGACGCGATGCATGTTAAGCAATATGGACGAGGCGGCGCGCCAGGACTGGGAGAAATTGCGGGACTGGAAAATGCCGTTCGGCAAATTCGCCGGGCGGCATCTGTACGACCTGCCCGCCGAGTATCTGTGCTGGTTCGAATATAAGGGCTGGCCGGAGGGCGAGCTTGGCAAATTGTTAAGAATCGTCCTCGAAGCCAAGCGCGAGGGGGCGGACGAGGCGTTCGAGGTGTTCCGCCGCTGACGGTGGAACAGGCTCAAGCGAATCAAGCGACGCGGAATCTACTGATAAAAAGCAGTATGGCAATCGCCGCGAATACCGTGCCGCACAGCGACCAAATTATTTTATCCCGATTTTTCCATGCTTGGGAAAAAAACAGCACTGCCATGCCGCCGAAGCTTCCGGTGACCAGTCCATAGATGGTGATAATGATATATCCGATGCCTTTTTGAGGGTCCGACGGAGTTTGTTCATAGCGGAGCATGGTGGGAACGATAAAGGCGCAGCCAATCAGCAGGGTGCTTATTCCTGCCAGCAATATTTGGATTTTGAGTCGGTTGACAGCGGGGGCATTGCTCATAAAACGATGTTAAGCTACTGACAGCGGGGTGGGAAGTTTTTTATCCGTTCAGCGTCAGCGTCAAGATGATGTCACTATTGGCGCGGGGGTATGGAGCGCGGACATCCGGTCCGCCGGCGGACGGGACGTCCGCGTTCCATGCGCGCTGCTCCAGCGCCATTGTGCCGGTGTTTGGCAAAGGCCGGCCTTTACCGGATTGTGGTGAATATAATCCCGCGCGTAGGCCAAATGTTGTGCCGTGCGGATGAAACGATCAAAATAATCCTCCATCCAAAAAGCCCCGTGCCGTCGCAGGAGTTGGTTGCATTTCTTGGCGGTGAACGATTTCCAGGAATGGAGCAGTTCGGAAACCGGATGTCCTGCCATCGTGGCTATCAAAACGTGGACATGGTTGGGCATGACACTCCATGCCTGCAATCGGTAGCGGCGGGCGTCGAAAAATAACAGGGCATTTTGCACCACTTCGGCAATTGGCGGATGGCGAAGAAAACACGAGCCGTATCCGGCGTCCTCGTAGATGGCGAGGCGATGGTAAAGTTCCAATACCCGCAGATGGTCTTGGGAGAGATTTGGCGTGATTTTCAGTTCGGATTTCCAGTTGGCAATGACGGAGGCGGGAACACTGTCGAACAGTCGGAAAGTGATGAACTGGAGGTGTTCCGGGCAGTCGAAATGCGGCAGGTAGTCACGAGAATGCCAACCCTTGTGCTCATGTATGGAGCGCGGACGTCTCGTCCGCTGGCGGACAGGATGTCCGCGTTCCATGCTCATTTCTCCTCAGCTTTGCCGACGATGGTCCAGCCGCTCACCAGCAGTGGCTCGGCTTTCTTGTATTTCACGGTCTGGGTTTCGTTGCCGCGGCGGATGGTGACCAAATCGTTGCGGCCGTATTTGGCTTCGTTGCGGCGGATGGGGAGGGTGATGTCCGCGGCCGGCGGCTGGTCACGGTCAGCGGGCGCGGGGCCGGCGCCGGGCGCTGACGGCGGCTGGTTTTGCACGGCGGCGAGCAGGCCGCTCATGCCGGGCAGGTTGCTGTCGGGGCGCAGGAATTGCTGCGGCAGCGCCTGCAAAAATTGCTCGAAGGCGGTCAGGCTGCTGCTGGAGCGGAACAGGTTGTTGACGATTTCCTTTTTGATGTTGGCCATCAACTCGGCGAACATCTGGTAGCCTTCCTGTTTGTACTCGATCAGCGGGTCTTTCTGCCCGTGGGCGCGCAGGCCGATGGCGTTTTTCAGGCTGTCGATGGCGTACAAGTGTTCCTGCCAGAGCCGGTCGATGGCGTTGAGGATGATGTAGCGCTCCAGGCTGGTGACGGCGTCGGGCTGCTCGTAGCGGATTTTGGTTTCGTAGGCCTGGTGGACGCGCTCCTTGATTTTCGCGGCGATTTGCTCCGCCGGCCGCGACCAGTCAATGTCAGCGCGCGCCAGGCCGAGCGGCATGGCGGTGTTGAGCCATTTGAGCAGGCCGTCCACGTCCGGTTCGCCGCTGACGGTGAGGCTGTTTTTCACTTCCTCGTCAATCGCGTCGTTGACCACGTCAAAGACCTCGCCGCGGATGTTGGCGGTGGTCAGGATGTCAGTGCGGTAGGTGTAGATGACGTTGCGCTGCTGGTTGAGCACGTCGTCGTATTGCAGGGTGTGCTTGCGGATCTGGTAATTGCGCTGCTCGACGCGCTTCTGCGCGTTCTCGACGGTCTTGTTCAGCCACGGGTGCGACAGGCCCTCGCCCTCTTCCATGCCGAGCCGGGTCATCATCGACGAGATGCGCCGCGAGTCGCCGAAGTTGCGCATCAGGTCGTCCTCGAACGAGATGAAAAATTGTGACGAGCCGGGGTCGCCCTGGCGCGAGCAGCGGCCGCGCAACTGGCGGTCGATGCGCCGCGATTCGTGCCGCTCGGTGCCGATGACGTGCAGGCCGCCGAGTCCGGCGACGCCCGCGCCGAGCTTGATGTCGGTGCCGCGCCCGGCCATGTTGGTCGCGATGGTGACCGCGCCGCGCTGGCCGGCGCGGGCGACGATTTCCGCCTCCTGCTGGTGGTACTTGGCGTTCAGCACGTTGTGCGGGATGTTCTCGCGGCGCAGGATGCGGGAGATGATTTCCGAGCTTTCCACCGACGCCGTGCCGACCAGCATCGGCTGACCGGCAGCGTGCCGTTTTTTGATTTCCTCGATCAGCGCGTTGAGTTTCTCGCGGCGGGTCTTGAAGATGAGATCGTCAGCGTCCTGGCGGATGCACGTTTTGTTCGGCGGCACCACCAGCAGGTCGAGCTTGTAAATGTCGCGGAACTCGTTCGCCTCGGTCTCGGCGGTGCCGGTCATGCCGGCGAGTTTTTCATACAGGCGGAAATAATTTTGAATGGTAATCGTCGCCAGCGTCTGCGTCTCGCGGTCGATTTGCACGCCTTCCTTGGCCTCGACGGCCTGGTGCAAACCCTCGCTCCAGCGGCGGCCCGGCATCAGGCGGCCGGTGTATTCATCGACGATGATGACTTTGTTTTCCTGCACGACGTAATGCACGTCCTTTTCAAACACGCAATAGGCGCGCAACAACTGCGAGATGTTGTGGATGCGCTGGCTGGCGTCGTCGTACTTGAACTGCGCGTCCTGCTTGGCCTTGGCCTGCTGCTCCGCTGACAGTGACGGGTCGTGGTCGATGTCGTGGTTGATGGTGATCAGGTCGGGCAGCACAAAGGCGTCGGGGTCGTGCGGGTTGAGGAATTCGCGGCCCATCTCGGACAAGTCGGCCTCGTTGCTTTTTTCCTCGATGGTGAAGTACAACTCCTCCTTGAGCTTGTACAACTCGGTCTTGCGCGAGTCCTGGTACAGCGCCAACTCGGCGTCGTCAATGGCGCGGCGGATGGACGGCTCCTCCATGGCCTTGAGCAGTACCTTGTTGCGCGGCATCCCCATTTTCACCTTGAACAGCAAATGCGCGCCCGCCGGCACCTGGCCCGCGTCGATTAGTTCCTTGCCTTTGTTAGCTTCCTCGGAGAGGAAGGCGTGCTGCTTGCGCACCAGGCCGCTGACGATGGGCTTGAATTTGTCGTACTGGTGCGTCGAGACCGTCGCCGGGCCGCTGATGATGAGCGGCGTGCGCGCCTCGTCAATCAGGATGCTGTCCACCTCGTCGATGATGGCGTAGGCGTGGCCGCGCTGCACCTGCTCCTCGGTGCGCGTGGCCAGGCCGTTGTCGCGCAGGTAATCGAAGCCGAACTCGCTGTTGGTGCCGTAAGTGATGTCAGCGGCGTATTGTACGCGGCGCTCGTCGGGCGACTGGCCGTTTTGCAGACAGCCCACCGTCAGCCCCAGGAAACGGTACACCTCGCCGACCCATTCCGAGTCGCGGGCGGCGAGATAATCGTTGACCGTGACCACGTGCGCGCCGCGCCCGGTCAGCGCGTTGAGATACACCGGCAGCGTGGCGACCAGCGTCTTGCCCTCGCCGGTGGCCATCTCGGCAATCTTGCCCTGGTGCAGCGCGACGCCGCCGATGAGCTGCACGTCAAACGGAATCATCTCCCACAACACCGGCTGGCCGCGCACCAGGATTTCGCGCCGGGCGGTGGTGAAGCGGCGACAGCAGTTCTTGACTACGGCGAAGGCTTCCGGCAGCAGCGCGTCGAGCGCCTCACCGTCAGCGAGGCGTTGTTTGAACTCGGCGGTCTTGGCCTGCAACCGCTCGTCCGACAGCAGTTGATACTGCTGTTCAAACTCATTGATCCGCGCGACGGTTGGCAACAAACTCTTGACCACCCGCTGATTGCGGCTGCCGACGATTTTACTGATAAACCACTGCAACATAGAACCGGGAATCGTGCCACAGCCGGCGTGGCGTGGCAATTTAAGAATTTGGTTTCCCGCCTAAGCTCCAGTTTCTCCCGGTAAAAAAATTCTTCGAAAAACAATAAAAAACCATTGCTTTAACCTGACGACTAACATAATGTGATTGCTGTTATCGGTGTCAGTTGACGCTAATCACCGCAACAAACCTGGGTGGTTAAGCGAAGATAAAAAACCGGTAACCCGCTGACCATGATTGACCTAAGTCATCAACCAAGTGCATCGCGCTCACGCGCTCACGCGCTCACGCGCTCACGCGCTCACGCGCTCACGCGCTCACGCGCTCAACGCCTGCCCTTTGGCCGTTGATTTTCAGCCAGCTTTTACTCGCTTCATTCCCCTTGCGGCACAGTCTGCCCGCCAGCGTCAGCGGCGCGGGGGGATATTTTTTTACAAAGAGAACCTGGAGTTATTGGAGGCAGGTTTGCGGCAACTCAAAACCCCCCTCCAATTCCTCCATGCCCTCTTTGTAACCCCTTTGTGTTTTCTGTGCTTTTTTGTGGCAATTAAACTGGAACTAAACTCGGAGTAAACATCATGAAAACAAGCAAACAAATCGGTAAATGGCTGGCAATGGGCACGCTGCTACTGGCGTCGGGCACCGGCGCGTTGGCGGCGACTTGGACGGGCGACGGCGCTGACAATGACTGGGATACGCCAGGCAACTGGCAAGACAACACGGTGCCCGCTGCCAATGACCCCATTAATTTCGGCAATCTCACGCCGGAGGTTGCCACCGTCAGCGTCGATAATAACCACACCGGTTTGCTGGTCGGCCAGATCACTTTCAGCGACACCACGGCCTACACCATCGGCGGAGTGGCGATTACCTCGACCAATTCCAGTAACGTGATTACCAACAACTCGTCCGTGCGGCAGACCATCAGCGCGGACTTTTATTCCGGTTGGTCCGCCAGCGGTCGCACCATCAACGGCGGTGAGGCGGGGGTGGCCTTTGTCAGTTACGTCAACAGCAGCGCGGGGGATTGGGGGCACATCGTCAGCGGCAATATTTCCTTCGACAAGTTTTATATTTCCACCCCCGACACCAAGGGGAGTAAGGGCGCTGGTTATGCACTGGCTTATTACGGCAACAACTCGACCACCACGGTCAATGAAATTCACAGCACGACGCCGGGCCCGGATGGCGAGCAGGGGTACGGGTTCAACCTGACTGGCAACCAGACATTCATTATCACCGGCACCACTTACTTCGAGGGAAGCATGAATATCGGGGCGGGTGTTACGGTGGTGTTGCAGGGCGCTGCCGATGTTAATTCCATCAGGTATTTTGAAGCGAGTGGCAATACGGCCGCACTGATTAATAACGCGGACATGGTCAACACCAAGTATGCCTGGGTGACCGGCACCTTGGGCGGTACCGGCCAGTTTTCTATCAGAGGCACCCGGCTGCATCGGGCCAGCACTGAGTTTCATCTCGCCCCCGGTGACATCAACTCAGTCGGCAAACTCGGCTTCGTCGGCGGCGCCGCCGAGGGTTGGAACAGCGCCGGCAGCGTCGTCACCTACGATTGGAATTACAATCACGACCTGACCGCCGCTGCCGGTGTCGGCTTTGACCAGATTTATGTCGAGGGCACGCTGAATTTTGGCGCTGACACCCAGTATGTGCTGAATCTGGTCGGGCTGGACGGCGCGAGTTTGGACGACTTCACCGCCCTGGAGTCCGGGGTGTGGGACATTATTACCGCCACCGGCGGCATCAGCAACTTTGACACCAGCCGGTGGACCTACGATGACACGCTGTTTGACCTCGCCCTCAGCGGCGATGCAACATCCCTGCAACTGTTGCTGATCCCCGAACCCACCGTCAGCGCCCTGCTGCTCGGCGGGAGCCTGCTGCTATCGGCATTGGCAGCGTTGCGGCGCCAGCGCAGCGCCCGGTCGCGTGGTTAAACCCGCAGCGTCAGCGGCGGGTTTTAATCAAGAGTGCTCTGCCGCTGACGGTGGTGGACGCAATCGCCTAGGCGTGCTGCCACTGTCAGCGGGGGACGGGTAGCCACTGTAGCACGCGCCGGATCATGAGATACGTCCAGTAATTCATGCCGCTGACGGTGTCCTGGTAAAAACTCAAATCCACCCGCGGCATCACCACCGCCAGCCCGAGTTCCGCCGCGTAACGCTCAATCGAGGTGCGCCGCAGCCAGATGGTCTCGTCGTCCGACCAGCCGTGCAGCAGGTACAACACCGGATAACTCGCCCGCGCCGCCGCGCCGTGCAGGCCGATTTGCGCCGCTGACGTTGGCTGCGGCAGCAGGACGTTGATGGCAGTGCTGAGTCCGAGGGACTCCGAGAACAGGTTGACGTGCGCGAGGGCCATCGCGCCAAATTAGCCGCCAGCGGGAAATTTTAAACAATTTTTCACCGCAGAGGCGCGGAGGAAGATGCAAGTTTTTTGGATTGGCTGACGCCAACGCGGAACGCGGACAAACATCAAATCTCCGCGCCTCCGTGTCTCTGCGGTGAACATCAAATCTACTTCGCCTTGAGTTGCGCGGTGGCGGTGGTCAGCACGTTGCGCGCGCCGTATTGGCGGTAGAAGGACAGGGTCATGGCCAGCGGGTCGCCGGGTTTGAGGCGTTGCAGCTCGCGCGGCAAGTCCGCCAGCGCGCGCACATGCCGCTGACCGACGCTGCGCAACAACATGCCCTGCTGGATGCCGGCACGGTCAGCGGGGCTTTGCCCGTCCACCAGTTCCACCAGCAGGCCGCTGTCACGCGGATAGCCGAAACTTTCCGCCAGGCGCTGATCCATTTCCCGCACCTGCAAGCCGAATTTTTGGCGCAGCACCAGCGCCAGGTCCGCCGGCGGCGGCTCGGGCTGGCGCCCCTCGGCGATGTTGATGGCCTGGGTGACGAACGCCGCCACGCGCTCGGCGGGAATGGCGAAGCCGATGCCCTCGACGCCGGCGTTGGCTTCCTTGGCGGTGCTGAGGCCGACGAACTGCCCGGCGATGTCCACCAGCGGCCCGCCGCTGTTGCCGGGATTGATGGCGGCGTCGGTTTGCAGCAGCGAGTCGTAGCTGGTGTCGCCCACCGTCAGCGTGCGGTTGGTGGCGCTGAGGATGCCTTGGCTGACGCTGCTTTCGAAGCCGACCGGATTGCCGATGGCGATGACCGTCTGGCCCAGCAGGTTGGGCGACAGGCCGGTCAGGCTGATGGCGGCCAGCGGCTGCTTGGGCGAGATTTTGATCAGCGCCAGGTCCAGGTCACGGTCAGCGCGCACCAGCCTGGCGGTGTAGGATTCGTTGTCCGCCAGCGTGACCTTGATGCTGCCGCTGCCCGCGTTGCCGATGACATGCTCGTTAGTGACGATGTAACCCGCCGGCGACACGATGGCGCCGGAACCGAGGCTGCGGATCGGCACCTGCACGATGCGGCCGCGGCTGACGTAGGCGTTGCCGAAGAAGCGCTGGAAATACAGGTCCTGCGGGGTCTGGGCCAGGCGCTGTTCCATGGTCTCGGTGTAAATGTTGACCACCGCGGGCCGCACTTTTTTGACTACCTGGACGATAGGCTCCTGATCAGGAGCCAGGTTTTGGGCTGGCAAATTGCTGGCTCCCGCCAATAATGCCACCGACACGAAAAACCGGAGTTTGCGCATAATGAATTATCGTGATTGGAGACACTATAACCGAAACGCCGCCGTCGTAAAGGAAGACTCCGCGCCGGACGAGGCGTTCATGCAGCGCCTGTGGTTCGAGGAATTGTATTGCAACCCGCTGACGCTGACCGACGGGCGGCGGGTGCGCGTGTTGCAACCGGGTTTTTGGAACCGCGGGGCCGGGCCGGATTTTTTCCACGCGGCGCTGGAGGACGCTGACGGTCGCCTGCGCGTCGGCGCGGTGGAACTCGACCTGGGGCCGGCGCAGTGGCGGCAGCACCGGCACGCTGACAATGCCCGGTACGACCAGGTCATCCTGCAAGTGGTCTGGCGCGCGGGGGCGCGGGAGTTTTTCCCGGCCACCGCCAGCGGCGGCGCGGTGCCGCAGGCGGAACTGTCGTCACAACTGAAATTTCCGCTCGCGGAATTGCGCGAATACTTCACCGCCACCGTCAGCGAGCGCGAACTGGGCGCGCGGCTGGGACGTTGTGGCGCGTCACTGGCAGCGTTAACGGACGGCGCGCTACTGGGACTGTTGCGCGCGGCGGGCGAGTTCCGGTTCGCGCAAAAACAAAAACTGTTCGCGCTGCGGGCGGCGGCGCTCGGCGAGGATCAGGCGCTGTGGCTGGGAGTGGCCGAAGCGCTCGGCTACGCGCAGAACCGCGACATCATGCGCGGCCTGGCCCAACGGCTCACCATCAGCGCCTTGCGGGCCGCTGACCGTGACCGCCGGCGCGAGGCGCTGCTGTTCGGCGTCGCCGGGTTCATGCCCGGCGAGCGGTTGCCGGAGCGGTTGGCAGCGTCAGCCTATGTGCGCGGCCTGTGGGACGAGTGGTGGCAACACCGCGCCGCGTGGCAGGAACGAATCATCCCGCGCGACCTGTGGCGGCTGGCCGGCGTGCGCCCGCTCAACCGCCCCGAGCGCCGCGTGGCCTTGCTGGCGCGACTGGCGGCACCGTCAGCGTGGCGACGCTTCATCCGCCTCGCGCGGTCGGGCGAAACCGCGCCGTTACGGGATTTTTTCACCGGCCTGACGCATGACTTCTGGGACTGTCACTGCACCCTCGCCAGCGCACCGTCAGCGGCGGCCGGCTTGCTTGGCGACAGCCGGCTCGCGGCGCTGCTGTTCAACACCATCTGGCCGCTGGCGGCCGCCCGCCACCCTGACGCGGTGCTGGCGCAACTCCGCGCCGCCGCCGCCGGGACAGCCAACCGCCACGCCAAAATCGCCGTCGGGCGGCTGCTGGGCGGCCACCGGGTGCGCGGCCTGGCCGCCTCATTGCTGGCGCAGGAGGGCCTGCTGCAAATCTACCGTGATTTTTGCCTGCAAGATTACACCCGGTGCCGCGACTGCGCGTTACCCGAACTGGTGGCGGCGCGTGATGCACTGGCTGAGCATCCTGGCATCAAGGCGTGATTTTCGTAGGGGTAGGGAGAGCGAGTGAAACGGATTTTCAAACGTAAAAAATCGTAAAACTTGGCGAAATCAATGGCCTTATAGGGCTTAAAAAGTGAATTGGAAATTTGGCAAACACCTTTTGCGTTACGAGCCACTCGGCGTCACGCCGATTTTTAGTAGTTAGGTGAAATTATTTTAGCCCCGACTTTAATTTTCAAGCCATTGACGGGATTAAAGCCGGCTGGGAATTTGTGGCGTCATAAGCACGGGCTAACACCTGTCGCCTGGTTTCAGCCTTTGCTTGGGCATAGGCTTTCCTTAACTTCCCTGATTGCGTTAAGATTCGGAGAAAGACACACAAGGCCAACAAACTCCAAAATTGCACCGGATGGCGATGGCGGCAAGCACGCACTAAGCCAACAATAAATGCTGTGGCGCATCGCTTGGCCTCCTCTGGAAGTTCTTTTAATTCCTTTTCCAGTCGTGAGACAAAAATGCGTCCTTCTTCTGATGGAGCTTTCGGAAAAAACATCCATCTTAAGGGCAGTTCGTCCATGTGCTGGGTTTTTTGCATTAGAGGAAATACCTTGTCATGGCAAATTTGGCCATGCCTGATAATGCCATCCATCAGCAGTCGTTGCATCTTGGTGGTGCTTTGGGCAATTAACAATCGAGACTCGGCCAATTTTCTTAGGCGCCAACAACGATACCATTCGTATGCGGCAGGCAGAACCGCGATGATCAACCCCCCGATGGCAATCAACAGTTGATTCATATTACTGTAACGGTAATTCACCAGTTCCCTGATGCAATCTTAATTTTAGCTGCGCGTTTTCAGTGTGTAGGTTTTCAATTCGCCGGTCTTTGTCACCACTCTGCCTGACAATTTCATCCATGCGTCTTTGATCGTTGTTGATCATTTCCCGCCGCTCTGAACTGGCAAGGCGGTAAAGCATATAAGACAACCCAGCGCCAAACAGCGCTCCAATTCCAAAGCTTCCACCCCGTCCGCTGATTTGTTCAATAAAGGTTTGCAGCGCCTTGTCCATAAAAAGCCTTTAAAAATTGCCAGCCAGTTCAATTTTGTCAATTTTTTGTTACTCTCCATGCCGCTTTTGAGTTTGATAAGTCTATCAACGCCTCACTGTGCCATTTCGTTGCCTTCGTCAAATTTTGGTAGTACTTCTACGCATTTGCGCCAACTGCATCGTTACGGCTTGTCGTGATAAATCTGCACGATGCCGTCGGCAACGCAGTCGGCGTATTCCCGGTAAATGCTGGGGTAAGTCTTGCCCGCGATTTTCCGACTGCTCAGATAATCCTCCGCCAGCAGGCTGCCGGTATCCAAGCGGGAAAAACCGCGCGCCGCCGGGGCACGGTCAGCGGCGGGTGCCGCGGGTGAAACGCGGGACGCCGGCCAGGTCGCCGCGGGTCTCGATGTTGGCGAAGCCGACTTGGCGCAACAGGTCGGCGACCGCGGGCGCGTGCGCGGCGCCGGTTTCCAAAAAGATGTCCGCGGTGTGTTCGCTGGTCATGGCGATGAGCGGCCGGATGAGGGCGAGACCGTCAGCGCCGCCGCGCAGCGCCAGTGCGGGGTCGAAGGTGACTTCGCGCGGCAGCGCGGCCATTTCCGCGTCGGTGAGGTAGGGCAGGTTGGCGACAATGACGTGCCCAGTGTCAGCGGCGGGCAGCAAATCGTGCTCCAGCCAGGTGACATTGGGCGCGCCGAGCCGTTCCTGGTTTTGGCGGGCCAGGGCCAGGGCGTCGCCGCTGAGGTCCACGCCGATGACGCGCCACGCTGGCAACTGTTTGGCCACCGTCAGCGCGATGACCCCGCTGCCGGTGCCGATGTCGTAGAGCAACCCCGCCGGCCGGTCGCGCAGGAGCTCCAGCACCCAGGCGACCAGCACCTCGGTTTCCGGGCGCGGAATCAGCGCCGCCGGGCCGCAGGCAAACGCCAGGCCGTGAAACTCCGTCTCGCCGAGGATGTGCTGCAACGGCTCGCCGTCGGCGCGGCGGCGCACCAGCGGGCGCAGGGCGTCGAGTTCCGCCACGGTCAGCGTCCGCTCGAATTGCAGGTACAGGCCCATGCGCGGCAGCTTGAGGACGTGGGCGAGGATCAGCTCGATTTGCAGGCGCGGTGATTCGAGGTTTTTCTGTTTGAAAAACGCGGCGGTTTTGTCGATGAGTTCGAGCAGGTTCATGCGCGGCGCAATTTTTCCCAGGCGTCGGCGGCCGCGGCGATTTCGGCGGCCTTCTTGCTGTTGCCGGCGCCGCACCCCAGCACCGCGTCCTCGGAACGCACGCTGACCTGGTAACTTTTCGCGTGGTCGGGGCCTTCCTCGTGGTCGAGCACGTATTCGGGCGCGGTCTTGCCGTCCGCCTGCAGCCGCTCCTGCAACGCGCCCTTGGGGTTGAAGTCCGCGGTCCGGCCCTGCTGTTCCGCGACGAAGGGTTGCAGCACCGGCGCCAGCCACGCGGCAACGGTCTCGAAATCACTGTCAATGAAAATGGCGCCAATCACCGCCTCCATCGCGTCGGCCAGGTTGGAACTTTTCACCCGCCCGGAATTCTTGCTTTCACCGCGGCTGAGGATGAGGAAATCGCCGAGCCGGAACGTCAGCGCCAGGTTTTCCAGCGCTTTGCGGTTGACCACGGCGGCGCGCAGGTGGGTGAGCCGGCCCTCGTCGAAATTTTTAAACTGGCGGAACAACTGCCCGGTCAGCGCCAGCTGCAGCACGGCGTCGCCGAGGAACTCCAGCCGCTGGTTGTCGCGCACCTTGCGCCGCTGCTCGTGGCCGCACGACGGGTGGGTGAGCGCCTCCGCCAGCAGCGCGCGGTCGCGGAAGCGGTAGCCCAGCAGCGTTTCAAACGGCGCGAGATGGTTCATAACGCACTGTCAGCGGGCGCGCGGGTGGCACTGTTGGTGGATGACGCGCAGGCGCTTCGCCGCCACCCGCGTGTAAATTTCCGTGGTGTTGATGTTCGCATGGCCGAGTAATTCCTGGATGATACGCAAATCCGCGCCGCGACTCAACAGGTGAGTTGCGAAAGAATGGCGCAGCAGGTGGGGATAAACATTCTTCTCGATGCCGGCGCGGCGCATGGCGTCCTTGACGATTTGCCAAATCCGCGCCGTGGTCAGCGTCTTGCCGTGCCGGCTGATGAACACCTCGCCGCCGGTGCGGGGGCGCACCAGTTTGGGCCGGCCGCCGGCGAGGTAATGCCGCAAGGCGGCGCAAGCCTGCCGCCCGATGACGACCAGCCGCTCCTTGTCGCCCTTGCCGATGACCCGCGCGGTGCCCTCGTCCAGGTCGAGGTTTTCCAGCCGCAGCGTGACCAGTTCGCCGACCCGCAGGCCGGCGGCGTAGAAGGTTTCCATGACCGCCCGGTTGCGCAGGCCGAGCGGCTCGTTGCCCCATTCCACCGCCAGCAGCGCGTCCGTCTCGCCCATGGTCAGCGTCGCCGGCAGGTAGCGGAACAGTTTCGGCAGTTCCAGTAATTCAGCGAGGTCCTGGCGGATGAGTTTTTCCCGCTTCAGGAACTTGAGCAGGTTGCGCAGCACCACGATTTCCAGTTTCAGCGAAGCCGGCTCCAGTTTTCGCCGCTCCTTTTGCTCGCCAAGATACAACTGCAACGCTGACAGTGAGACGTCGCCCCAGTCGCTGACGGTGGCGCGCCGGTCGAGCCAGTCGGCGAAGCGTTCCATCGCCGCCCGGTTGATTAGCTGGGTGTTGGCGGCGTGGCCTTGTTCCAGGGCCTGCCAGGCGAGGCAGTTTTCAATGGGCGCGCGGTCAAGCATATTGGTTTAACCACGGATGGACACGGATAAACACGGATTATCTGGCAACCCGTCGCCATTCCAATTTGGCATGTTTGAAGTTGATGATGAGGCCGATTTTCAGGTTGATTATTTTTAGGTAATTGAGCATTTGACCGGTTTCGTGAGGAGTGATTTGGTCAATGGTTTTGGTGTCAATGATAATTTTGTTGAAAGCGATGAGGTCAGGAATGAATTCGCCAATTTTGGTTTCTTTATAAAAAACATCGAAAGTTTTTTGTTGGGCGTAAGGAATTTTGTGCAACTTGAAATCAACCACCAAGGCGTTTTCATATGGTTTTTCATGCAGTCCATGCCCGACTTCATTTAGAATTTCCATGGCGAAGCCAATGATTTGGCGAGTTTCTTCCTTAAAAAACAAATCCGTGTCCATCAGTGTCCATCCGTGGTTAATAATCACTCCAAATGATACTCATTGAGCTTGCGGTGCAAGGTGCGGCGGCTGATGCCGAGTAGCTTGGCGGCGGCGGTGCGGTTTTGGTCGCATTGTTCCAAGGCGCGGACGATGGAGTTTTTTTCCATTGCGGTCAGGTTCAGCGTGTTGCTCACCAGCAGCGGCGCGCCACTGTCAGCGGACTTCAACGCCGGCGGCAAATCTTTCAGCAGAATTTCCTTGTCGCGGCACAGCACCACGCCGTGCTCGACCGCGGCGCGCAGTTCGCGGACGTTGCCGGGCCAGTGGTAGCGTTGCAGGGCCTCGCCGGCGGCGACGCTGAATTTCAGCCCCGGCTTGCCGTTTTCCTTGCAGAACTCGGCGAGGAACGCGGCCGCCAGCAGCGGGATGTCTTCCTTGCGCTCGCGCAACGGCGGCAGCTCGATCTTGACCACGTTGACGCGGTAGAACAAATCCTCGCGGAAGGCGCCGTCCTTCACCAGCAGCGCCAGGTTTTTGTTGGTGGCGGTGATGACGCGCACGTCGGTCTCGATGGTTTTGTTGCCGCCGACGCGCTCGAACTTGCGCTCGCCGAGCACGCGCAGCAGCTTGACTTGCGTCGCCGCGTCAATCTCGCCGATTTCGTCGAGGAAAATCGTGCCGTGGTCGGCCTGCTCGAACCGCCCGAGACGTTTTTCAAACGCGCCGGTGAACGCGCCTTTCTCGTGGCCGAACAGCTCGCTTTCCAGCAACTGGGGAGAGAGCGCGGCGCAGTGCACGGCCATGAAGGGTTTGTTTTTGCGCGAGCTGAGGTTATGAATGGCCTTGGCCACCAGTTCCTTCCCGGTGCCGCTTTCGCCCTGGATGAGGATGGTGGCCTTGGTGTCGGCAACCTGGCGGATGACGTCGAAGATTTCCGCCATTTTCGACGAGTTGCCGATCAACGCTGCCAAGCCGTATTGCTTGTCAATCTGCTGGCGCAACTGTTGGTTTTCGGTCTCGATGTTGCGGCTGCGCAGGGCGCGCAGGAGCAGCATTTCCAGCTTGTCGATGTTGACCGGCTTGGTGACGTAATCGTAGGCGCCGCGGCGCATCGCCTCGACGGCGGTTTCCACCGAGCCGTAGGCGGTCATCATCACCGTCAGCGGCGCGGGCGAGAGCGACTGGCAGCGTTCCAGGATTTTCATCCCGTCGTCGCCGCCGAGTTTCAAATCGGTGAGCACCAGGTCGATTTTTTCGGCTTCGAGAATGTTGCGGGCGGCCGCACCGTCAGCGGCGAGGTAGATGTCGAAATGGTCTTCCAGCGCGCGGCGCAGGCCGTCGCGGGTGGCCTTCTCATCGTCCACAATCAGCAGGGTTGGCAGCAGTTCGTTCATGGTCGGCAGTCGCGCGTCGGGTTCATTTGTTTTCCAGCAGCCGCATTTGTTGGTGGCCCAGCGGGAAGCGCACCCTGACGGTGGTGCCCTGGTCGTGGTGGCTTTCCAACTGGAGCTCGGCGCCGTGCTCGCGCAGGATGCGCTGGACAATCATCAGGCCGAGGCCGGTGCCGCGCTGCTTGGTGGTGTAATAGGGTTCCAGCACGCGCGGCAGGTCCTCCAGGGAAATGCCGGGGCCGTTGTCCGCGAAGGACAATTCCAGGCAGCCGTCGCCGACCGCGGCGCGGATGGTGAGGAGGCCCTTGCTGCCCATCGCCTGCATGGCGTTTTTGATGATGTTGTAGAACGCCTGCTTGATTTGCTCGGTGTCCAGCCGCAGCGCCGGCAGGTGGTCGGGCAGGTCCGTCTCGACGATGATGCCGCGGTTGTCCAACTCGCGTTGCAAGATGGCCAGCGTTTCCCTGACGATGCCGCTGACCGTGGCGTCGCGGAATTCCGGCACGGTCGGGCGGATGGCCTTTAAAAAGCGGTGGATGATGGCGTCGAGCCGCTCCATCTCGGCGCGGGCGACGCGGACGGATTCCTGCAATTTTTCGCGCAACTTCGGCTCGGCGCGTCGCGCGTCGCGGGCCATCAATTGCAGGTGAATGTTGATGCTGTTGATGGGGTTGCCCAGCTCGTGCGCCACGCCGGCCGCCAGCAACGTCAGCGCGTGCAAGCGCTCGGACTCGATGACCTCGCGGGTGTCGGCGTTTTTTTGCGTGATGTCGTGGAAGATGGCGACGAAGGTCACCGTCAGCGGCGCGGTGTCGCCCTCCACCGGCAGCAGGTACATTTCCAGCAGGCGCGGTTCGGGATAGCGGATTTCCAGGGTCTTGTTGGTGGCCTGGCCCTTCATCAGCAGCGCGGGCCAATCGAGGTCGCGCAGGTACTTGGCAATCGGGGCGCTGACGGTGAAGTCGGCGGGAATCGGCAGCAGCTTGTGCGCCGCGCGGTTGCAATACTCGATGCGCCCGTCGGCGTCCAGCACCACCACCGCCTCGTGCAGCGTGTTAAACACCGTCTCCAGCAAGCCGTTCTCGCGGGCCATGCGCAGCAGGTGACGCTTGAGTTCATCCGGTTCGAGATGCTCGACGCGCTCCATCAATTTGCCGAGGAAGGAAGTTTTCATGGTCAGCGGCTGGGGCGACAAAATTTCATCATCAGCGGCCGGAAAAACCAAGAAAAAAGAAGTGAGTAAAAATTACTCTGCACCTCGCAATCAAAGTTCTAATTTGTCTATTAGTTCTTCGACGCTTAAATCGTGATGGGTGGTGATATGCTTCAAGATACCGGCAAGAGTGCCAATTTTTATCGGGTGATGATGGGGAATAACCTCGTGATGTTCACCATTTAATTGCGTGGTGATGCGAATGTGGGAACCTTTTTGACGGGTGATTTGATAACCAAGAATGCGTAATGATTTTATCAATTGCTTGCCAGTTATGCTTCTTGGGATTTTGGCCATGAGGTCAAACTATTGGATTTTGTGACAAGACTAGTCTGAAGCCATGACTTCATCGCGCACATAATGCAAACGAATAACCTTCGGGGGCGACATGGTTGCGTCGAAATAACACTCCACGGCTTCTTTGACCATTTTTCTGAGTTCCGCGAGTGAATCCCCCTGGGTGTGGATGCCGTAGCCCAACGCTGACGCGGTGTAACCACCGTCCACTTCGTCTTCACGCACCTCAAAGATAATTTCACTCATTATTATCAGGTTAACTCAAGTTACAGACCTAGGCAAGCCGCCAATGGCAAAGCTCATTTGAACTGCGCCAAAAACCGCAGGTCGTTTTCGTAGAGCAGGCGCAGGTCGCTGATGTTGTGCTGGAGCATGGCTAGGCGCTCGACGCCCATGCCGAAGGCGAAGCCGGTGTAGCGCTTGCTATCCACGCTGACGTTGTCAAACACGTTCGGGTCCACCATGCCGCAGCCGGCGATTTCCAGCCATTCCTTGCCCTTCACCGTGGCGTTGGCGCGGGCCATGTCCACCTCGAAACTCGGCTCGGTGAACGGGAAAAAGTGCGGGCGGAAGCGGACGCGGGTGTCGCTGCCGATGAACTCCTTGAAAAAGTATTCCATCGTGCCCTTGAGGTCGGCGAGGGTGATGCCGTCGTCCACCACCAGGCCCTCGATTTGGTGGAAAAAGACGCCGTGGGTGGCGTCAATCTCGTCGCGCCGGTAACAGCGGCCCGGGGCGATGATTTTGATCGGCGGCGGTTGCGTCTGCATGGCGCGGATTTGCACCGTGCTGGTCTGCGAGCGCAACAGGAAACGGTGGCCGTCACGGTCAGCGGGCGCGTCCACGTAGAAGGTGTCCTGCTCGTTGCGCGCCGGGTGGTCGGCGGGCGTGTTGAGGGCGTCGAAGTTGTAAAACTCGGTGTCAATTTCCGGCCCGCTGGCGATGGCGAATCCCATGCGGCGGAAGATTTGCACGATGCGCTCGATGGTCTGGTGGACCACATGCGGCGTGGCCCATTGGACCGGGCGGCCGGGCAGGGTGGGATCGTCGGGAGCGCTGACGGTGGCGGTGTCGAACTCCTCCCGGCGCGCCTCGAAGGCGCTGTTGATGGCGGTCTTGGCGAGATTGGCGGCCTGGCCGGCGGCGGGGCGCTGCTCCTTCGGCAGCGTCTTGATTTTTTCAAGCAAGACAGGGAGCAACCCCTGGCGGGAGAGATATTTGACGCGCCACGCCTCGACCGCGTCACGGTCAGCGGCGGCGGCCAGTTCGGCGAGGGCCTGGGTTTGGAGTTGCGGTAATTCCTCAATCATGATTAGGGGAAGCAGGCTAGCGAATCCTGGCGGAAAATCCACGGTAAAAACTCGGCCAGGCGAAATGGCGAACGGATATTTTTTGTTGACCTGCTTGGCCAAATAATATTTACTGCACGGGTAAGACTTTAAACGGGGTCATAGCTCAGTTGGTAGAGCACCACAATGGCATTGTGGGGGTCTGGGGTTCGAATCCCCATGGCTCCACGTTTCGAAAGTCGCGCTCAGCGGCGCTCAATCCCGGTCAAATACTGATCAATGCTGGGTTTCGAGGTGATTAGTGGTGTTCGTACATTGCCCCTGAAGGGCCGGGTTTTACGAACAGGCCCTTATCCCTGTCGCCGCCAGGTTTGTTCAAATTCTTTGACGGTTGCCATGATTTCATCAAAAGTTGGGACCTCGCCGTAGAACATTTCAGGGCGCATGATTTGATAGTCATGCCGCCATGCTTGAATTTGTGTGGCCGGCGGGCATAGGCGTATTGAGGATGGTTTTAATGTGCCGTAGTCCATCCATGACCATTTGAAGAAGACTTTGCGGTGTTCCACAATGAAGTCGAAGAGTTCATCGTCAGCGGCGGCTTTGGCGCCAATCCCCGCTTTTATCAAACTCCATAGGTCGTAATAATGTCGCGCCATGCGTGGACGGCGTTTTTTGCCCGCTGGGCGATAAGTTTCTTCATGTAATAACATGGCTTTTTCTAAAAAGGTGCGTTCCGGCGATAATGTTTGGATGGCGAAAGTGTCCGCTCCCAGCAGGTCGGGAAAAATTTCTTGCACATAGGAGCAAATCCCCGCTGACTGTGACGGCTCATGGTCGGAGCGCGCTCCCAGTTCAATCTTTACGGCGGGACGAATATAAGCCGTGGCATTGGGCAAGGCAGTAGGGTAATGGAACAAGATGGTTTGTTGGTCGGCGTCTTCGCTGATGGGCGCCATCGCTAATGACCAGTTGGAGTAACCCGATAATTGGTTGGCCAAGGACTGGCGCAATAATGGCAGCAATGCTTCCCTGATGCGCTGGCCGCACGTTTCTTTCAAGTTCGTTAACCGTTCCCTGGTCTTTTTGGCGCTGAGGGTTTTTTCGGGACTTTGCGCCCCGCTAAAGCCTAAAAACTCGCGGCTGATGATGATGTCGATGTCCTCGGAAAATCTGCGGATCAGTTTCCATGCTTTTGACAGGGAAGTACCGCCCTTGAAAGTCAGTTCCTTGCCCCAGACCGGCAGATTGAACAATTCCCGCAATGTCCAGCAAACCCAAAAATCTTTTTCAACCGTAGCCGGTGGAAAGCCAAGTTTGGCTTGCGCCTGTTCGCATAGCAAACGCTGCTCGTCTTGTGAAAGCTGTAAATATCGTTCCACGTCATTTTCCCCCGGTGATTTTGCGTATTACCTTGGCAATCCAAGCGGGCGCATAGGCAAGGTCTTTCAGTAAAACAGCCTGCTCCGCGGCGCCAAGACGTTGGCGGAGCTGTTTTATGATTTGGTCATCAATCGCGGCGGCTCCCAGATAACGTAACGCCTGGATGACCAATCCGCTAACCCGCCCCGCTGTTGCCATATTGCGCGGCGTAGTGTGCTTTAACTCGATGCTTTGCCGGTGGATTTGCACCTTTTTTGTGGCGCCATCGGTGAGAAAAACGACTTTCATCGGCACTTGTTCGCTTAACCCCAGCAAATTCGCGGCATAGGCACCCGATGGTTGCAGTTTGATGGAATCCCGCCCCTTTAACGCCGTGGCAATGGTATCAATGGCTGGCGATAACCGCCCTAATTTTGGATGTGATTTTGGGTAATCATACAGTCCCCGCGTTAGTTTGCGAAAAATGCCCTTGCTTGCGTAACGCATTAACGCCAGGTCCACGGCGTAACGACTGCCGAGGTCTAGGAACTGGCTCGGAGTAAATACCCAACCGCGCCCGTTGCCCGATACTCGTTTGAATATCTTGCCATCAGTGGAATCATGATGTTTGGCCATAAATTTTAGACAGAAAAAACTACCAGAATTTCTGTCAAAAATAAAGGCAAATCGCATGGCAATTTTGTCCCTGCTCCGTAGCGGCAAGGGCAACAATTCGTGGCGTATCAGCGTAAGTGATTTCCAACGACTTATGTGCGATGGCCTGGACGGAAACGAATCATCCCGCCTTTGCCGGCGACCGCGGCAAAAAAAACATGGTAAATAGGAGGAAAGTATTTAGTATTATAAATTCGTCATCACAGATGAGCCGATTGATTAAACTTTCTGAACGTCAGCTTGCCGCTTGCCGCTTGCCGCTTGCCGCTTGCCGCTTGCCGCTTGCCGCTTGCCGCTTGCCGCTTGCCGCTTGCCGCTTGCCGCTTGCCGCTTGCCGCTTGCCGCTTGCCGCTTGC
>JAISBF010000198.1 GCA_031266335.1 Verrucomicrobiales bacterium
GAAACCATCTGCACCGGCGGCACCATCAGAAACGGCTACCAACACACCCGCGCCAACACCGACGGCGTCAGAGCCGAACTCGGCGCCGGCCTCATCTGGCAACTCGACGCTGACAATCAACTCCACCTCGACTACGAAGCCTCCTTCGGCGACAAGTATGACAAACCCTGGGGACTAACAGCGGGCTACCGCCACCAGTTCTAAACCACGAATAAACACGAATAACATGCAAGAGGCAACCGCTGACCGTGGCTGCCTCTTGCATTAGTGTTCATTCGTGTTAATCCGTGGTTAAAAATCCCCGCGTCTCCGCGCCTCCGCGGTTAAGTTTTGTTTAAAAAAACAGCCTTCGTGCCTTGGTGTCTTAGTGGTTCAAACATCCTCCGCGTCGCTGACGGTGCCGATGCCCCACGGGGTGTTGAAGTGCGGCCACGGGAAGAAACCGGGGATGCTCTCCCACGGCTCGTTCAGGATGGGAAAATCCTTCACGGTCAGCGTGTCGATCTGCACCGGGTCATGCCAGTTGACCAGCTTGCCGTTGACGGTGGCGTAGCGCGAGGTGAAGCCGCCGAGCGAACTGGAAATCTCCAACTCCAGCGCCGGGCGTTGTTTGGTCGCGGGCCGGCGGTAGCGGGTGCGGCGCATAATCCAGTGATAATCCGTGAACTTCGCGCCCGCCAGGTCGGCGAGGAACGCTGACAATGACGAATATTCGTCCGTGCTGGCGTGCTCGGCGATGAAGCCGCCGAACATGCCGCGCAATTCCGCCGGGGTGAAGGTCCGCGCCGCGCCCCGGTAGAACGACAGCTTGATCGCCTCGTAACGGTTGATTTTTTCCAGTGTCAGCGGCACCGGCCCGCGCGGGTTCGGGTCGCCGATGAACGCCAGCGGACGAATCGCCAGCAGCAGCTTGCCGCGCCGCGCGCCGATCCATTCGCCGTGCGCCACGCCGCCGGCCCAGTTCGCCCGCTGACGGTCGCCGACGATGATTTCCTCCGCGCCGCCGAAGTGCGCCGGGCATAGCACCATGTCTTCCAGCCGCCACAGCGATTTCGGCTCGCCGCGCCCCTCGCCGCCGCCGAGGCTCGTCGCCGGGTTGGTCAGCACCAGCGCGGTCGGGCCGTCGGTCAGCGTCAGCGTGTTGCTCCACGAGCCGAAATATTGCTCCGCCGCCTCCGGGCACGGCTGCCCGTCCACCAGCGTCGCCGCCATCGCGCCGGGAATCTCGTCGTTGATGGTGAATCGCTGGAACAACTTGCCCACGTCGCGGAAGGTCTGCACCGGCTCGCGTAATTTGTAGGTGACATAATACGCCGTCCCCTGCCCCGGCCCCGTCTGCGCCGCCGTGCCGACCGTGTAATCATCGGTCAGCCAAGTCTCCAGCCGCGCCGCCCGCGCCTGCTGCGACGGCCCGTTGTCGCCGGCCTCGGCGGTCGTCGCGGCGCGGAACGGATATTTTTTCGCGCGGAACAAGCGCTCCGCCGCCGGCGGCACGTGATAAGCATCGCTGCTGAACCACGCCATCTGCGCGACGTTGAACGCGAAGTCGCCCTCGTGGTGCAACTCCAAATCGTTGACGCTGCCGGTGAAAAACTCCACCGGCGCGGGCCGCGCCAGATCGCCCAGCGCGAACCAGAACATTGCCGCCACGTTGGACACCTGGGCGAGCAAATCGATGTTATAGGCGCGCGAATGCGGGCCGGACAACACGCCGAGCGCGGGATGAAAACGCGCCGCGAGGTCGAGCCAGAGGCGCGCCTCGATTTTCGCCGCGAGGTCACGGGCCGCGGGATGTTTGGCGTGCGCGGCGATTTCCGCCAGCGCGTGCAGCGTGACCGGCGTGTAGGTCGGCGAGTTCCACTCGCTGATGCTGCCGCGCCGCGCGAGCAGGTCGCGCAGCCGCCGCAGATTCCACACGGCGTATTCGACCGCTGCCCGGTTGCCGAGCGCCTCGCCGCCGAGGATGAGGCCCAGCGCGGCCTCGGCGGGCATGTTGTCGTTGTAGCCGTGGAATTGGAAGTCAGGCCGCCGGTTGCCGTGGTAGAACGCGAAGCCGGCCTCGGTCAGCCGGGTCAGCATTTGGCGCGCGGCGGGGCTGACTTTCTTCCCGTAACGGCACAGCAGCGACGCCGACACGTTGCTGTGGAAAATGTCGAACTCGTGCGCGATGCCGTCGGACGGCTCCGTGTAGGGCGCAATCGGCATGGCGCTGATGATGGCGTCGGCCAGTTGGGTTTCGCCCTCCGCCAGCAGCGAGTTGCACAGCCACAAGCGCTCGCGCGCGACCGGCGGCAGCGCGTTGGGTTTGCGCCACTGACCGTCAGCGGCGTACCACTGGCGCGCCGCTTTGACGACGAGTTGATTGTAACGCGACACGCGGTCGCGCATGGATTCGGGTTTCATGTTTTTTTCTGGTTGTCTGGTTGTTTGGTTGGAAAGTTTTTTGGTCCGCAGATTACGCAGATGGTTTGATTTAATTTTTTAAAAATCATCTGCGCTAATCTGCGTAATCTGCGGATACAATTTGCTTATTTCTCCGCGTCGCTGACGATGCCCTTGCCCCACGGGGTGTTGAAGTGCGGCCACGGGAAGTGCGACGGGATGCTCTCCCACGGCTCGGTCAGGAACGGGAAGTCAGCGTCAGCGAGGCCGTCAATCTGCACTCGCGGACTTTCCACCAGCGCGCCGTTGACCAGCGCGTAGCGCGTCACCGTCGCGCCGGGCGTGTGCGACAATTCCAGTTCCAGCGCGGGCCGCCGACCGTCAGCGGGCCGGCGATAGCGCACGCGGCGCGTGGTCCAGTGGAAGTCGGTGAATTGCGCCGCGGACAGTGACTTGACGAACTCCGCCAGCGACGGATATTCATCCACGCTCGCGTGCTCGGCGACGAAGCCGCTGAACATGACCCGCAGTTCGTTCGGCGTGAAGGTCCGCGCCGCGCCCTGGTACAACGCCACGCGAATCACCTCGTAATCGTTGATTTTCTCCAGCGTGACGGCGGGGTGCCGTTCATCCGGCAGATAGGTCAGCAGCCGATATGCCGCCAGCAGGCGCCCGCGCCGGCAGCCGATCCACTCGCCATGCGCCACGCCGCCGGCCCAGTTCGCCCGCTGACAGTCGCCGACGATGATCTCGTCCGCGCCGCCGAAATGCGCGGGGAACAGCACCATGTCATTGATGGCGCTGATGCTCACCGCCTTTTCCGGGTACTCCAAATTGCCGAGCGTCACCTTGGGACTGCTCACCACCAGCGCGGTCGGGCCGTCCTGCACGGTCAGCGCGTTGCCCTGCGAGTTGAGATAACGCTCGCCGGCGGCGGCATACGGCTCGCCGCGCTCGTTCAGCGCCGATTGCGCGCTGCCGGGGCGCTCGTCGTTGAGGAACATCTTGTGGAAAATCACGCCGCTGTCATGGCGCGATTGCACCGGTTCGTTGCGCTTATACAACACGTAATACTCGCGCGCCGAGCCGCCGCCGAGCCAGGTGTTGCTGGCGGTGCCGACCGCGTAATCGCGCTGCAACCAGCTTTCGATGCGCACCGGGCGCGCCGGAAATTCCAGGCCGCCGTCGCCCATCTCCGCCGTCGCCACGGCGCGGAACGGATACTGTTTCGCGCGGAACAATTTTCCCGCCGCCGCCGGCATATGGTAATCGCTCATGCTCAACATGGCCATTTGCGCGACATTGAATGCCACGTCGCCCTCGTGATGCAGCACCAGTTCGTCCCGCTGACGGTCGTCGAACAGCGCCAGCGGCGAGACCCGCGACGCGTCGCCGAGCGCGAACCACAGCAGCGACGAGGCGATGGTCACGTAGGCGAGTTCGTCCACCGTGTACGCGCGCGAGGGCGGGCCGGCCAGCGCGCCGATTTCGGGATGAAACCGCGCGGCGAAGTCGAGCCACAGCCGCTGCTCGATTTTCAGCGCCAGTTCGCGGATGTCACGGTCAGCGGCGTGGCTGGCGAGTTCCGCCATCGCGTGCAGCGTGATGGGCGTGTAGGTCGGCGAGTTCCACTCGCTGATGGTGCCGCGCCGCCGCAGGATGTCGCGCAGCCGCAGCAGATTCCAGCGCCCGTACTCGACCGCCTCCCGGCAGCCCAAAAACTGGCCGCCGAGAATCAGGCCCATGCTGGCCTCGGCGGGCATGTTGTCGTTGTAGCCGTGGAATTGGAAATCCGGGCGCCGGTTGCCGGGGTAAAACTCGAAGCCGTCGCGCGCCCACGACTCCAGATTCGCCCGCGCCTTTTTGTCCATCAGCGGCGCGTACCTGACCAGCAGCGCGGCCGCGGTGTTGGTGTGAAAAATGTTGAAGGTGTTACTGATGCCCTCGGCGCGGCACAGCGACAGCAAGTCGGTGGCGTTGACGATGGCGTTGGCGAGCGGCGCCTCATCGGCGGCGTACAACGCGCAGCACAGCCACAGGCGCTCGCGCGGAATCGGCGGCACCTCGGCCGGCGCGCGCCACTGACCGTCGGCGTCGTACCATTTTTTCGCCGCGGTGACGGCGAGTTGATTGTATGTTTTTACCCGTTCCTGGATGGTGTTGGTTTTCATGTTGTTTTTTTTTAAATCCGCAGATTACGCAGATTAACGCAGATGCTTTGAGAAAATTTTTATAAAAACAATCTGCGAAAATCTGCGTAATCCGCGGATAAATTTTTTATGCTTCCCGGTCGCCGATGACGCCCTTGCCCCAAATCATCTCCATTTTCGGCCACGGGAAATGCGGCGGGATGCTCTGCCACGGCTCGCTGAGGATGGGCAGGTCGTTGTTATTTATGCCGTCAATTTCCACCGGCGTGTCGAATTTCAGTTGCTGGCCGTTGATGATGGCGTAACGCGAGGTGAAGCCGCCGGGCGAGGAGGAAAGTTCCATTTCCAGCGCCGCGCGGCCCGCGAACGCCGGGCGGCGGTAACGGGTGCGGCGCATGATCCAGCAATAGTCGGTGAATTGCGCCGCTGACAGTGACGCGACGAACGCCGACAGTGACGGAAACTCGTCCACGCTGGCGTGCTCGGCGACGAAGCCGCTGAAGATGAGCCGCAGTTGCTCCGTCGTGAACTCGCGCGGCTCGCCGTGGTAAAACTCGGTGCGGATGACCTCGTGATAGTTGATTTTCTCCAGCGAAATCCGCACCGTCAGCGGCGCGTCCACGAACGCCAGCGGGCGGTACGCCACCAGCAGCCGCCCGCGCCGGACGCCAATCCAGTCCCCGTGTTTCACCCCGCCGGCCCACTTCGGCCGCGTCACGCCGCCGACGATAATCTCATCGGCCGCGCCGCCCTCCGGTTGCGGGCAGATAATCAGGTCCGACAGCCGCGACAGCAGGCGCGGACTCTGGTGCCGGCCCGCGTGCAGATAGACGGGATTGTTCAGCACCAGCGCCGTCGGGCCGTCCTGCAACGTCAGCGTGTTCGCGTAGGAGCCAACATACACCTCGCCGCCCTCCGCGTACGGCGTGCCGTCCGGCCCGAAGCTCGGCGCGGGCGTGCCGGGCTGGTCGTCGTTGAACAAAAATTTCTGGTAAATACTGCCGTAGTCGCGGTGCGAGGCGATTGGCTCCCGCCGCTGGTAAGTCACGAAATACGGATGCGCCTGCCCGCCGCCGCTGCTGCTGAGCGTGCCGAGGGTGTAATCCCTGGTCAGGTAAGTTTCCAGCCGCACGGGCCGCGCCTGCGCGTCGGGCCAGCCGTCGCCGACCTCCGCCGTGGCCACGGCGCGGAACGGGTATTTTTTTCCCGCGAACAATGCCGCCGCTGACGGTGGCACATGATAGCAAGCGCCGCTGAACAACGCCATTTGCGCGATGAAAAACGCCCAGTCGTTAAGGATGAAATCGCGCGTGGCGGTACCACTGAACAACTCCAGCGGCGAGGGCCGTGCCGCGTCGCCGATGGCGAACCACAGCACCGAGTTCAGGCAGCCGGGATGGCCGAGTTCGTTGACCGTGTAGGCGCGGGAATACGGGCCGCTGACGGTGCCGATTTCGGGATGAAACCGCGCCGCCAGGTCGAACCACAGCCGCTGCTCGATGCTCAGCGCCAGCTCGCGCGCCTCGGCGTCGGCGGCGTACTCGGCGATTTCCGCCAGCGCATGCACTGTCAGCGCCGAATAAGTCGGCGAATTGAACTCGCTGACCGTGCCGCGCCGGTACAGGATGTCGCGCAACCGCCGCAAATTCCACAAGCCGCACTCCACCGCCGCGCGGTCGCCGAGCAGTTCGCCGCCGAGAATCAGGCCCATGCTGGCCTCGGACGGCATGTTGTCGTTGTAACCGTGAAACTGCAAATCGGGACTGTGGTTGCCGTGTTCGACGGAAAAACTCTCGCGCACCAACGCCTCCAGCCTGGCGCGCGCTGACGGTGACAGTTGCGCGGCGTGGTGGCGCAGCAATTGCGCGGCGGTGTTGCTGTGGAAAATGTCGAACGTGTGCGCCACGCCGGAAATCGGCTCAACCCGCGAGTCGATGACGGTTTGTTCAATGATAGCGTTGGCCAGCGCGCCCTCGTGTTCTGGGAACAGCGCGCAACAAATCCAGAACCGTTCGCGCGGGGCGGCGGGCAATTGCGGCCAGATCCAATCACCGTCAGCGTTATAAAGTTTTTTCGCCACGCTGGCCGTGGCCTGGTTATACGCCGCGACACGCGCGGCCATGGTGGAAAGGTCGGCAGGTTTTTTCATAAAAGATTCGGGGTTCGACATGAACGATGAATGTAATGGTTGTCACTTCTAACCCGAAACGCGCTGTTGGCAAGGAGTTTTTTAAAGCTGTTTTTGCGCCACCAAGACCCCAAGGCACGGAATTTTGTTTGGGCAAACAGACTTCGCGCCCCGGCGTCCCGATGGCCGGAGTTTTAAGGCTCGCGCGCCTGGAACGGGCTGGCGGGCAGGCCGTCGGCGTTGTACAAACTGGCCGCCGGGTTGTCCGCCCAGGCGTAACGCACGGCAACGGGATGTGGCACGCCGTCGGCGCTGACGATGACGCGGTCGCCGCGGATGGTGGCGTCGGCCCAGACGAAGGTCTGGCCGTCGGCGCTGACGGCGAAGCCTTGTAGTCCGCCCGCGGGGTTTTTATTGACCAAACCTTTGCCGATATGATCGAACTCCAGGATGATTTTGTCGCCGCTGACGGTCATCTGGCGGAAAATGGGGCCGGAATATTCCAGCGGCTGTTTAAACCACAGGAATTTTTTCTCTGTGAATCCGTAATCGCGGGACAGGGCGATGAGCGCCAGCCGGTGAGCGACGGTTTGTTTGTCGCGGGGATGGATGTCCCTGGCGTCGCCGGCGTCAATGATGACCGCCATGCCGGTGTTGGGCAACGACAGCGTCATGAGTTGCGCCTCGCGCAATTCCGCCCAGCGGCTTTCCGTGGGAAAGTCCTGGCGCGGGGAAAAGTTGGCCAGTTGCACGAAATAAAAAGGAAAGTCGCCCTGGCCCCAGTCCTCGCGCCAGTTGGTGATGAGACGGGGGAATAATTTTTGGTACTGCCCGGCGCGGTCGCTGTTGGATTCGCCCTGATACCAAATCACGCCGCGCAGGCCGTAGGGCACCAGCAGCGCGATCATGCCGTCGTACAACGTGCCGGCGATGCCGGAGAAGTAGGTCTCGGCGGGTTCAAGGCCGAGGTTGTGCTCGATTTTGGTTTGCCAGGCGCCCGCCAGCGGGATGCTGCCGCTGACGGTGGCGATGAATTGGTCCGCGTCCTCGCCGCGAATGATGCAGTCGCCGTGGCGGTCCACGACGCGGCTGACGATGACATTCTTGCCAGGGCGCAGCAGGCCGGCGGGAATCGGGTAGGCGCGGGGAGTTTTGTAGGCATCGGGATTGGCCTCGCCCGTGCTGCCGATGAGCTGGCCGTTGAGCCAGGTGAAATCGTAGTCGTCAATCGCGCCGAGCCGCAGCGTGGCGTCACCGTCAGCGGCGGCGGCGGGGGCGTCGAACACCTTGCGCAACCAGAACGAGCCGTCGAGGCGCGCGCCGGCGGCGCTTTCGATGGAGCCGGGGACGGCGCAGTTGTACCATTCGCGCGGCGCGGGGACGTAAGCGGGGTCGAACCAGCGCGGGTCGGGCGCGCCGGGGGCGGCGAGCAGCGCGGTGATTTTTTTCGCCCACGCCGCGCGGTCGGCGGCCAGTTGTGCCTTGGTGGCGGCGAGTTTTTCCGGCGAGTCGTCGAGGCTGAGCGCGCGAGTGTGCAGCAATTCGGCAAACTCCGGCTCGCCGTTCTGGAGCGCGCCAAGGCGAGTCCAGCTTTCCGCCGGGGTGCCGCCGACCGAGGCGTTGATGAGGCCGACCGGGACGCCCAGCTTTTGATACAGTTCGCGGCCGAAGAAGAAGCCCACGGCGGTGAAGGTGCGGGCGGTTTCGGGGGTGCAGACCTGCCATTTGGCCGGGAGGTCGCTTGCCGGCTGGGGCGAGGTGCGGATGGGCACGGTCAGCAGGCGCAGGTTGGGGAACTCGGCGGCGGCGACCTCGGCTTTGCCGTTGACGCTGTTGCCGGCCTGCCACGCCATGTTGGACTGGCCGGAGCACAGCCAGACTTCGCCGACCAGCACGTCGCTGACGGTGCGCGTGGCGGTGCCGCTGGTGACGGTCAGGGTCAGCGGGGTGTGGACGGCGGGGCTGGCGGGCAAGTTGACCCGCCAGTGGCCGTCACGGTCAGCGACGGTGGTAACGGGCTGGCCGCCGAGGGTGACGCTGACGGTGGCGCCGGCGGCGGCGTTGCCCCAGACGGGAATGGGCTGGTGGCGTTGCAGGACGAGGTGGTCGCTGAACACCGGGGCGAGTTTGAGTTCCGCGCGGACGCTGACGGTCAGCGCCAGCAAGAACAGGAGAAGAGTTTTCATCGGACGATAGCAAAGCTGAAAATCGCCGGAATGTTAAGAAAGTTTTTTAGGCAACGTAGTGGTTAAATTTTGTTTAAAAAAATCTCCGCGCCCTGATGGCGATTAAAAACACTGAAAGGCATTGCATTTCATTCATTGACTGCTATTTGTCTTGCTTGAAACGCAGAACGCAGAAAAAATCCCACCAACATTATGAGCAAATTTAATTTTTCCGGAAAACTGAACCGCCGTGATTTTCTCACCGTCAGCGCCGGCGCCATCGCCGCCAGCGCTTTGCCTGGTTGGCTCCGCGCCGCTGAATCCGCCGCCGCTGCCCCTGGCAAGCTCCGCGTCGCTTGCATCGGGGTCAGCCGGCAGGGCTTCAGCAACCTCCGCGGTGTCGCCGGCGAAAACATCGTCGCCTTGTGCGACGTGGACGCCGCCGCGGCGCGCGGGGCGTTTAATCTTTACCCTGACGTTCCCCGTTATCGCGACTACCGTCAGATGTTCAATGAGCTGGCCGACCAGATTGACGCCGTGGTTATTTCCACGCCCGACCACACGCACTTCCCCGCCGCCATGCGCGCGTTGGAGGCCGGCAAGCATATTTATGTCGAAAAACCGCTGACCCACACCATCGGCGAGGCGCGGGCGTTGCGCGCGGCCGCCCGCCAAGCCGGCGTCGTCACCCAAATGGGCAACCAGGGCCACGCCAACGAGGGTACCCGACTGGTGCGCGAATGGATTGAAGCCGGCGCCATCGGCACGGTCAGGGAAATTCACGCCTGGACCAACCGCCCCATCTGGCCGCAAGGCGTCGATTGGCCGGCGGAGAAGCCCGTCCCGGACACCCTCGACTGGAACCTCTGGCTCGGCACCGCCCCGTGGGATGAATACCGCGAGCGCATCGTGCCGTTCAACTGGCGCGGCTACTGGCGCTACGGCTGCGGCGCGTTGGGGGACATGGGCTGTCACTTGCTCGACGCCGCCTTCTGGACGCTGAACCTGCGCGGCAACTGCCGCGTCACCCCCACCATCGAAGGCGCCACCGAGGCCAGCGGCCCCAAGGGCGCCACCGTCGTTTACGAGTTCCCCGCGCGCGGCGACCTGCCGCCCGTCAAGTTATATTGGTACGAGGGCAGCCACTTCAAGCACGTCCCGCGCCCGCCGGAATTGGAAGCCGACAAGGAACTCAGCGCCACCGGCAGCGCCTATTACCGCGGCGACAAGGGCGTCCTGTTTGTCGCCGGCAGCTATTCCGATTCCCCGCGCCTGATTCCCGAAACGGCGATGAAAGAGTTCAAGCGGCCCGAGAAAACCATCCCGCGCACCCGCGGCGCGCACCGCGAGTGGCTGGACGCCTGCAAGGGCATTGGCCCCACCCCCGGCTCGAACATCGTTGACCATTCCGCCGAGATGACCGAGCTGTGCCTCATCGGCCAGCTCGCCATGCAACTGAACCAACCCATCGACTGGGACGCCGCCAACGCCCGCTGCGTCGGCCTGCCCGAGGCGGACGCGCTGATTCACTCCGAATACCGCATCTTCTAAACACTTATGAAAAAACTCCTCGCCACCCTCATGACCGCCACGCTGCTGGTCACCACCCTGCAAGCCGAACCACCCACCGGCGCCACCGCCATGACGAAGGACATCACCAAAACCTGGGCTGACAGTCGCGGCAACGATTCGCAAAAATGGCCGCTGCCCGTGCCCCTGCTCGCGCCCGACTTGTCCAACGCCGAATTCAAAGCCGGACTGTGGCAATACGCGGACGGCGTGCTGAGCGTCACCGGCAGCGGCGGCGGCCTGAGCGAGTTGTGGACGAAGGAGAGCTACGCCAACTACGCGCTGTCGCTGGAGTTCCGCTGCGCCGAGGGCACCAACAGCGGCGTGTTGTTGCGTTGCAGCGACACGGCGGATTGGATTGACAACACCATCGAGGTACAAATCCTCCAAGGCGAGGCCGCCGACGGCAAGCACGCGAACGGCGCCATCTTCGACTGCCTCGCCCCCCGCCGCCAAGTCGTCATCAAACCCGGCGAGTGGCACCGCTACATCATCATCGCCAACGGCCGCGACATCCAAGTCTGGCTCGACAACGATGAAATCATCAAAATGAACCTCGACGACTGGCCCGCAGCCGGCAAAAACCCCGACGATACCCCTAACAAATTCAAGAAAGCCTACAAAGACCTGCCGCGCGAAGGCCGCATCGGTTTCCAATACCACGGCACCCCCGTCGAGTTCCGCAACATCCGCATCGAGAAATTCTGAAATACCAACGCTGAATTGCGCACTTCCCTCCCCCGTTGGCAACTACCATTCCCAGCGAACAACACCACGGCATGACCGGGAGCGCCGGCATCTTGCCGGCTGTGCTGGTGCTGACAGCCGGCTGGAAGCCGGCGCTCCCAGTGTCAGCGGGCGGGACGCCCGCGCTCCATATAGCTGACGCCCAACGCAACCCCATCGATACCCTATGGAGCGCGGGCGTCTCGCCCGCCAAGGCCGCAGGCACATGACACTGACTATCAAGGAAAAGCCACGCGCCGACCAGCTTGCCAACCTCCCGGCCCCGCTGGCAGTTGCCACTCCCAGCGCGTCACACCATGACATGACTGGGAGCGCCGGCATCTTGCCGGCTGTGCTGGTGCTGACAGCCGGCTAGAAGCCGGCGCTCCCAGTGGTTTCAGCGTTTCATGAACGGCGGCGGCGGGTGGTGAGCGCCAGCGCGCCGAGGCCCGCGCCCAGCAGGAACCAGGTGGACGGTTCAGGGACGGCGGTGGCGTTGAAGTAGAGTTGGGCGCCTTGCACGCTGAAGGTGCCTTCGGCGTTGGTGGCGGTGAATTGGTCGTCGCTGATGCTGCCGCCGCTGATGCTCGCGCCGGTCCAGTCGAGGACTAGGTAGTTATCGGTCTCGGTCAGGCTGCTGAAGTCAATGGTGATACCTGCGCCGATGGTGATGGTGTCGGTGACGGTCAGGCCGTCGGTGTAGCCGAGGATGGCGCCGGGGTTCAAGGTCAGGTTGCTCACTTCGCCAGCACCGTCGAGGAGCGCGCCGGCGCTGAGGGTGATGGTGATGGTACTGTCTTCCTTGATAAGGTCGCCGTGCAGGGCGGTGCCTTCACCGGTCAGGGTGAGGGTGACGGTGGAGGCACCGTAGTCGCCGTTGCTGGCGGTGATGTCGCCGGTGATGACGCTGCCGTTGCTGCCGGTCAGGGTGAGGGTGGAGGCGGCGTTCACGAAGATGCTGTTGGCGTCGTTGGTCAGGGTATTGCCGTTCAAGTACACCGTGACGCTGCTGTCTATGTCCAAAAACAGCGAGCCTGTGTCGACACCGGTGGTGTTGATATTGATGTTGGTCAATGTCGCGGTGGACTCCGACAATATTCCTATTCCTAAGCCAGCGCCTGTAATGTTCACATGGTCCAAGGTGATGGTGCATCCTTCTTGGGCATAAACTCCTAGGGGGGAACTGATGAGGTTGATGGTGCTGTCGGTGAGGGACAGGGAGCCGCTGAATAAAACAAGGGCGCCAGCCCAATAGCCGGTGGCGTTGAGGGTGATATTGGTGCCGGAGTAAAAACCATCATCCGTGACTGTCAGGGCGGCACCCATGTAGCCATCGCCGTCGTCGTAGGTCGTGCCCGACTCCGTCACGACTTGGCCGTAGTCAACTACTTTGTACCCGGCGAACACGTCCGGCGCGAAGACGCCGAGGAGGGTTAATATCAGGGTTAGTTGCATTATTTTCATTATTGAGGTTTGCATAAGATTGTTGTTCGTTTTTTTTTAGCTGCATTAACGCAAAGGAACAAAGGGGCAAAGGCGCAAAGTTTTTTTGCTTTGGTTTTTTAATTAACAAAAATCTTTGCGTTCTTTGTTCCTTTGCGTCTTTGCGTTAACGAAGCTCTATTGTTTCAGTTCAGTTAACCAGCTCGCGGACGACTTCGCTCCAGGGGCCGGGTTCGATGCGCGGGTTGACCCACGCGGCTTGCAGGGTGAGATATTTGCCTTCCTTGTCGTCGGGGAACACCAAGGTCTTGTGCTTCTTGGTGATGACGCGCTGTTGCCAGTCGGTCTCGCCCTCGAACTGGTAGCGGAGTTGGAAGCCGTAGTAGTGCTTGGTGTCCAGGAACTCCGTCGGGTGACCGTGTTGCAGGGTCGAGACATAGACGGTGAGGTCGTGATGCTGGCCGGTGAGCACGGTCAGCACCGGCGTCTCCTCCGGCACGGGGTGCGGTTGATGGCTGCCGGGGTGGCGCGGGCGCAACTTCATGGAGTTGAGGGCGTCGTCGGGCACCTTGAGGTTACCTTCCAACGAGTTGATGAACACCGAGAGCGTGCGCTTCAGGTTGGCGAAGGCGAGCTGCTTGACGGCGGCGGTGTCGTGGTTTTTATGGCCGGGGTCGGTGTTGTACCCGTAGGCGCTGGTGGCGGCGCTGAGTTCGGCGATGACTTGCTCGGTCAGCGGGACATCGAGGCCCCAGTTGGTCTGCTGCTTGCGGCAGGTGTTGGCGATGTTTCTGGCCCAGTCGAGGAATTCGTGGTCCTTGGCGGGCATGTATCCGGTGGCGTGTGTGCTCATGATGGAGGTTCTTTCTATGGGTTGGGTTAAGCGCCGGTTTGGGTTCTTAAACCGGCAAAAAGTATTCTTAAATCGGCGCCGCCTGTTCTTAAACGGGCGATTGTCTGTCTTAAATCGGCCAAAGGTATTCTTGAATCGGTGATACCTATTCTTAAACGACCGATTCCCTTTCTTAAATTAGCGAAAGGTATTCTTAAATCAGCGATTGCGGTTCTTAAATCGGCCGAAGGTATTCTTAAACCGGCGATACCTTTTCTTAAATCGCGGAGAAGTATTCTTAAATGACCGGAAAGATTGGAA
>JAISBF010000029.1 GCA_031266335.1 Verrucomicrobiales bacterium
GGGACATGCCAGCCACGGGCGCCGGGCGGTGAACTCGGCGAGTTGCCGCGGCACGTCGTCGGCGCGCAGTTGCCGCAAATTCAGCAGCAGCACGCCGCTGTTGAAATACGCGCCGCTGATGTTGAGCCGCGCGCGCGCGTATTCGGCGAACGCGCGCGAGGGCGAGTTTTCTGGCACCGCCGCCAGCCAGCGACCGGACAAGTCGGTGGCCCACAACTCGCGCAACGAGCCGCTGACAATGACATCGCTGTCGAGGAACAACACCTTGTCGAGCGTCGGGAAAATCTCCGGCAAATCGTATTTCAGATACATCGCGCGCGAATAATGCGCCGTGTTGTGCAATTGCCGGTGCCGGTTGGCGGCGCGCGTGACGCTGACCGCGCCGCCGAGCCGCGCGAACCGCGCGAGGTTTTTCACGCTGACGCTGTCGTCGCACACCACCCGCACCGCCGGCGGGGTATCGGCGCGGTCGGCGTTGGCGAGCACGCTGCGGATGGCCGCGCGGGTCGGCAGGGCGTAGTTGTTATCGGTGACAAAAGCGATGTTCATGGCTGGCGTGGCGCGCATAAATCCGGTTACGGGCCGCACAACATAAATCATACGATTTATGTTAGCAAGCCATTAGTTTATTTCATTTGTATCAATGCTTTCGATGGCGAGTGGTTAGATATCCCGGTGAAAGAGAAGAAAAACCGCCCGTTCAATGTCCGCCTGGAAGATGAACTGGCAACGGCTGTCCAACAGTTGTCCCACCAGTCGAAGCTGACGGTGGGCGAGATCATCCGGTTGTGCGTGGACCGCGAACTGGCGGCGGCGGAGACCCTGCAGCGGCTGTCGTGGAAGAAAAAGAGCCGGCAGTTCAACCTGCTGTTCGCGGACGGGCAAGTCCGGAAGCTGCTGGAGCTTTCCCGGCACACGGGATTGTCGCAGGCGGAGCTGGTACGGCAGTGCCTGGCGCGCCAGTTGAAAAAAATTCGCCGGCACGGGGGCATCAAAATCCGCATTAAGCTGGGCGATTGACGGGCCGCCGCGGCCGGGCGCGATGAAAAAATTTGTCGCGAGTACAGGCTTGTCGCGACCGGGGATTTGGTTAAAAATCGCGCCTTGAACAAAATTATGCGACCGTCGGAATTACGCGGGATTTTATCCTACACGTCGAAATTTCGGGACAAGACCTTCGTGCTGGGCATTGACAGCGAGGTCATCGCCCACCCGAATTTCCGCAACCTCATCCTGGACATCAGCGTGCTGCGGTCGCTGAACATCGACATCGTCGTGGTACACGGCGCCAGTCACCAGATCAAGTCACTGTCAGCGGCCTTGCGCGTCGCGCCTTCCAACACCGACGGCATGGGCGTCACCGACGAGGCGACGCTGCGGCTGTCCATTCTCGCGTCGAACCAGATCGCCCACGAATTCCTGGAGACCTTCAGCGAGGCTGACCGGCGCGCCGCCGTGACCAACGCCATCATCGCGCACCCCAGCGGCATCGTCAGCGGCACCGACCAGGGCTGGACCGGGCGGGTCGAGCGGGTGGACGCGGCGTATTTGCAAAACCTGCTGGCGCAGGGCGTCGTGCCGGTCATTCCGCCGCTGGGCTTCGACGGCGAGGGGCGGACCTTCCGCGTCAACTCCGACGGCGTCGCGCAGGAAGTCGCCGAGGCGCTGAAGGCGGCGAAGCTGATTTATCTGGCCAACAACAACGGCGTGGTCGGCGCCGGCAGCCTGTCGGCGCAGTTCGCCGTCAGCGAGGCGGCGGACTACATCAGGAAACACCGCGCCACGCTGGCGGCGGACACCGTCTCCAAGCTGGAACACAGCCTGACCGCCTGCCGCAACGGCGTCCACCGCGCGCACCTCATCAACGGCCTGCAGGAGGAGGCGCTGCTGAGCGAGGTGTTCTCCAACGAGGGCATCGGCACGATGATTTACGCCAACGAATACGAGGCCATCCGCCGGGCGCGCAAGAAGGACGTGCGGCCCATCGTGCGGCTGATTAAAAACTCGGTGCGCGAGGAGGAACTCATCCCGCGCAGCGAGGCCGACCTCGCGGCGCAAATCGGCGACTTCTACGTGTTCGAGATTGACCGCAACATCGTCGGCTGCGTGGCGCTGCGTTACTACCAGAGCGAGCCGCTGACCGCGGAACTGGAATGCCTGTTCGTCAGCGGCGGCCACGAGAACCAGGGCATCGGGCGCAAGCTGATGAAATTCGTCGAGGACAAGGCGCGACAAACCGGCGTGGATAACCTGCTGGTGCTGTCCACCCGCACCTTCAACTATTTCCAACAAAAAGGCGGCTTCACCGACGCTGACCTGGCGCTGCTGCCGCCCGAACGCCGCGCCAAATACGAGGCCAACCAACGGAATTCCAAGGTGCTGTGCAAGAAGCTGCGGTGAGCGCCGGCGGTTGGGTTGCCGCCAAGCGTTGACCTCATCCGGCGCGAGTTGACAAAAACTGCCAGCCTGTAAGTGGTCGGGCGCAACGGGAGGCACCGTTTGGGAAACAGGGTTTGTCAAAAGTGTGATTTATGATTACATAAAGTGTATGTTACAAAATACAATCTCAGAACTATTTAAGACGCAACAGCTTCCGATGGTCGAGCCGCCGGAGATTCAGCGGGCGAATCGCGCCAATATCAAGCTGTTGCCGGGCTTCGCCACGGTCTTGACCGGCATCCGGCGCTGCGGGAAAAGCACGTTGCAAGCCCAGTTGATGCGTGATTTCCCAGGCGCGTTTTATTGCAATTTTGAAAACCCCGGACTGTTCGGCATGGATGAGCGTGATTGTCCCGCGTTCCTGGCCGCGCTCGATGCCGTGACGCCACCGTCAGCGGCGGTGTTTCTCGACGAGGTGCAGGAAATTTCCGGCTGGCAGCGGCTGGTCCGCGCCCTGCTCGACCGCGGGCGCATGACGTGCGTCACCGGCTCCAACGCCTCGCTGCTGGGCCGCGAACTGGGCGCGAAGCTGACCGGGCGGCACCTGTCGCACCGCCTCCAACCGTTTTGCTACTCGGAATACCTCGCCTTCACGGGCCGGACGCGCGGGCGCGACTCGCTGCTGGCGTGGCTCGACGACGGCGGCTTTCCGGCCTATCTGCGGACGCGCGACGCAACGCTGTTGTGGGAATTGTTGCGCGACGTGGTGCAACGCGACGTGGTGTCGCGGCACAACTTGCGCGAGGCCGCGCACGTGATGAACCTCGCGCTGTTCCTCTACGCGCACACCGGCCAGCCGGTTTCCTTCCAGAGTCTCGCCAAAAATCTCGCCATCCCCGGCGCGACGCAGGTCTCCGCCGCCGTCGAGTTTTTGCGCGACGCCTATCTGCTGCTGCTGGTGCCAAAATTCAGCCAGTCGTTCAAACAGCGTGTCGTCGCGCCGGCCAAATACTACGCCATCGACAACGGCTTGCGCCGCGCCTGCTCGCCGCAACACGCGCCCGACGTCGGGCGGCGGCTGGAAAACGCGGTCGCGCTCGAATTGTTCCGCCTCGGCCACGCGCCGGCTTACGCCGCCGAGAAGGATGCGTGGGAGTGCGACTTTGTGACCGCCGGCGGCGGCGCGGTCACGGCCAGCGGCGGCATGAACAGCGGCGCCGTCGTGCAAGTCTGCCTGGAGTTGAACGACGGAAATTTCGCGCGGGAGACGCGCGGCCTGCTCGCGGCGGCGACGCTGGCGCGAACCGACCACGCCTTTATCCTGACCTTGGACCAGCGCGACACCGCGCTGGCGGACGGCAGGAACATCAAGGTCATTCCCGCGTGGGAGTGGCTGGGATAAGCATGTTATGAGCCGGGGTAATTGCGGGAAGTAATCATAGGTTGGCAAAAGTCAAAAATTGGATGCACAAGAAAATCAACCAAGGCATGTGAGCGCCGGCGGCTTGGTTGTCACCAAGCCGCTGACGGTAAAAATATTGCCTTGCGAAACCGGATTTTTTCGCTGGAATAAACGCCGCTGACACTGAGATTGGCGGAGTTGATGAAAAACGATTCTTGTAATTCACCGAGCGACTTGCTATGGAAAACCTTTTTGGTTTTCCACTCGCCGCTAGAGGCCCTCAGCCCTCAGCCCTCAGCCCTCAGCCCTCAGCCCTCAGCCCTCAGCCCTCAGCCCTCAGCCCTCAGCCCTCAGCCCTCAGCCCTCAGCCCTCAGCCCTCAGCCCTCAGCCCTC
>JAISBF010000071.1 GCA_031266335.1 Verrucomicrobiales bacterium
CGTGGTCATCTTCGGCGCGGGCCGGGCGGGCGCGAAATCGTCGCGGTGAAAAGAAATGTCCAACTGCCCCACCGGCAGCGTGCGCCGGGCCGGGTCGAATTTTCGCGTCAACGCCGCCAGCCGTTCCGCCAGCGGCACCCCGCGCGTGTGAATCCCGACGAAGCCGAGCGCCGCGCCCTCGGGACTGCGCTCCAAAATCTCATGCGCCAGCCGGTTCAACGACCGGTCAATGGCAGCGGCATCCATCACAATTTTACTCATAACATTTCCTTCAGCGCCTCACCGGACGCTATTAAAGGTGACTGTCAGCGTCAGGAAGCCCGCGCCTTGCGCGTCGTGCGCCAGGTGGCACGATGCTTCACAATCCAATCCAGCAGCGCTTTTTCAAACCCGATGTCGTGTCCGGCCTTCTCGCTTTCAATCCACTTGTGCTTCAGGATTTCCTCGCGCTCGGCCAGGAACTCGCGGTATAACGCCGAATTCTTGAAATACTGCTCGGTGTCGTTCGAATTCACACTCATGTCACGCCCCCATTCACTTATAACCCGCAGCTTCTGTCAACATTATATCCCGAAATATTTGAACCCGCAAAAAATTCAACCGCTGCCGGTTCATTCAACCCATTAGCCGGTAATACGTTATGGCCGGCGGGCTATGGCAAGATCCGGCGAATGTTTTCCGCCGCCGCCAGCAGCGCCCGCGCGGTCGCGCTGCGCGGATCCTGCCAGACAATCGGTCGGCCACCGTCAGCGGCCTTGCGGGCGGCGATTTCCAGCGGCACCTCGGCCAGCAGCGGCACGCCCAGCTTCTCCGCCTCGCGCCGCGCGCCGCCGGTGCCGAAAATATCGTACCGCCGGCCGTTGTCCGGGCACCAAAACCAGCTCATGTTCTCAACCAGCCCCAGAATCGGCACGCTGACCTTCTCGAACATCTTCACCGCCTTGCGCGCGTCAATCAGCGCCACCTCCTGCGGCGTGCTGACAATCACCGCGCCGCTCAGCGTCAGCGTCTGCACGACGGTCAGTTGAATGTCCCCCGTCCCCGGCGGCAAATCCAGCACCAGCACATCCAGTTCGCCCCAGTGTACGCCGCGCAACAACTGCTGCGTGTAGCGCGTCACCAGCGGCCCGCGCAAAATCACCGGCGCCTCGTCCGCTACCAGCAGCCCCATGCTCATCAGCCGCACCCCGCTGACCATGACCGGATTGATAGTCTCGTCCTCGTGCATCGTCGGCCGCTCGGCGGTGCCGAACATCAGCGCCATGCTCGGCCCGTACAAATCGCAGTCGCACAACCCGGTCCGCCACCCCAGCGTCTGGAACGCCGCCGCCAGATTAGCCGCCACCGTGGACTTGCCGACCCCGCCCTTGCCGCTGGCCACCGCGACCACGTGTCGCACCCCCGGCAACTCGCTCCGCGTCAACCCGCCGCCCGCCGCTGCCGGTGACGGCGCGGCCACGACCTTGACGCGCACATCCACCGGGCGCTGCTGTTCCGCCAAATCAGGCAGCCGGCACACCGTCGCCACGATTTGTTCCTGCAACAAACGGGGAATGTTTGGGTCGGCGGCAGTCAGCTCCAAATGCACCACCGTCCCCTTGGCCAAAAACTCAACCTCCTTCACCAGGCCGAAGGAAACAATGTCGCGGCTATACCCCGGATACTTGACCTGCTTCAGCGCCTCGATGATTTGTTCCCGCGTGACTGACATGGCACGAAACTAGCGAGCCGCGGAAAAAAATCAAATCTGTTGGCTGGCCACAAAAAAACACAGAAACCACAAAAAACGAAACTCGAAAGATTTTTGCGTTCCTTTGCGGCCATTCCATTTTGTGTTTTCTGTGTTTTTTTGTGGCTATCAAATCTGCTTCAATTTCTCCACCGCGCGGGCCATCTTCCCCGCTGCCACTGACATCTCCGCCGCCGTCTGCGTCGGCGCCGGCGAGAGCAAAATCGAGGCGGCGGCCAGCGCCGGCGGCACCCCCATCGCCAGCAACACCGGCGACAGCCGGGCGGTCTGCGTCGCGCAGCCGGTGTTGGCGCTGACGCTGACCCCGTCGAGGTCGAGCCGCAGCATCAGCGTCTCCGCGTCCGCGCCGGGCACGCTGACGTTGAGCTGGCGCGGGTCACGGTCAGCGCCGACGGGCGGGCCGTGCAGTCGCGCGTCAGGGATTTGTTCGGCAATCTCGCGCCACAACACCCGCGTCAACTCGCGGCACCGCGCCGCGCGCGCCGCAAGCTGGGCGCCGGTCTCCGCCGCCGCCGCGCCCGCGCCGGCAATGGCGGCGACGTTCAGCGTCCCCGCCCGCCGCCCGTCCTCCTGCCGCCCGCCGTGGATGAGCGGCGTCAGCGTCAGCGACGCTGTTTTATACAACACCCCGACCCCCTTCGGCCCGCCAAACCGGTGCGGTGACAGCGACAGCAAGTCCGCGCCGAGTTCCCCGACGTTGCCGGCAAGCCAGCCGCCGGCGGTCATCGCGTCACAAAACACCAACGCCCCGCGCGCGCGCGCCAGCCGTGCAATTTCCGCCACCGGCTGAATCGCGCCGGAATCGTAGTTCGACCAATGCGTCGCCACCAGCAGCGTGTCGTCGCGCAGCGCGTCCGCGATGCCGCTGACGCTGACCACCCCTTGTGCGTCCACGCCGACGCGCGTCACCTCCCAGCCGAGTTGCTCCAGGAATTGCAGCGACTGCTCCGTCGCCGGATGCTCCGCCGTCGATGACACGAGATGTTTTTTTCCACGGTCAGCGAATGCCGCGCCCTTGACGGCCAGGTTCCCCGCCTCGCTGCCGCTGCCGGTGAAGATGATTTCATCCACCCGTGGCGCGCCGATGAATTTGGCGAACTGTTCCCGCGCCGTCGCGACCGCCCGCCCCGCCCGCGCGCCCTCGCGGTACAAATGCTGCGGCGCGCCGAACTCCTCCGCCAGGAACGGCGCCATCGCCGCCCGCGCCGCCGCTGACAATGGAGTTGTTGCTAAATGATCCAGATAAATCCGTTGCGCCATGCCGGCAGCTTAGCAAAAAACAAAATTAATACAGCCGCTGACAGTGAAAATTCCAGCCGCCGGCCATGCGCGCACGGTCAGCGTTTTTTTTTAACCACCGATGGACACGGATGAACACGGATTTTGGCTTGGTTGCGCAGTAAATTAACCTCGTCAGCGGGATAAAAATTTCGCATCATCTTCGCCGTTGGCGAAGGTGGCGTAGTCCCGCGCCAGGCTCGCCGGACAGGAGTCAGTTATGGCAAAAAAAATTAACCGGAAAAAAGTTACGCCCGTCGTCCGCGGCGCGAAAAAATCAACCAAGCCGGCGGCGACGACAACGTCAGCGGCGGCCAAACCAAAAACCGCCGCCCGCCCGCAACCCGCTCGCCGCGCCAAACCCGTCAAGGTGAAAAAAACCGCCGCCGCAAAACCGCCCGCCCCGGCAAAGCCTGCGCTCGCTCCGACAAAGAAAACCACCGCCCCGGCGCCGCGCCGCAAACCGGCCGGCCCCGCGAAAAAATCACCGCCGCGCAACAGCCCGCCGCCGCGCGACCCCGTCATCAACCCGCCCGCTGACGATGCGGACGCCAGCCAGACGGCCAAATTCACCGTTAACACCGCCGTCCCCGGCCCGCCGCCAGCGTCCCGGCCCGCGGCGCCCGAATACGAGGACCTGGGCGAATTGCCGGAGGCTTACGGCACGAAAAAACTGTACCTGACGGCGCGCGACCCGCACTGGCTCTACGCTTATTGGGATCTGACGTCCGACCAAATCGGCGCCGCCGAGCGTCAGGCGCACGACGGCAAGGTTTTCCTGCAACTTTACACCGCTGACGGTGAGCGCTTGCAACAAATCCACCTCTCGCCGTGGACGCGCGAGTGGTATCTCGGCACGCGCCGCCCCGGCCACACTTTCTACGCCGAGGTCGGCTACTACCGGCGCGACGGCCGGTTCGAGGTCATTACCCGCTCCGCGCGCGCCGCCACCCCGCGCGCGAGCCTGTCCTGGCGCGCCGAGGCGCGTTTCGCCACCATCCCGTTCGCCCTCTCCTTCCGCGAACTCGCCGCCATCGTCAGCGCCCACGCCCGGCCCGGCGAGGCGGTGGTGGAAACCCTCGCGCGCTTGCAACGCGACGATTTCCCGCTGCCGTTCAACGCCGGCGCGCTGCCCGACGAGGCGACGCACCGCGCGCTGCTCGACTACATCAACCACGACCTCACGCGCCGCGTCCGCATGGGGTCGGACGAAATCGCCGAGACGGTCAGCGGGTTGTATCTGGAGGAATTGAGCAGCAACTCCGGCCGCGAAGACGCCAAGCCGCAAGGTTTTGTTTGAAAAATCCTTTGCGCCGCAGTGTCTTGGTGGTGAAAAAACCGTGGTGAAAAAGAAGCGTGGTCATGCCCCGGCGTCAGCCTTGGGTTTTTCCTTTTTGGCGGGGTCACTGTCAGCGGTGCCGTCCAGTTTGGCCAGCAAGGCTTTTTCCACGCGGGCGTAGAGGTCGGCGTTGTTCTTCAACTCTTCCTTCGCGGCGTCGCGCCCCTGCGCCATTTGCACGCCCTCGAACGACAGCCACGCGCCGCGTTTCTCGATGACGTTTTGCTCGATGGCGAGGTCCAGCAGCGAGCCGGTCTTGGAGATGCCCTCGTTGTACATGATGTCAAACTCCGCCTCGGTGAACGGCGGGGCGACCTTGTTTTTCACCAGCTTGACGCGCGTGCGGTTGCCGGTGACGGTGCCGTCGGCCTGCTTGATGGCGCCGATGCGGCGGATGTCCACGCGCACGCTGGCGTAGAATTTCAACGCCTTGCCGCCCGGCGTCGTTTCGGGGTTGCCGAACATCACGCCGATTTTCTCGCGGATTTGGTTGGTGAAAATGCAAATCGTTTTCGACTTGCTGATGATGGCGGTCAGTTTCCGCATCGCCTGGCTCATCAGGCGCGCCTGCGAGCCGACCACCGCGTCGCCCATCTGCCCCTCGAGTTCGTTCTTGGTGACCAGCGCGGCGACGGAGTCCACCACCAGCACGTCGATCGCGTTGGAACGAATCAGCGTCTCGGCGATGGTCAGCGCCTCCTCGCCGGAGTCGGGTTGCGAGACCAGCAACTCGTTCATGTTCACGCCGAGTTTCCTGGCGTAATTCGGATCAAGCGCGTGCTCGACATCAATGAACGCCGCCGTGCCGCCGCGTTTCTGCGCCTCGGCGATTACGGTCAGGGTCAGCGTGGTTTTGCCGGAGGATTCCGGGCCGAAAATCTCGATGATGCGCCCGCGCGGGAAGCCGCCGACGCCGAGGGCGCGGTCAATGACGATGGAGCCGGTCGGGATGACGTCGATTTTCAGGCGCGCCGCCTCGTCGCCGAGGCGCAGGATGGAGTTGTCGCCGTACTGCTTGACGATGGACTGGATGGCGAGGTCGAGGTTCTTGCGGTCTTTGTGGTCACTGGCGGCGGCTGGTTTGGGGTCGGGTTTGGGCGGCATAATTTTTCCTAGTTGAATTTGCGTTTGGTGTTGATGTTCGAAGCGCGAATTTTCCCCGCTGACGGTGAGAAGTCGAGCGGGAAATTTGTGGAATTTTGTAAACTTCCCCGCGCCGCCGCCGGTGACGACCGCCGGCCAAATAAAAATAGCGACAAATCCGGCCGCTTGTGTAAGATTCCTCTCAGTATCACCTCACTGAGGTGATTACTGGAACCGGGCTTAGGCTTGAGTTCGTAGAGGGCGGAGGCGACTCCGCTCTCTTTTTTTGTCCGCAACTCCCCGCATTATCCCCCCTCCCGCTGCGCCTGACAGCAGGCTACCGCCATCAATGCAAAAAAACTTGAACCACCAAGACCCGAAGTATTTTTTAAACAAGCCTTCGCGTCTTTGCGTCTTCGTGGCCGGAGTTAAAAAAACAATCAGTGTTCATTCGTGTTCATCCGTGGTTAAACTGCCTCCGTGGAAAACGAATCGGCACTGTTGGCGGCCTCGCGGCGGGCGTTGGGATTAAGCGTTGACGCGCCGCTGACGCTGACGCCGATTTTGCAAGGCGGTTCCGACCGCCAATTTTTCCGGCTGGCCGACGGCGCGCAATCCTGGATTGTCATGCGTTACGGCGTGGACAAACGGGAAAACGCCCGGTTCGCGGATATCGGCGGATTTTTGCAAGGCATCGGCGTCGGCGTGCCGGAAATTCTGTCGCACGACGCGACGGCGCGGACGCTGTGGATGGAGGATTTGGGCGCGGTGGATTTGTTCGCGGCGTCCGCCGGCGGCGCGGCGCCCGACCTGGCGCTGTATGAGCTGACCATCAGCGCCGGCGCCGTGCTGCACCGGCGCGGCTGGGACGCGGCGCGGCGGACGGGACTGCCATTGATGCCCGGTTTTGACGAGTCACTGTATGCGTGGGAACGCGATTATTTTTACCGCGAATTTCTCGACACGGTATGTCATCGCCCGCTGACAGTGGCGGAGCGTGACGCCATTGAGGCCGGGCTGGCACCGGCAGCGGCGGCGCTGGCGCGGCGCAACGGCGATTTGGTGCATCGCGATTTCCAGTCGCAGAACATTATTATTCGCGGCGGGCGGGTGTTCTTCATTGATTTTCAGGGGTTGCGGCGCGGGACGCGGCATTACGACCTGGCGTCGCTGCTGTTCGATCCCTACGTGCAATTCCGCGCCGCTGACCGTGAGCGGCTGATTGAGTTTGCCTTTCACGCCGCCGCTGACGGTGAGACCGCGGACGAGTTTCGCCATCATTTGCGCGCCGCCGCCGTCCAGCGGCTGATGCAGGCGCTGGGCGCCTATGGTATGTTAGGTGTCAACCGGGGCAAGACTGAATTCCTGCGCCATATCCCGCGCGCGCTGGGGAATTTGCGGGCCGTTCTCACCGTCAGCGGCACCGCGCCCGCGTTGCTGGCCGTCCTGGACAGCGTGCGCCGCCCGGCCTGACGGCGGGCGGGACGGCCTTTCGATTAGGTCTCGCGACGGCAAACCAGCATCGCCGCGCCGAACACGCCGGCGCTGTCGCCCAAGGCCGGACGCAGGAATTTGGTGTGCAGTCGCGGGTTAAAAACGTGCTTGGCGACCTCGGCCAGCAGGTTCTCGCTGTATAACTCATCCAGGTTGCCGACGCCGCCGCCAATGACCACCGCGTGCGGGTCAAACACGTTGATAATCATCGCGATGCCCTGCGCGAAGTAGCGGACCAGGTGCGTCAGCGTCAGCGCCGCCGCCGGGTCGCCGCCGGCGCGGGCGCGCTGGGCGATGTCTTTCAGCGGCAGCGTCCGGCCGGAGCGCAACGTGTAAAATTGCTCCAGCCCCGGCCCGGATAAAATCGCCTCGACCGTGCCGCGCGTGCCGTAGTTGGAGACCAGTTCACTGTCAGCGTCGAGCACCAACTGCCCCCATTCGCCGGCGATGCCGTGGCAGCCGTTGAGCACCCGCCCGTCAACCACCAGCCCGCCGCCGACCCCGGTGCCGAGGATGACGCCGAACACCGTCTCGCTGCCGCGCGCCGCGCCACGCGTGGCCTCGGCCAGCGCGAAACAGTTCGCGTCGTTCACGATGACAAAATCCACGCCGGTGACGTGCCGCACGTCCTCGCGCAGTTTTTTGCCGTTGAGGCATTGCGTGTTAGCGCCTTTGACCGTCAGCGTCAGCGGGTCAATCGCGCCCGGCGCGCCCATGCCGGCGCGCGCGGGAAACGGTACGCCGGCGGCGTTGCTGAGCAAGCCGCAGAGTCGGCTGATTTGCGACAAAATATGCTCGTACCCCCGCTCGCGCTCGGTCGGGATCCGCAGGCGGCATAACGGCTCGTCAGGCCGCTGCTCGTCAAGAATGATTCCCTCGATTTTGGTGCCGCCCAGGTCAATGCCCGCGATGTGTGCCATAAGGCCGCCTACCATAACCAAGCCGCGGCGGGATGCAAAAAATATTTCTTCTATTTTTTTCACCACCAAGACACGAAGGCACGAAGGATTTTTTTACAGGGAGACCATGGAGTTCATTGAGAGCTAATTAAAAAAACTCTCCAGGTACTCCATGAACTCCCTGTAAAAAACCTTCGTGCCTTCGTGTCTTGGTGGTGCATTTTTTTCCTGCCCGGCCCTTATAACAACTGCTGCGGCCGCGCCGTTGACAGGCCCAGTTTTTCGTACGCCAGCGGCAGCGCCACCCGGCCCTGCTGGGTGCGGCTGAGATAGCCCTGCATGATGAGATACGGCTCGTGCACTTCCTCGAGCGTGCCCGCTTCCTCGCCGACCGCCACTGCCAGTGAATGCAAGCCAACCGGCCCGCCTTGAAACTTCACGATCAGCGTCTCCAAAATCCGCTTGTCCATCTCGTCCAGGCCGTGCTGGTCAATCTCCAGCATGGTCAGCGCCTGGTCCGCCGCCGCGCGCGTGGCCTGGCCGTCGTTCTTCACCAAGGCGTAATCCCGCACCCATTTCAGCAGATTGTTGGCGATGCGCGGCGTGCCCCGCGCGCGCCGGGCGATTTCCCGCGCCGCCTCGGGGTCCATGCTGCCGATGTTCAGCAGGCCCGCCGAACGCAGCACAATCCGCGTCAGCGCGTCGGCGTGGTAATACTCCAGCCGGTTCATGATGCCGAAGCGCGAGCGCAGCGGCGAACTGAGCATCCCCGGCCGCGTCGTCGCGCCCACGAGCGTGAAGCGCGGCAAATTCAAACACACACTCCGCGCGCTCGGCCCCTGGTCGATCACGATGTCGATTCTGAAATCCTCCATCGCGGGATAAAGATATTCCTCGATGGTTTTGTTCAACCGGTGGATTTCATCGATGAACAGCACATCGTTCTCCTCCAGCCCCGTGAGCAAACCCGCGAGATCGCCGGCTTTCTCCAGCGTCGGCCCCGAGGTGATGCGCAACTGCACGCCCATCGTCCGCGCCAGAATATGCGCCAAAGTGGTTTTGCCCAGGCCGGGCGGGCCGCTGAGCAGGATGTGCTCCAGCGCCTCGCCGCGCATTTTGGCGGACTGAATCATCACTTCCAGCCGCTCCTTGATTTTCTCCTGCCCGACGAATTCCCCCATCTGCGCCGGACGCAGGGAATTTTGCAGCTCACCGTTAGCGTCCTCGCGGTTGAATTTGTCCAGGGTATGCTCAGTCATAGCGAAGTTTGCCCGGCAGCTTACGCGGATTCGCGCGAATATTCAAAAGAAGTTTATCGGCGTGAGCCGCGGATTAATCAAAGTCGTTTCAACGCCTCGCGCACAATATCCTCCAGCTCACCGTCAGCGCCCGCCCCGGTGATGGCTTTCAGCGCGTCCTGTTGCCGGTATCCCAGCGCCAGCAGCGCCAGCAGCGCGTCGTCAATCTTTTGCTGCTCCGGCGGCAACGGCCGGTTCGTCGCCAGCGCCTGCCAGCTTTCGCTGATGCCGACCTTGTCCTTCAATTCCACCACGATCCGCTCGGCGGTTTTCTTGCCGACCCCTTTGATGCGCGACAAATAGGCGAGATCCTGCGTCGCCACCGCCGATTTGAACTGCCCCGCGGAAGACCCGCTCAGCACCGCCAGGGCCGTTTTTGGCCCGATACCTGACACATGATTGGTTAGTAGCAAAAACAAATCCTTTTCCTCCCGCGAGAAAAAGCCGTACAACAACTGCGCGTCCTCCCGCACCACCAGCACCGTCCTGAGCGTCACCTCCGCGGGCGGCAAGGGCAGTTTTTCAAACGTCGATAACGGAATCAACACCTCATAACCCACCCCGCTGACATCCAGCACCACCCGTGTCGGCATGGACTCAAGCAATTTTCCCCGGAGCACAGCAATCATGCGGCCAACATTACGAACTTGGCGGCGCAGTGAAAAGTTGAAAATGAAACTTAACCGCGGAGACGCGGAGGTTTTTTATTGATGAACCACCAAGACACAAAGACACGAAGGCTATTTTTCAAATAAACCTTCGTGCCTTGGTGTCTTCGTGGTTCGAATTGTTTTTAGAACTGGTGGCGGTA
>JAISBF010000087.1 GCA_031266335.1 Verrucomicrobiales bacterium
CGTTGCGTTTTGGCGAAAATGGGCTGCTGATCGTGCCTGCCGGCGCTGAGCCACACTGGGAGCGCCGGCTTCCAGCCGGCAACGAAGCGGGCGGGACGCCCGCGCTCCATAAGCCGGCAGGATGCCGGCGCTCCCAGTCATGCCGTGGTGTTGCTCGCTGGGGATGACAGTTAACTTTGCACCACCAAGGCACGAAGTTTTGTTAAAAATATCCTTCGTGCCTTGGTGTCTTGGTGGTGAAAAGTTCCTTCCTCCAACATAAAATGAAAGGCTTATCAAAATAGCTTGTGTTGTTTGTCTTGCTTGCTATCAAAGACGACTTATGAAAATTCGCCTGTTCACCGTCAGCGTCTTCGTTTCACTTGTGCTTTGGTTCACCGTCAGCGCCGCCCGCGCGGAACGCTATCGGTTCATCGAGTGGCCGGCCACACTGTCAGCGGAACCGGGCTTCGCCATCGACGGACGACCGGAAAAATGGCGCGCGGTGCCCAGGTATGACTTTCATCCGCTGGATGAATTCATGCGCGCCGGCGGTGACGCGACGCTGGAGGCGGCGCTGCGGCTGGATTTGACGGCGTCATTCCGCGCGTGTTTCGACGCGCAGGCGCTGTATGTGGCGGTCGAGTGGCGCGACACCGCGCCGGGCACGAGCAAGGCCGCTGCCGGTGACGCGGCGAACTGGCACACGGGCGGCGAGGGGATGGAACTGCACCTTGACAGCGGCGACCGGGTGCTGCATCTCGCGTGCTGGCCGTCGGCGGACGGCAAAAGTTTTTCAGTATATGCGCGGCATAATGACGAAACCGCGTGGCGCGCGGTGGCGCAAGAAGTGACGGTCAGCGGCCAGGCCACCGGCGAGCAGACGGCGTTTCAGGAACTCAAAATCCCGTGGTCATTGATCACGGTCAGCGGGCAGCCGCCGGCCGCGGGCAAGCTGCGTTACGGGCTGGATTTCGCGTGGAACGCGCTGCCGCTGGGCACGGTGGTCGCGTCGAAGGCGGTGCTGTTGGACACGGCCAACTATGCGCGCGGGACGCCGTTCTGCTTTTTGTCGTCGCCGCAGACGAAACTGGAATTCTGGCGCGGGCCGTCGGGCGGTCTCATGAACCCGGCGGAGTGGGGCAAAATCATCCTGGCCGCGCGGGGCGCTGACCGTGACCTCGCGGCGACGCGGCCCGACGGCTCGGTGTTGCAAGAATGGCCCATCGGCAAGGTCAGCGCGCCGCCGGCGATTGACGGCAGCCTCGGCGACTGGCCGGGCGCGGAGTTCCAGTCCATCAAGCTATTGCCGGCACTGTTCGGCGACCGCTACAGCGGGCGGGTCGCGGCGAGTTACGACGACGACAATTTATACCTGGCGCTGACGATGAGCAGCCAGGGGATCATGCAAAATCTCGCGACCGAGGCGACGCAATACGGTTACGCGTGCGGCGACGGCTTGCAATTGCGCTTCGCCAAGGGCGGCCAGCGCGTGAACCTGACCGCGTGGCCGGACAGCGTGACGGGCCAGCCGGCGCTGTGCGCTGACAGTGTGGATTTGCCCAATCCGTTCCTGTTGCAACAGGGCGCCAAGCTGGTGTTCAAGCAGGCGGACGACAAGCAAAGTTACGTGATGGAACTGGCGCTGCCGTGGAAAACGTTGTTCGCCGGCGGGGTGAAGCAGGGCGACACGCTCAGCGCCACGTTGCAGCCGTGGTGGGCGGACTTGACGACGCGCTATTCGTTGGTGGGCAATTCGGTGTTGCAAAAACGCGGGGCGCTGAACGCGACGTTCTCGCTGCCGCGCGACGCGCAGGTGAGCCTCGGCTTGTTCACGCCGGACGGTCAGTTGCAGCGGTGGATTCGGCAGAACGAGTTTCGGTTCAAGGGCGAGAACACGGTGGACTGGGACGGCCTGGATCAGTGGGGCAAGCTGCTCGCTGCCGGTGACTACACGCTGCGCGCGGTGTGGCACGACCCGATTACGACGGATTACCTGGCGACGGTGAACAATCCCGGCACGCCGCCGTGGCCCACCGCCGACGACAAGGGCGACTGGCTCAGCGACGAGGCGCCGCCGCAGGCCGCGGTCACGGACGGTCAGTGGGTGTTCCTCGGCGCGCCGGGCTGCGAGGACGGCTTCTCGGTCATCGCGGTGGACGAGCACGGTCAGCGGCAGTGGGGTTACGCGGCGGGCCTCAACCCGCGCACGGTGTCGCTGGCGGTGGCCGGGGATTTGTTGTATGTACTGTACGGCGGGCCGGAGCGGACGGACAACAGCGTCGGCGCGACATTCAACGGCAAGAACGGGCGGGGCCGGGCGCTGTTGATGTGCTTTGACAAGAAAACCGGCCGGCTGGCGGGCTTCAGCAAGGAGACGCCGCGGCTGAAAATCGCGACCTGGGAGTACCGCAACAATTATCATTACTTTTGGGACTTGCGGCGCGCGCAAAGTTTTTCCGCGCTGAATTACGGCGGCCCGCCGCGCTACGCTGACCGTGAGGTGGCGGAAAGTTGCAGCACGATGGGCATGACGGCGTTGAACGGCAAGCTCTACGTCAGCCTGATGTACGACCATAAAGTCGTCGAATACCACGCCGCTGACGGTCAGCCGACCGGGCGCGAGTTCTCCGTCGCGTCGCCGGCGGGCCTGTGCGTGTTGAACGACCGGACGCTGCTGGTGGCCAACGCCTACAATTTGCGCGTGGACAAAATTGACCTCGCCAGCGGCGGCGTGACGCCGTTCATCCGCGAGCAACTGGCCGCGCCGGTCGGTGTCACGACCGATAAGCAAGGCAATGTCTATGTCAGCGACTGGGCCGATTCGTTCCAGGTCAAGCAATTCGACCAAAACGGCAAATTCGTCAAAGCCATCGGCAAGGCCGGCGGTCGGCCGTGGGTTGGCAAGTGGGACGCCGACGGCATGTTGCTGCCGCGCGGCATCGCGGTGACGGACGAAGGCAAATTATGGGTCGCTGAGGATGACATGACCCCCAAGCGCGTCAGCGTGTGGGACACCGTCAGCGGCAAGTTATTAAAGGAATACATCGGCCCCGCCAACTACGGCGGCGGCGGTTACTCGTGGCTCGATCCGAACGACATGACCGAGGCGGTGAGTTCCGCGACGCGGTTCAAGATTGATTACGCCGCCAAGACCTACACGCCCGTGGCGATCGCGTGGCGGCGCGACAGCGTGGACGAGCCGTTCCTGCCGTCGGGCGCGATGACGCTCGGCTCGCCGCGCGTGCTGTTCCACGGCAAGGACGAGTACGTGCTGCTGCCGTCCGACCGCAGCCATTACAATCTGCTCAAGCGCAGCGGCGATGTTTACCAGCAAGTCGCCGCGTTCGGCTGGCGGTTCAAATACAACGACGCCAACGGCAACCACAACAGCGACGGCACCTCGACCGTGGACTGGGACAGCGACCTCGGCGCGCACCGTTACGATAATTTTTATCCGCCGAGTTTCCGCCGGCATCAGGGCGAAAACTTTTGCTGGGCCGATTTGAACGGCGACGGCAAGACGCAGCCGGAGGAAATGCAATGGTATCCGATTACCCAACATAACCTCGCTGACGGTGGCAGCGGGCCGGCGGCCTTGTATTGGGCCGGCAACCTCGCGAGCGACTTCAGTTTCTTCTACGTGACCACGTTCAAGGATACCGGGGCCATCATGCGGTTAAAGCCCGTCAAATGGACGAAGAGCGGCGCGCCGGTGTACGATTTCAACCGGGCGACGCCGGTGGCCAAATTGCCGCGCAACGCCAGCCCGCAAAGCCTGCACGTCACGCGCGATAATAAGCTGCTGCTCTTCTACGGTTACGAATACGGCGCCAAGCCATACACGGACACGATCCAGTGTTACAACTTCGACGGCAAATTCCTGTGGTCCATCGCGCTGCCGCCGCGCCTTGACGGGCCGCTGAACGTGCATGGCACCGGCATGGTTTACGATTACGACATCCCCGGCCTCGGCGTCGTGTGCCTGACGTGGAACTGGCACGGCAGTTGCCGCTCCTATATGTTCACCACCAAGGGCGACTACCTCGGCTCCCCGCTCGACGACGGCCGCAACGGCCCGGCAGCGACCTGGGGCGAGTCTTTCCGCGGCGGTCATCAGGGCAAGGACGGCATCCCGTACCTCATCAACGGCGCGAATCAGCAGATGCATATCCTGCAACTCAAGGGCCTGGAAAAATCCGCGGTCGGCATCGCCAGCGCGAAGTACTCGCTGAACGCCGCTGACGTTGAGCGCGCGCGGGCCGCCGTTCAGGCGGCGGCCGCTGCCAGTGAGGCGGCGCGCCCGCCGCTGACGCTCGTCACGGCCAAGACGAAACCGGTCATTGACGGCGACCTGCGCGACTGGGACCTCACCGCCAGCGTCAAGTTCGCCGACGAAAAAGACCCCGCCCGCCGCGCCGAGATCGCGCTGGCGCGTGACGCTGACAACTTATATCTTGCCTACCAGGTCTGGCAAAACACCCCGCCGTGGCGCAACAGCGGCGCGGATTGGCAAAAGCTGTTCATGACCGGCGACTGCGTTGACCTGATGCTGCAAACCGACCCGCAGGCCGACGCGCGGCGGCAGAGCGCCGCGGTTGGCGACTTGCGCCTGCTCATCGGCGAAGTCGAAAATCAGCCGCTGACGGTGATTTATCGCCCGGTCGTTCCCGGCACCAAGGAACCGGAGCAATTGATGGCCGCGAAGATCGACCAAATCGCCAAATTCCCCGGCGCGCAAGTCGCCGTCCAGCGGCGTGAGGGCGGCTACGTGGTCGAGGCGGCGGTGCCGCTGAAGGACCTGGGGCTGACCGTCAGCGACCAATTGCGCGGCGATGTCGGCGTGATTTTCGCCGACGCCACCGGCCGCAACCGCGCGTTGCGCTTGTATTATTACAACCACAGCCAGGGCACGCGCATCGTCGAGGACCTGACTACCGAGGCCACGCTCCAGCCCGCCGAGTGGGGTGACCTGCGGCTGGAGAAATAACGAGCTTCATTAACGCAAAGATGCAACGACAAAAGCGGCAATTACACGCCGCTTCAAATTCCCCTGCGAAGCAGGAGGCAAGGAACAAAGGCGCAAAGAATTTTTTACCGGGAGATCGTGGAGAACATTGAGATTTTTTTTAAAACCTCCATGGACTCCATGATCTCCCTGTAAAAAAATCATGAAAACCCTTGCTTTAATATGACAATTAACGTAATGTCGCATTTGTTATCGGCGCAAACTTAATGCTAACTACTACCTACTATCTACTACCTACAGAAGAAAGCCAGGCCAGTTAACCCAAAGTGAACCCCCGATAACCCGCTGAAGATGATAGACTTAGGTCATAGAATCGAAGCACCGCGCTCACGCGCTCACGCGCTCACGCGCTCACGCGCTCACGCGCTCACGCGCTCACGCGCTCACCTATTGCCGTTAATTTTTCGGCAAAGCTTTACTCTCCTCATTCCCCTTGCGGCACAGTCCGCCCGTCAGCGGCGCGGGGCGGAGACATTGACTTTAATGGCCGCGAAAGAACGCAGAGATTTGTTTACACAACAATTTCCTTTGCGTTCTCTGCGTTCTTTCGCGGCCATACAAATAACAACCGGCAGATCAATCAGGAGCAAACATCATGAAAACTAACCAACCCTACCTATTGAAACTGGCGCTGACCGTCACCCTGTCACTGTCAGCGGCGTTCGGCGATCTGGTTGCCGCCACGTGGAAGGGCGCGACCGGAGCGAGCGGCACGAACTTCAATGTTAACGCCAACTGGGATACGCTGCCGGGCGCGGGTGCGGCGCTGGTGTTTGGCACGAACGCCGCTGACAGTGACACGTTGAACAATGATTTCACCGGCGCGAGTTTTGCCAACATCACGTTCAACAACGGTGCGCCAGCCTATATCATCCGCGGCAACGCGTTCACTTGGAACAACAACTCGACACTGGCCAACAACTCCGGCGTGTTGCAAACCATCGCCACCAACATTACCGCGCCCGCCGGTGCCGCGACTTACACGGTCAACGGCAACGCCAACGTGGCGCTAACCGGCATCATCAGCACCAGCAGCGGCGCGTTGACCATTCAAAACCAACTCAACGCCGGCGGCACGCTGACCCTCGGCGGGGCCAATGTCAGCAGCGGTGGCTTTACTTACCAAGCCAACAAGAACGGCCTTACAACGGTCATTGGCGACATCTATGCGGAGGGCGGCTTGAGCTTGAGCAGCGTGAGCCGCGCGTCCATGGTTACCGTGTGGCTCACCGGCTCCAACCAATTCGTCGGCTCCAGACTGAAAGGCTCGCTCGGGCCGATGGAGTTGTACCTCGATTACCGAAACTCGAATCATGGCAAACTCACCGGCATAACCGAAGGCTTCGACATGTACGGCACAGTAATTCATTTGCTCGGCGGCTCGACCATCGAGCAAGTGGGCTTTTTCAACTCCGGCGCCTATTACCGCGCCAGCGTGCTCATTGACCGCGGCGGCACCACCGGTTCCTCGGCCATCATCAGCAGTAACATATTTTTCGACGCCGCCACGTTGTACGATCTCGGCGACAGCGCCCTGTTCGGCAGCTCCAACGCCAATGCGGGCAACACTAACGACATCACCTCCGCGAGGATTACTATCGGTGCCAACAACGGCGCGGGACGTGATTTTGCGTTTCGCGACGACGAGGACAACCTGTATTACGCCTACCAAGGCTACACCGCTCTCGGCAGCGCCAACACCGCCAACGCCCTGGTCAGCGGCGGCACCGCCATCAGCGCCGCCGTCACCGCCAATTCGTTGAAAATCACCGCCGCGAACGGCGGTCATCTCGATCTCAACGGCAACACGCTGACCCTGACCAGCGGCGGGTTGTTGTACACCGGCACCGGTGATTACACCATCGGCGGCGACTCTGGGGTGGCCGGCGTAATCAACACCGGCAACACCGATCTCATCATCTGGCAAAGCGGCGCCGGCGCGCTGACGGTGAACGCGGATCTGACCCACCAGGGCATCCGGGTCGCCGGCGGCGGTGCGCTGACGTTGAACGGCGTCAGCAGCGGCGTCGGTTCCACGATTATTGACATTGATAATTATGTGCGGCTCGGCGCCGACCAAGCCATCGCCAGCGGCAATCTGTATATGAGCATGTCGAGCACGTTGGAGTTGAACGGGCACAACCAGAAGGTCGCTTCCCTCCTCGGCGGCAACAGCAACATCGGGTTCGGCACCATCACCAACAGCGACCTGATAAACACCTCGACGCTGACCATCGGCGCGCTTGACGGCCCCGCGACCAGTGGCGCGAGCGGGCTGGCGAGTCTCATTCTCAGCGGCAACATTCATCTGGTGTTTAGCGGCGCCTTAACCACCGCAAATACCAGCGTCAACCGCAAACTCGATATCAGCGGTGGGGTCGAATTCAAGGACATCCTCACCTCGCCGGCGCGCTCCTTTGCGGGTTCCTGGTGGTTTGCGCCGGCCTTTGACAGCGTGAATTTGCTCACTGGCACCGGCGACCTCACCTTCAGCGGCAACGGCGCGGTGCAGCTTTCCAGTAATAACAACGCCATCTTTAGCAACGATATCGCAGTGACCGGCACCAACAACTGGCTCGGCTTGGCGTACACATGGACTTTCAGTGGCGACATCACCGCCGCGCTTGGCTCGGAGTTGACCTTCGGCTGGAACGATCGTAGCAATAACAACAATACGGTCACGTTCAGCGGCGCGATGGACGCGATGCAGGGCACCTTGTACCTCGCGTCGCAGGGCGGCAGCCTGCCGCAGGAATTTTTCGCACTGACCGGCAACGCCGCGAATTTGTCCAACGGCGCCGTGGTGCTCGCCTTGATGGGCGACAATGACACCATCGCCGCGCGCGCCGTCACGTTGCAAGCCACGGCCAGCGGCACCTACCGCATCGGCGAACTCAGCACGGAAAACATCGCCACCGGCGGCGCCACGCTCCGCGCCACCGACGCCGCGATTGTGCGCAGCACCGCCGCCGCGCCGGTCACCTTCGCCATCGGCAGCGGCGTGTTTGACGGTCACCTCACTAACAACGGTACCGCCAACAACGGCGTGATTACCGACACGGGGATTTACCCGGTCTCGCTCGACAAAGTCGGCGACGGCACGCTGACGTTGACCAACCTGAACACCTACACCGGCACCACCACCGTCAGCGGCGGCGTGCTGTTGCTGAGCGGCAACGGCAACCTGGCCAACACCAGCGCGGTGACGGTCAGCGGCGGCACCTTGCAACTGACCGACAGCGGCACCATTAACAGTACCGTCAACGTGGAGCAGGACGGCGTGCTGTTGGTGGACACCGCGTATGAATGGACGCGGATGATAAACCTCAACGCCGGCGGTGTGCTCGGTGGCAACGGAACGATTGACACGTGGGATATTGAGTTTGCGACTGCCGACGCCGGTGTCACTGGTGGCGGCTTGGGAACGACAGGTACGCTGACGTTCAACGAACTCCAAATCTGGGGTGATTTCACCTATTACTTTGATATTTTCAGCAACGCTGACCGTGACCGATTGATCTTTGCCGATGGACTGGATTTGGAAAATAGCAACCAATACATCCTGCAAGTGAACAACCTTGGCGGGCTGACCGAGTTCAGCAACGTGAGCATCCTCAGCGGCCAGCTCGATCATTACGACGAGACCAAATGGCAACTGGGCGAGGGCTTTTCTCTGGACTACTACGGTAATGAATTGTACCTGAGCTACAGCATCCCCGAACCCTCGACCTGGCTGCTGCTGGGGACCGGCGTCGCGCTGCTGGCCTTCCTGCGCCGGCGGCGGTAAAAGTACATTCAACGCGGAGGCGCGGAGACGCGGAGAAATTTTTTACAGGGAGAACATGGAGAACATTGAGATTATTTTTTTAAAACCTCCATGAACTCCATGATCTCCCTGTAAAAAAATTCTTTGTCCCTTTGCGTTAAGGAAGTTCGTTTTACCTTGCGCCCTTGCGTTTTATGGCGGTTCGTGTATGTATCAGCCTCTGATTCTTAATATGAAAACCGTAAAGCTCGCCATCATCGGTGCCGGCGGCATGGCCAACCAGCACGCCCGCAAATTCAAGGAAATTAAAAATTGCACCGTCGTCGCGGCGGCGGACGTGGATTTTGCGAAAGCTAAAAAATTTGCCGCTGACCATGGCCTCCCGCAGGCGTATGCCAGCGCGGACGAATTGCTGGACCGGGCCGAGGTGGACGCCGTGGCTGTCGTCGTGCCGGACAAATTCCATGCCGCCGTGGCCATTCAATGTCTCAAGGCCGGCAAGCACGTCCTGTGTGAAAAACCGCTGGCGATGAATTACGCCGAGGCGCAAAAAATGGTGCGCGCCGCCGCCGCCGCCCGCCGCGTCAACATGGTCAATTTGTCCTATCGCGACTGGCCGGTCATCCAGGCCGTCGCCAAACTGGCGCGGCGCGGCGGCGTCGGCGAGGTGCGCCACGTCGAGGCGAGTTACGCGCAGGGTTGGCTCAACGGCGGCGCCTGGCGCGAGCCGGGGCTGCTCTGGCGACTGTCCAGCAGGCACGGCAGCCAGGGCGTGCTCGGCGACCTCGGCGTGCACATCGTGGATTTCGCGACCTATCCGGTCGGCCCGGTGCGGCGCGTGTTCAGCCGGCTCAAGGCGTTTCCGAAGGCCAGGGGCAACCGCGTCGGCGAGTATGTGCTCGACGCCAACGACAGCGCCTTCCTCAACGTCGAGTTCGCCAACGGCGCGCTCGGCTCCATCTACACCTCGCGCTGGTGCGGCGGCCACGCCAACCGGCTGTATTTGAAAATCTGCGGCACCAAGGCGACGGTGGAGATTGATTCCGAGGTGGCGACCGACACCTACCGCATCCGCCGCGTGAAGAAGCACGAGACCTGGCCGAAAGACCCGTGGGTGACCGTGCAGTGTCCGCCGACGCCGAACAACTACCAGCGTTTCATCAAGTCCATCGTCAGCGGCGGTCCGCAGGAGCAGCCCGATTTCAAGCGCGGCGCGGAAGTGCAGAAAGTGCTCGACGCCTGCTTCGCGGCCGATAAATCGCAGCGTTCGGTCGGGGTGTGACACCGTCAGCGCCTGGCGCGCCACGGCATTGACTACAATTTTTTTGCGGCTAGAAATTTTATCGTGAGTGTGCGGGTAAAAATTTGCGGCCTGACCAACCGGGCGGATGCGTTCGCGGCGGTGGACCACGGGGCGGATGCGGTGGGGTTTGTGTTGTTCGAGCACAGCAAACGCTTTATCCCCGCTGACGATGCGGTCCGGATCGCGCGGGAACTGCCGCCGTATGTGCAGCGCGTCGCCGTCAGCGTCAACATGCCGCCGGCGCAACTGCGCGCCATTGACGCCAGCCGGGCGTTCGATGTGTGGCAATTGCACGGCAGCGAAAGCCGCGGCGACTGCGCGGCGTTGCGCCCGCGCCGGTTGATCAAGGCGTTCGGCCTGCCGCTGCTGGCGGGCGTCGAGCCGGGCGATTACGACGCGGACGCGTTTTTGCTGGACAAATTGAGCGCGGAATTTGGCGGCACTGGCGCGGCGTTCGACTGGACGCTGGCGCGGCAATTCCAAATCAAGACGGACCGGCCGTGCATCCTCAGCGGCGGACTCAACGCGGACAATGTCCGGGCGGCGCTGGACGCCGTGCGCCCTTACGCGGTGGACGTGTGCAGCGGCGTGGAGGAAAGTTACGGCCGGAAGGACTTGGGCAAGCTGCAAAGGTTTATCGAGCTATGCAAAACGTACTGACTACCATGCCGGATGAGCGCGGTTACTTCGGCCAATTTGGCGGGCAATACGCGCCCGAAATCCTGATGGCGCCGCTGGCGGAGCTGGCCGCGGTTTACGCCGACGCTGAGCGTGACCCGGAGTTTCAGCGCCGGCTGCGGGATTTCCAGCGCGACTTCACCGGCCGTCCGACGCCGCTGTATTTCGCCGAGCGGCTGACGGCGCGTTGCGGTGGCGCGCAAATTTATCTCAAGCGCGAGGACTTGCTGCACACCGGCGCGCACAAGATCAACAACGCGCTGGGTCAGGCGCTGCTGGCGCTGCGCATGGGCAAGCGGCGGGTCATCGCCGAGACCGGCGCGGGCCAGCACGGCGTGGCGACGGCGACCGTGGCGGCGCGGTTCGGGCTGGAGTGCGTGGTGTACATGGGCGAGGAAGATATGCGCCGGCAGGCGCTGAACGTGACCCGGATGCACTTTCTCGGCGCAAAGGTGGTGCCGGTGACGGCAGGGCAAAAGACGCTGAAGGAGGCGGTCAACGAGGCGATGCGCGACTGGGTGACCAATATTCGCGACACGCATTACATCCTCGGCACGGCGTATGGGGCGCATCCATATCCGCTGCTGGTGAGAAATTTCCAGCGCATTATCGGCGACGAGGCGCGGCGGCAGCTGTTGGCCCAGGCGGGCAAACTGCCGGACCTCATCGTGGCCTGCGTCGGCGGCGGCAGCAACGCCATCGGCGCGTTTTACGCCTTCCTCGATGACCGCGAGGTCCGGCTCGTCGGCGTCGAGGGCGGCGGCGAGGGCCTCAAGCCCGGACGCCATGCGGCGCGGTTCCAGGGCGGCAGCCTTGGCGTGTTGCAGGGCACCAAATCCTATGTGTTGCAGAACGCTGACGGTCAAATTGAGCTAACCCACAGCGTCAGCGCCGGCCTGGACTACGCCGCGGTCGGCCCCGAGCATTGCTGGCTGCGCGACACGGGGCGCGCCGAGTACACCTACGCCACTGACGATGAGGCGCTGGCGGCGTTCAAGACCCTGTCGGCACTGGAAGGCATCATCCCCGCGTTGGAGTCGTCGCACGCCGTCGCCCACGCGCTGAAGATCGCGCCGACGATGGGGCGGGAACAAATCGTACTGGTCAACCTCAGCGGCCGCGGCGACAAGGACGTGCAGGAAGCCGCGCGGTTTCTGTGAAGTGCTGCACTGTTGACGATGGCAAATTTATTAAAAACCCTGTAACGTGTTGACATTTAGATAGAATCCCTGTAACAGGGTTGCATGGCAATTTCATCTACCTCCTATCCGCGTAAATGGCAGTCCGGTAAAACCACAGTTATTCGTGTGCCTGAACGGTTCGCGGACGATTTACTTAAGATTGCACGCAAGCTGGACGAGCAGGGTGGTTGTCGCATCCGCGAAGACCGCGACACATTTGTCCTTGAACTGCCGTTACCAGAAAAAGTCCGCTACACCGCGCAAAAGCCCATCAATGTTGCCAGCGTCCCGCAGCGCAGCCCTTTTCGTTATCCTGGCGGCAAGACTTGGCTGGTGCCTTACTTGCGTGATTGGCTCGCCGCCAAGCGTCCACGTCCGGCGCGATTGGTGGAACCGTTCGCCGGTGGTGCTATCGTCAGCCTGACCGCTGGCTTTGAAAACTTGGCACGACACATCATCTTCAGCGAGCTTGACCCTGGTGTGGCGGCAGTGTGGAAGGTTGTGCTCAATGGCCATTCAGAATGGCTGGCAAAAAAAATTCTGGCATTTCAACTCACCGAGGACGAGGCACGCAGAACGCTGTCGTTGACTACCAGTAATTTGCGCGACCTTGCCTTTCAGACGCTTTTGCGCAATCGTGTCCAGCGTGGCGGTATCATGGCGCCGGGCGCGGGCTTGGTTAAAACCGGTGAGAACGGACGTGGCATCACTTCGCGCTGGTATCCTGAAACACTGGCGCGGCGTATTCGCGAAATTAACCACGCCAAGGACAAATTCACGTTTGTCGAAACTGACGCCTTTAAGATTATCCATGAATTTCAGGATGATGCGGAAACTTGTTTTTATCTTGATCCGCCCTACACGGTGGCAGCGCGGCGATTGTATGTGGCCTGGCAGGTTAACCATCAACGACTGTTCAGCGAGATGCAAAAATGCAAAGGCGATTTGCTCATGAGCTACGACAACACTGCTGAGGTGGTTGCGCTGGCCGGAAAATTTGGTTTTCAAACCCGTGCCATTGCCATGAAAAACACACACCACGCCAGAGTGACGGAATTACTCATCGGGCGCGATTTAAGCTGGCTCAAAGAGTGAATGCCGGCTTTTGCGCGGTGAGCAGTTTTTCAAAATCTTCCTTGGACAAGGGCGTACCGCCGGTCAGCGCTTTGACCGAAGATTCCAGTGTGGTTAACACCATTTTCTTGCGACACAATTTCCAACCGCTGACAGTGGCTTCGTAACCGACCACTAACCACACAATTTCGGAGTTGGATAGCGCTTCGACCGGATGCAGTCCAACCAGTGACGCAAAAAATGGCTCGTCCACCACCACGGCCATTTTTCTGCCCCAGCGACTGATGGTGGGCACCTTGGTTTGCAATTGTGGTAGCAGGCGTTTGGGACCAGAACTGCGCCAGTCCGGGCGACGCTGGGCGGCCGGATAAGGCACTCCATCATCAACGTGCTTGGCCAGCAATTCAAATTCGTGACGCATTTCCTGGCCTGAAAAATACACTGCCTGGATTTCCAGTGCACACCACTTTAACTCCGCTCCCTCAGTGGTAGGCAGCAACAGCACATTGTCAATTTTTCCGACAAAATCATGGCCATGCTTTTTTGCGCTGGCTGGTTGCAGTGGCTTCAAAAAACCAATTTCTGCCAACACTGCGGGCCGGGTATTTTTTAAAATTATCTCGCCAGCCCACTTGTAAATCAGGCTATCCTCAAGAAAACGGTTCGGGCAAGTTGCTACCGGAGAACCGCTGCCGGTGACCGGGTTACCGTCAGTGTGTGTATAGAGCCGTAACGAACACACACCGCCTTGCTTGTTGCATTTCATGCCCGCGCGAAACGGACATTCAGTATCAACCGATCCATTGTCTGCCAATTCCCGTAGTGCCCATTCTTGCCGTGTAGCCGGGGAAATTTTCTCCAATCCACGACCATACCATTCGCCAATGCCGTAACGAGATTTGACAGTTTTACGCATACGTTTTTCCATACCAACTACGCCAAAATTTGACCAGTTTCATCTATTCGCAACACCTCTTTCACCTGCCGCTGACGGTGACTTCACTGCCGGCGGCGTGGCGTTTTTTGCAAGAGAACTACAACTTCACCGTCAGCGGGCTGCCGTTGACTTTTTGCAGCGTCCAGTTTTCCACGTGGACCTGGATCTGGCCTTTTTTCAGGCGCGTCAGCGGGGCCAGGCTTTCGACTTCGAGCATTTCCTTGTTGGTAAACAATTCGGTGTTGACGCCCAAATCGGGGTACGTCGCGCCCGGTTGCCGCGCGATGGTCTTGGTGAATAGCAGGTTGCCATTCAGGTAGCCGATTTTGCCCTCGGTGTGGAGCAGGCCGAGCTTGATCGGCGCCTTGGCCTTGGCGTCCTGTCTGAGCAGCCAGCGTTTTTCGGTGAAGGTGAGCCGCGGGTCGCTGAGGCTGGTGTACGCCCACGGTACCACCACGCGGGTCGGCAGCAGGTCACGCGGGTGCGCGCCGAGTTTGGGTTGCGGGATGATGGCGGTGCCGCCGGGGGCCATGACACTGAGGCCCCAGACGGCGGTGTCGAGTTTGAGATCGCGCAACGCGGTGAGCCGGTGGGTGACGGTGACGGCATTTTTTGTCGCTGACAGTGCGACGGTGAGTTCTTTTTGCCAGCCGTTGCGGCCTTCGGGCGCGGAAAGGACGCTGACCGTGAAGTCGTCGATGACCTTCACCTTGACCGCTTGGTTGTCGGGATAATAGGTGCCCTTGAGTTCCGGCGCGACCCACAGGCGGTGACCGCCGCGAATCATCCAGGCTTTTTCGCCGGACTTGCCAAGCTGCGCGGCATATTCCTTGAACACGTTGTTGCCGCCCTGGTACGCGAAGCGCAGGATGCGCGGCCCGACATCAAGGGTGATGAACAGTTCGACTTGCTTGTTTGCGAGGACGAGGACGTTGTCCCAGCCAAAGTGAGGTTTGACGGTAATCATAAAGCAGGCATTGTTGGCGATTGCCGGGGATTTGACAACAGTTTTTGCGATGAAAGTTTGCCGGGGTTTGGGGCAGTTAAAGTGTTTTTCGAGTCTTGCCGATAGCTTAAAAAAGCTTGTGAATTTTGCGGGATGCGGTATGTTTTTGCCGGTTTCGCCAGCCGGATGATTTTCCTATTTTTAGAACCGCGCGGCTGGCGGTGGATAATCCGGCCATTCAATTGATTCAATTCGCATGAAAAGATTTTGCATTACCGGCGGCATCGCCTGCGGCAAGAGCGCGGCCGCGGCGCGGCTGGCCGCCGTCGGCTGGCAGGTGATTGACGCCGACGTGATTGCGCGGGAACAATTGCAGCCGGGCGCCGAGGGTTATAAAAAAACAGTTGACGCCTTTGGCAAAAACATTCTTAATGACGCCCGTCTTGTTGATCGGACGCTGCTTGGTCGGCTGGTTTTTGCCGATGCCGGAAAGCGGGTCATGTTAAACTCGATTCTTCATCCGCTCATTCGCGCCGTGGTTGAGCAACGCTTGCAGGCGCATGGGCGAAGGTGGCCGGGGGTTCCGGCGGTGACGGTGATTCCCTTGCTGCATGAAACCGATGGCGCGGGGCGGTTTGACTCGGTGGCCTGCGTGGCGGCGACGCCGGCCGGTCAGCTGGCGCGCTTGCGGGCGCGCGGATTGGATGAGGATGCGGCGAAACAACGGATGCGGGCCCAGTGGCCGGTGGAGGAAAAAATCAGGCACAGCCAGCTGGTACTGTGGAACAACGGTAGTTTTGATTTACTTGACAGGCAAGTGGCGCGCTTACAACATTTATGGTTGAGTTCATAGAAAGCAAACCGGTCAAGCCGCAGACACACGCGGCGCCCGCTGACGCGGCAAAAACACCGCCAACCAGAACAGGAGATTTTATGTCAGACGAAAACCAACCCAGACCGCCGGCGCAGGCCGCGGCAAACGACACCCCCAACGCCGGGCCGGTCGCGCCGGCAGGCGCGGGCGCGGCGGAACCGCTGCCCAGCCATGAAACCTCGCTACGCCCGGACGGACGCGAGCAGCCGCGCCGCGGGCGCAATTTCCAGCAGCGCGGGCGCGGCAAGGGTAATTTCCGCCGTTTTAACAAGGGCAAGGGACCGCAGCGCGGTGAGCGTCAGCCGCAGGGCTTGCCCGGTTACGATGACGATGAGGCCGGTTCCGCGACGGATTCTCTGCCGCCCGCCGGTCAGGAGGTCGCCGCCAATCCCGAAGTGGATGCCAACGGCGAGCCGCTGCCGGTGGAGGAATTGCCGCCGGGCCTGGAATTGCACCTGGGTGATTTGCAGAAAAAATCCATCCAGGAACTCACCGACATGGCGATCGAGTTCAGGATTGATAACATCGGCCAGTTGCGCAAGCACGAGTTGATTTTTGAAATTTTGCGCCGCAACGCCCGCCGCAACGGGCGGATGTTTGGCGAGGGTGTGCTGGAAATTTTGCCGGATAGCTACGGCTTCCTGCGCTGGCCCATTCACAACTACACGCCATGCCCGGAGGACATTTATGTGTCGCCGTCGCAAATCCGCAAATACGGCCTGAAAAAAGGCGACCGCGTGGGCGGCGAACTGCGCGCCCCGCGCGACAAGGAGCGCTATTTCGCGCTGGTCTCCGTGGACAAGCTGGAAGGCGAGTCGCCGGAAAAGGCCCGCAGCGTGGTGCACTTTGACAACCTGACGCCGCTGTTCCCCAACCGCCGCATCATGCTGGAAGCTCATGGCGCGGGGGCCAAGCCGGACCTCGCCATGCGGGCCATGGATTTGATTTCGCCCATCGGCTTCGGCCAGCGCGGCCTGATCATGGCGCCGCCGCGCACCGGCAAAACCGTGCTGATGCAGAAGGTGGCCAACGCCATCAGCGCCAGCCATCCTAACGCCTATCTGATTGTATTGCTGATTGACGAGCGGCCGGAGGAAGTCACCGACATGAAGCGCTCGGTGCGCGGCGAGGTCATCAGTTCGACGTTTGACGAGCCGCCGGAACGCCACGTGCAAGTCGCCGAGATGGTCATCGAGCGCGCCAAGCGCCTGGCCGAGCGCAAGATTGACGTCATCATCCTGCTCGACAGCATCACTCGCCTCGCGCGCGCCTACAACACCTTGCAACCGCACAGCGGCAAGATTCTGTCCGGCGGCGTGGACGCCAACGCGCTGCACAAGCCGCGGCGCTTTTTCGCGGCGGCGCGCAACCTGGAGGAAGGCGGCAGCCTGACCATTTTGGCCACCGCGCTGATTGAAACCGGCAGCAAGATGGACGAGGTCATCTTTGAGGAGTTCAAGGGCACCGGCAACATGGAAATCAACCTTGACCGCTCGCTGGTGGACAAACGCATTTATCCGGCGGTCAACATACCCAAATCCGGTACGCGCAAGGAGGAATTGCTGTATCACGCCGACGAATTGCCGCGCATTCACGCGCTGCGCAAGGCGTTGACTTCCCTGCCGGCGACCGACGCGATGGAGCTATTGCTCGACCGCCTGAAAAAGACCCGGAGCAACGCCGAATTCCTGCTGGCCATGAATTTGAAGGAATAGGGTTTCTCACTATTGCAAGCTACCGAAAACTCCGGCCACGAAGACGCAAAGACACAAAGATTATTTTTCCAAACAAAAACATTGTGTCTTTGTGGCTTCAAGTTTTTTATATTAATTCCGCATAACATTGGCAAGTTCCCCGTCATCCTTCGACTACGCCCTTGCAGAGCTGCGCTCAGGATGACGAGTTAGTCTGTCAATATTAAGATGATGCCGGAAACCTGTGGTCAGGTCTCAGGGTTTATCGTTCCTGTCACCGAAGAAAGTCTCGTAGTTAACCGCAGGGAAGAAAATGTTCAGTTTATATCTTCCTCCAGGAACTCCATGTTCTCTCTGTAAAAAAACTGTAACATTGCCTACAAAATCCTTGCCACTGACGATGGAAATTGCAAACTAACGGACAGGAGCAAAGGATGCGCATGGATACGCAAACCGCTATCAACTCACCGCCAGATCCGGGTGGTGTCGCCTACTTTGATCTGGACGCGGATCCACCGCCAGCCCCGCCGCTGGACACGGAGAAATTTGCAAATTTCTCCGCCACTGCCGCGGGCAACAGCGCAATCTTGTTGACCTGGCAACTCAATACTAATATTCAATTTACTTGCAAAATCGAGCGCCGGGAGAACGATGGAAATTGGGGTGAATTGACGGTGGTGGACAGTCAGGCTGATGATACTTATCTGGATGAGAGCGTCAGCGCCGGCGTGATTTATCATTATCGACTGACCGCGATGCAGGGGAATGCGGAGTTGTTTGGTTCACGGGAGAAAATGTGCGACGTGCCTTGCCCGGTGGAAGTGGAAACGCCCATAGCTGATGGTGAGGAACTGAATCCGCTGAAGTATAAATTCAAACTAAGCAACCCGCCGGCCGGCGGGCTGACCTTGGAGTGGATGGAATTTTATGCCACTGGCTGCCATCCCGACAAAGCCGATTTGGGACAATTTAGACGGGCGGGACCCAAGCGTTCCTGGACCATTCCTTCCGGCGCCACTGAGAGTGAGGAGTACACAACCGCTGGCCATTTCGAATCCTCCGTTGGCTGTTATGCGGTAGTTGGCATTCCCCGGATTTCGCTGATTTTGGGCAGCGGTGTCCCCAATTTGCAATATATCACCTGCCCGGAACATAACACTCCGTTTGATACCAAAGAGCCGGTATTCTTCGCGGTCAACGACAGCGAACTGCCGGATACCAGATACGTTTTAAGTTGGCAGGGCAGCGACACGCTGCGCGTGACCAAAGGCGGCGGCGCCCCGCTGTCCAGTCCGCTGACCTTCACCCAGGAAGAATTAGATTCTTATTCGTCTTTCAAGGTAGTGGCAAGCGGGCTGGCCGGCGATGGGGATTCTTTGACCGTTAATTTACAAACCTTTGCGTCGGTTGATTACATTACGGGCGGGGAAATTGAAATGGGCACCGACAGCCACACGTTTTATTTTTCCGGTCCGCCAGCGCCCCCTGATTCCAGCAGTTTGAGCGTGCCGGTGGACGAGGCAAGCGGGGCGAAATACCGGAAAATCGCGCTCAACGGCCGCCCCTTGTCAGATGAAAAACCGCAGGCCGCCGCCGAGGATGACCAGCAGCGGGAGGAAACCTTCGTGGATGCGCTGACACTGGGCTTGCGGCACAATGTCAGCGACGCCTGGCTGCCGGTGAACGGCAGCGAACTGGCGCTGACCGTGCGGCGCTCGACGGCTTCCGAGGTGTGGAGCGAACGGTTCGGCCTGCGCCCGCACGAGCGCCCGGATTTGCCTTTTGGCGCGGGCTGGAGTTCCAACCTCACCGCGCAGGTCAAAATCGTCCGGTCGAGCAATGACGCCGACTACGCCTATGTGACCGACGAGAACGGCGCGGTGTACCGGTTTGTCATCTGGGGGCAAAATTTTTTCCCGTTTCCGACCGCCAAGCATGAGCAGAACACGTATTTGACCAGCTTGGAGTTTGCCGCTGACGGGAACCGGCTGGTATTCAAACGCAAATTCGGCTCGGTGCTGGAATACACCGCCACCGGCCTCGACTATCACATGAGCCATGACCGGATGAACGGCAGCGAGGATTACGACGATATCTCCTACTACCGGCTGGTCAAAATCACCGACCGGCTGGGGCAGGTGGTGAACTGGATTTATGCAGCGGGCGGCCAGCAACTGGTGCCAATGCGCATCGAGGCGGAGGGACGCGCCGACCAGACGCTGTACCTTCGTATCAATGGCAGCGGATTGGTCACCAACATTTGGGACGCCAACTGGAACCGCACGGACTACACTTACGAGCACGACGCTGACCGTGACATCTGGCTGCTGGTGAAAGTCACCGCCGCTGACGGTGCCGAGACGAGTTACGGGTACGATTTCGCCGCGGAGCAGGATTTGACGCCCCAGTTGCAGGGGCCGAACGTGTATCTGCACTGCGACGTGGGCGGCATCACGGATCCTAACAATCAAACCTATGCGATCGGGTACATGTTCAACCATGACGGCACCAGCACGGGCAAATATAATTACTACCGCAGCGACGATTTTCCGGCGGGCATTTATTATCCGGCGACCGGCGAGGGGCGGATGGTCAGCGGCGTTACTTTGCCCGGCGGGGGCGTGACGCAGTTTGAAAATTATTCCCTCACCAAACTCGTCAAGCTCAGTGACAACGACGATGATGACGCCGCCGTGCTCAGCGCCGACAGCCTGCGCAAGACTCGCGTGCGCGACGCGACGGGCCGCTGGCGAACCTACCAGTGGGGCAATCCGCTGGCGCATTTCATCAGGACGCTGAGCAATTATTACAGCGGCAAACACATCACCACGCCGAAGATTATTTACTATCGCACCATGGATCTCACGCACGAAGGGTTCGGGACGGAGCATTATGAATTCGACGTGAACGCCGGGCTGAACGTCAGCCGGACCGTGGACTTGAGCGGCAACGAGACGGAGTTTGAATACAGCGACACTTGGACCACGAGTGGGTTGGCTGCTGACTATCACTCGATTATACCACTATCAGCGGGTGTCAACGGTTGTTACGACGACCCGACGGCGCAAATGCGTAAGCTGGGCGACAATTGGCTGATAAAAGATTTCAGCTACAGCGACCAGCGGGTCATGAAGGGGATGGTGGATGAACTGGGGCGGCGGACGGTGTATGACGTGGACGCGCTGGGGCGGCGAACGGCGGAGCGGGTTTACCCCGCTGGCAGTGACACGCCGCTGCAAGTGACGTTGTTCGAGTACTCGGCGAATTTTCCCGGCGTGGTGACGCGCAAGACGATGCAAAAACAGGCCGCTGACGGCGCACCGGGCTGGGCGGCGGATTTGGTGACGCAATACGTGATAGACAACGCCGGTCGCGTGGCGCAGGAAGTCACCAATCCCGGCGGCCTGGCGCTGACGGTGAGTCGCGAATACGACGCGCAGGGCAACAAGATCAGCGCGACCGACCCCAATGGCAACCAGACCTTGTATGTTTACGACCAACGCAACCGGCTGACGCGCATCACCCACGCGGACGACGCGGAACAAGTGTTCGCCTACGACGGCAACGGCAACAAGGTCAGCGCGACCGACGAGAACGGCCACGTCACGCAGTTTGCGTATGACCCGCTGAACCGCCTGGTGAAACAAACGCGGGTGATGGGCGCTGACAGTGCCGGGAATCTGGTGACGCAATTTGCCTACAACGCGGCCAATGCCAAGACCAGCCAGACCGACCCCAACGGCCATGTCACGCGGTTCGAGTACGACGGGCTGCAGCGGCTGGTCAAAACCATCGACGCGCTGCATCAGCCCACCGTGTATGCCTACGGCGCCAACAGCGGCGGCGACACGTTCAACGTGTCAACATTCAAGCCGACCCAAACCGTTGACCCGCGCGGTTACGTGACCGAGGTCGAGTACGACAGCCTCTACCGCGCCGTGAAAACGCGGGTGCAATATAATATGGAACGCGGGCGTCTCGCCCGCCAACCGGGAGCGCCGGCTGCCAGCCGGCCAAGCCGAGGTCAGCAAACTGCCGATGCCCTGTCAGATTTCGCCGAAACGCTGAACGCCTACGACGATGTCGGCAATTTAATCCACACCACCGACCCGCTCGGCCACGTCACGCAAACCACCTACGACGCCCTGAACCGCCCGCTGACCGTGACCAATCCCGACGGCAGCACCGTCAGCGCCGCGTACACCAGCACCGGCTTGAAATGGCGGGTGACCGATGAATTGGGCCGGCAAACGGACACGCGTTACGACGCGGCGGGGCGGCCGATTGAAGTTTACGCGCCGGCGCTCGCCGACGGTCAGCGGGCGCTGACGGTGACCGGCTACGACGCGGCGGGCAACGTGACGCTGACCGTCAACCCGTTGGGCCAGGCGTGGACGTTCGCCTACGACAACCGTAACCGCAAAATCAGCGAGCAACAACCGGCAGTGGCGGATGCCGCCGACGGCCAGACCAAACACCCGCTGCTGCTGACCGCTTACGACGCGGTCGGCAATGTGACCGCGACCACCGACGCCAACGGTAACGTCACCGTCAGCGAGTATGACGCGGCGAATCGCGTCATCAAAGTCACCGACGCGCTGGGCCATGACACGCTGACCGTGTACGACCGGAACGGCAACATCGTCAACGTCAGCGACGCGAACGGCAAGGTGACGCACAACCAATACGACGCGCTAAATCGTCTCACGCGCACCACCGACGCCGCGGGCATCACCGTTAGCTACGAGTACGACGCGGTCGGCAACCGCGTCGCTGTTACTGACGGCAAAAATCACCCCACGCGTTTTACCTATGACGGCCTGAACCGCCAGTTGACGGAGAGCGACCCGCTCAACCACACCGTCACTTTCGCCTACGATGCCATTAACAAAATACGCCGCGCCGACGCGAAGGGCCAAATCACCGCTTACACTTACGACAGCCGCAACCGCCCGCTGACGGTGACCTATCAAGGCCGGGCACAGGACCACCGCCAATACACCTACGACGCGGCGGGCAATGTGACGTGGGCGACGGACCGCGCGACGGTGGCCTACGTTTACGACGCGCTCAATCGCATCGTGCAGGAAACCTCCGCCGGGCGAACGCACAATTACGAGTACGATTTGGCGGGCAATCGCACGAAAGCAATTTACGGCGGCAGCAACAGGGAACTGGTTTCGACTTATGACGCCTTGAATCGCCTGCAGACCGTCAGCGAGACCGGCCGTGTCACGACTTACGCCTACGACTTGAACGGCAATATTGCGGCGCTGACGCTGCCCAATGGCGATGTCACGACCAACCTCTACGACGCGCTCAACCGTTGCACCAACAAAACCACCAACAACCATGACAACGTCACCCTCAGCGGCTACGCGCAGGAATACGACCATGTCGGCAACGTGACCAAAATCACGGAGACTTACGCCGCTGCCGCTGACAATCGAGTCATCACCAATACTTACGACAATATTTACCGCCTGACGCGGGAGTTGATCACCGGCGCCGCCGCCCGTGACACGCGCTACACCTACGACCGCGCCAACAACCGCACTGGCAAAACCGCTGACGGTGAGCAAACCAATTACACCTACAACGCCGTCAACCAACTGCTCGCCGTCAGCGGCGCGGCCGGCGCGGTGTTCGACTACGACGCCAACGGCAACCG
>JAISBF010000088.1 GCA_031266335.1 Verrucomicrobiales bacterium
CGTTGCGTTTTGGCGAAAATGGGCTGCTGATCGTGCCTGCCGGCGCTGAGCCACACTGGGAGCGCCGGCTTCCAGCCGGCAACGAAGCGGGCGGGACGCCCGCGCTCCATAAGCCGGCAAGATGCCGGCGCTCCCAGTGAAGCGATGATTTTGGACGAGTCCGTAATGATTTTGGACGAGTACAAAACGATTTTGGACAGACCGATTACGCCAACGAACAGGCCGGTAACGCCAACGGACAGGCCGGTTACGGCGATGAATGCCTCCGTCCCGTTGGGGTTAAACTCCCTGAGAGTGCCGGAGTAGTCCAGCGTTATGGTTTGGAGGTTTGCAGTTGGAAATTGGCAGTTAATTGGCGTTTGGGATTTGGCGTTTGAAATTTTGTACTCGGCATTTGGAATTTTGTACTCGGTTTTTGTCAAGCGCGCTTGGTTACAATCAAACCTGCTTCAGCCGGATACGATGCAGCGGGATAATCCCGTCGGCCTGTACCCACAGGGTGAGCTGGCGCTGGCTGGCGCTGGCGGTGCCGGCGACTTGGAAGCCGCTGCCGGTCGGCGGGACGCTGACGGTGGCGCCTTGTTCGACGCTGAGTGTCAGCGGGCCGGTCAGGCGGTCATACGCGGGTTGCACTTCCACCTGCCACGCGCCGTCGTCGGGCACGGTCAGCGTCAGCGGCACCCGCTCGCGGTCGGCGCGGATGAGCAGGCCGTAACAGGTGCGCCGGTATGGGTCCTCGCGCAATTCGACCAAATGCACCTCGCGGCCCGTCGCGCGCAACGGCGCTTCCAGCGCGGCGAGGGGGAACTCCACGCCCTCGTCCAGCGCGCGCCACGGCAGCGCGGCGGCGCGGCGCGGGTGATTGTCAGCGCCGCGCGGCAAGGGCGGGCGCGTGGCGGCGGGCGTCAGTTGGTACCAGAACACCACGAAGGAGACGGCGTTGGTTTTGTGCGCGTGCCACCATTTCTCGATGGTGACTTTGAGGCTTTTTTTGAAGCGCACCGGGTCGGCGAGGTGGAAGCGGTAGAGGCTCATGTAGCTGGTGCCGTCCGGCCGTTTCTCCACCAGCGGCGCGCCGTAGCAGGGGTGGCAGAACTCGTGGTTGTAGCCCCAGGCGTTGTTGAAGTAATCCTCCGAGCCGGTGCCGGTGATGGTCGGCAGCGGGTCGCCGTCGATGAACAGCATGTCGTCGCCCTCGCCCCACCAACTGTCGGCGCGCGCCTGGATGTAATAAAAGCAGCCGGCGTAATGCCCGCTGCCGGTGGTGTCCAGCAGCACCAGGTTGTCGCGCCCGTCGAGGTTGTGGTAGTCGCGCTCGTTGCCCGGCACCTGCCCGCGCGCCGCCGGCTCGTGCCCGAACGCGGCGTGGAACAGCGCGGCGTTGGCCGGTTGCGGGCCGAGTTCGTAGTCGATGTGGTAGAAGAACAGCCGCACGGTGCGCAGTCCGTTGTTGTACACCTCGACGCGCGCCGCCTGGTGAAACGGCATCGGCCAATAGCAGTTGAACGCGCGCTCGTTGCCGCCCAGCGCCACCGGCAGCGAGTTGACGGCGTATTTGCGCGGGTAATAGAACGTCTCCGGCGACAGCGCGTGGCCGAGGCCGAAGAAGTCGCCGATGGGCACCTCCACGCTGGGCGTGGTCGCGCCGTCCCAATACATCCGCAGCACCAGGTCGCGCGCCACGGTGTCGTGGCCGGATTGGTCGAACTCGCGCAAGGTCGCCCAGAGGTGGGTGATTTTGCCCGGCCCGGCGGTGTCGAGCAGCACGGCGGTCTGGCCCGGTTCAATGTAGAAGAGGCAATCGTCGTTGCCGCCGGCACGGTCGTAGCTGGAGGCGCGGCGGGTGACGGCGTCGCTGACCAGCGCGTAGTTTTCGAGTGGATTCATAAGAGTAGAGGTAACCAGTTGCGGTTAGAACCAGCGGTCCTGGGTGTGCAACGGCCAATCGTCGGTGCGGAACGGCGCGGCGGGCAGGCCGGATTTATTATAGAGATTGCAGCCCTCCGGGTTGTTGGCCCAGGCGTAGCGGACGGCGACGGGGGCGGGCACCGCGGGGCTGGAGACGAGGATGGTGTCGCCGTCGATGACCGCCTCGGCGGCGCGCCATTGCTGGTCGGCGCCGCTGATGATGAACTGGCGCAACGCGCCGTCTTTGGCGACGAGGCCACCGGTCGGGTTGGCGAAACGGAGGCGGAGGCGGCCGGCTTCGACGGTGGCGGATTGATAGACCGGGCCGGCGCTGCCGCCGGGCTGGGGCAGGCCGTAGCTGTGTTCGAGGGCGAGGAGCGCCAGCCGGCGGCCGACGTCGCGTTTGTTGCGGGGATGAATGTCGTTGGCCTCGCCGATATCGATGGTGACGGCGAGGTACGCGCCGGGGATTTGGCGCGCGGCGGCCTGCTGGCTGTCGCGCAATTCGGCCCAACTGTCGTTGAGGCCCGCGGGCGAGACGGTCGGCTGGCCGTAGCCGGGGAGTTGGACGATATAGAAGGGCAGCTCGTCCTGCCGCCAGGCGTGGCGCCAGGATTGGACGAGGGCGGCGAGGAAGCTGCGGTAGGCCCAGGGGGCGCGGGCGCTGCTTTCGCCCTGGTACCAGAGGACGCCCTTGACGGGGTACGGGGTGAAGGGGTTGACCATGCCGTTGTAGAGGACGGTGGGGGTTTGCTCGAAGCGGACTTCCGGGGGCTTGGGCATTTCGTCGCGGGCGGCCACGGTCAGCGGCGGGAAGGCGGCCTCGACTTTGACCAGCCATTCGCTGGAGACCTCGGCGAGGCCGGGGATGAGGGAGGGGCCGCGCGGGAGTTCCTGGTTTTTGCCCTCGTGGCAGACGATGCGCAGGGCGAAGACATTGTCAGCGTCGGGGCGGATGGCGCCGGGCTGGGCGGGGTCGCGGGGGAGTCGGACGCCGATGCCGTTGCTGTGCCAGAAGTACGGGGGCAGGTTGCCGCCGGTGCCGATGGGGCTGCCGTTGAGGTAGATAGTGATGTCGTTGCGCAGCCGGCCGAAGTTAAGGTCGCGCAGCGCGGCGGCACGGTCAGCGGGGATGAAGACGGTCTTGCGGAACCAGACGACGCCACCGTCAGCGGGCAGCTTGGCGTTCCGCCACCAGTCACGGTCAGTGGTGACGACGGGGGTCCAGTCGGCGGTAGGCAGGTCCGGGGCGGCCCAGGCGGGATTGGGGGTCGGCGCGCCGGGGTCGGTGTGGTGGTACTTTTGCTGCCAGGCCAGATAGTCGCCGGGGAAGCGGGCGGCGTCGGCGTCGAGGTTGATGTAGTTGTTGAGGGTGGTGGCGACGAAGTCCTTGATTTCGGGGATGGTGTCCAGCGCGTCGCGGGAGGTCCAGGCTTTGACGTCCGTGCCGCCCTGGGCGGAGTGGATGATGCCGATGGGGACGCCGGTGGCGTCCTGGACGGCCTTGGCGAAGTAGTAGCCGACGGCGCTGTGGCGGTTCGCGGATTGGGGGCTGGCGACTTCCCATTTGGCGCTGACGGTGGGGACGGGGGTGGCGGCGTTCTTGAAGGGGACGCCGAAGTAGCGCAAGTGGGGGCGGTCGATGGCGGCGATTTCGTCAGCGTCAGCGAGGCGGAAGAACATGTTGGATTGACCGGCGCAGAACCAGACATCGCCGACATCGACGTTGTTCACGACGAGCGGCGGGCCGTCCTTGCCGCTGACGGTGAGGGTGAGATTCTCCGCCGCTGACAAGTCGTGGAAGCGGGCGGTCCAGGCGCCATCGGCAGCGGCGGTGGCGGTGGTGGTTAACGCGCCGAGCTTGAGGGTGACGAGTTCGCCGGGGCTGGCGGTGCCGCGAATGGGGGTGGTGTTGCCGCGCTGGAGCACCATGTTGTCGGTGATGAGGAAGTCGAGCGTGACCGCGTCAGCGCCGGCGGGCGGCAGCGATAGAATGCTGGCCGCCAAAGCGCAACGGGCAAACCAGCGGCGGAGTTGGCGTTGGATACTTTTACGGTGGTCGGGGTGGTCGTGCATAATTTTTTCCTATATGGTATTTCGCTTTGACACAGCGCCAGCGAATTCCCCTCTACGAGAGGGGAATTTGCTAACGCTGGACTCATCTCAATTAACATAGGGTTCATGTCAAACACCATAATATCGGGCGCTTAAAACCAGCGGTTTTTAGTGCCCAGCGGCCAGTCGTCGGTGCGGAACGGCGAGGCGGGCAGGCCGGTCCGGTTATACAAATTGCAGCCCTCCGGATTGCCGGCCCAGGCGTAGCGGACGGCGACGGGGGCGCTGACGTTGGGGCTGGAGACGACCACGCTGTCGCCGTCAATCACTGCCTCGGCCTCGTGCCATTTCTGGTCCGCGCCGGCGATGACGAAGCGCCGTAGCGCGCCGTCCTTGGCGACCAGGCCACCGTCAGCGTGGGTGAATTGCACGCGGATTTTGCCGCCCGCAATGTCAGCGGACTGGAACACCGGGCCGGAGTATTCGCCGGGCTGGCCGTAAGCGTGCGCCAGCGCCTGCAACGCGAGGCGGTAGCCGACGTCGCGCTTGTTGCGCGGGTGGATGTCGTTGGCGTCGCCGATGTCGATGGTCACGGCGACCTTCACGTTCGGGTCGTGCTGGGCGACGTAATTCTGGCCTTCGCGCACTCCGGGCCAGCGGAGGTCGCCGCCGCTGGCGTCGGTCGGCGGCTTGGAAAAATTGGCGAGTTGCACGACGTAGAACGGCATGGCGTCCTGCCGCCACGCGGCGCGCCACGAGTCGATCATGGCCTGCAACAGGACGTGGTAATTCTCGGCGTAACCGGCGCTGCTTTCGCCCTGGTACCATAACACCCCTTTGACGGCAAAGCGCGTGAGCGGCGCGACCATGCCGTTGTAAATGGCGCCCGGCGTTCCCTCGCCGCGCATCGACGGCGGCTGGGGCTGCGCCGCCCGCGCGGCCGCTGACAGTGGCGCGAATTTATGCTCGACCTTCGCCCGCCACTCGTCGCTGACCGCGTCGGCGGGCAGGCGGAAGCCCATGCGGGCGGCGGGCGGCAAGCCGGGGTTCTTGCCGTTTTGGCAGATGATGCGGAGGGCATAGACATTGTCAGCGTCGGGCTTGACGAACTCGCCGCGCGGCACGCCGGGGCGCGCGTAGTCGTTCCAAAAATACGGCGGCGTGGTGCCGGTGACGGCCAGCGGCTTGCCGTTGATATAAACGTCAGCCTGGTCGCGCACCGCGCCGGGTTCGAAATAATTCACGGCGTTGGCGGCCGGCGCGGGCAGGTGGATTTTTTTGCGCAGCCACAGCACGCCGCCATCGGCCAGGCCGAGTTGTTTGGCCCAGTCACCGTCAGCGGCGACTTTTTGCCAGTCGCGGTCGTCGAACTCCGGCGCCGCCCAGCCCGCCGCGAAGCCGGTATTGCCGGGATCGAGTCGGTTGTTGGCCCTTTGCCACGCGGCGAGCGCGACGGGGAATTGCCCGGCGTCAGCGGCGAGGTTGGCGTAATCGCGCGCGCGCTGCTCGATTTGCGCCTTGATGTCCGACGGCACCGGCAGCGCCGTCAGCGCGGCGAGCGGCACCCACGGCTTGATGTCCGTCCCGCTCCAGTCGCTCTTGAGCAGGCCGATCGGCACGCCGGCGGCGGCCTGCACGAACTTGGCGAAATAATAGCCGACCGCGGTGCATTCGCCCGCGCTTTGCGGGGTAATGACCTGCCAACGCACGCCGGCGGCCAGCGCCGCTGCCGGTGTCGCCGCCGGCGTGTACGGCACTTGCAGAAAGCGGAGGTGCGGACGGTCGGCGGCGGCGATTTCCTCGCGGTCGGCGAGCCGGAACGCCATGTTCGACTGGCCGGAGCAGACGTACACATCGCCGACATCCACGTCGCTCACCGTCAGCGGCGCGGCGGTTTGCGAGCCGTTCACCGTCAGCGTCAGGCTCTCGGCCGCCGTCAGGTTGTTGAACACCGCCGTCCAGTTGCCGTCACGGTCAGCGGTGGCGCGCGCCGTCGCGGCGCCCAGCGTCAGCGTGATGGTTTCGCCGGGACTGGCGGTGCCGAACACCGGCGTGGCCGCGCCGCGTTGCAATACGGCGTGGTCGGTGAACAGCGGATCCAGTTGCACGGCGGCGCTGACGGTGAGGGGGGCCAGCGCCAGCAGCAGCGTCAGCGACAGGGAAGGTGTGAATCTCATAAAATAAAGAGTTTACAAGCAAAGAAGTCCTTTGCTACATTTTTTTCAAATATTCTATATGAAAAAAATAACCAGGAACGAAAAGTACTTTGATATGGACGGTCAACGGCAGCGGCGCGAGCAGTGGTTCGCGGCGGCGCGCCAGCACATCGACCGGATGCTCAACCCCGACGGCACGCCCGTCATCCCGCAATTTGACTCGCCGCACCGCGAGACGCTGTGGCTGGCCGCCGCGCTCTACACCGGCGGGCCGGAACACGTTGACATCATCAACCGCGCCCTCGCCCGCTGGCACGACCTGCCGCCCGTGCCCAACGATGAGAAGGCGCCCGGCCATCGGGAGACGCACGGCACCGAGTTCGGCATTTTCCAGTCCAACACCATCACGCATTTGTACCACCGTTTCGCCGACAAGATGACGGCGGCGGCCAAGGCGGTCGCGCAGGTGCATTTGCAGAACGCGACCCGCACGTTCGACGGCTCCGGCCAGCCTGACACCAAATTCCACGGCGCGAACGACAACATGCCGGCGATGGCGACGCAGGGGCTGATTTTCGGCGGCGAGTGCCTCGGCAACGCCGACGCGGTCAAACAGGGCCGCTTGTATTTGAACCAAATCCGGCTGCTGTTGTCACGGTCAGCGTGGATGTCGGAGTTCAACTCGTCCACCTACACGGCGGTCACGCTGTCGCACATCGCGCAAATCGCGACGTTCGCCCGCGACGCGGAAATTCGCGCGCTGGCGCTGGACATCGAGCACCGGCTGTGGGCCGAGGTGCTGCTGCATTTCCATCCGCCGACCTTCCGCCAGGCCGGGCCGCACTCGCGCGCCAACGCGGCGAATTTCTCCGGGCACAGCCATTGTTTGCAACTGGTGCTGTGGGCGGCGCTCGGCCCCATCATCAGCGGGCGCGATCCCATCCGCAGCATGTATCAGCCGGACGGGCGCGAGATTATTCACTTCGAGGGCTGCCCGTGGCAGAGCATCGCGGAGTGGACGCATTTCCTCGACACGGATTTTCACCTGCCCGTCGCACTCGCCGAGCTGGCCACCAAGCGCGATTATCCCACCCATACGCGCGGTCGCAGCGAGAGCATGGGCGCCTACGGCCTGTCGTCCAACGTGTATCACACCGAGACTTACATGGAGGAGGATTTTTCCCTCGGCTCGGTCAACATTCCGATGGGCGGCGGCGACCAGACCACCTCGCTGTTCGCCACTTACAAACTCAAGCCGCTGACGGTGGATTTCCGCGACGCGGCGACGGTGTTTTGCAAATATAATATCACCGGCGACACGCACGGCCAGCTGGATCGCTCCGCTGACGGTCAGTACCAGGGCGAGCGGGCCATCAACAACAAGGGCTGGTTCTTCACCCTGCAACAGGACAACGTCGGGCTGCTGCTGGTCACGCCGAACTTGTCCGCCGCGCCGCTGGAGACCGGGGCGCTGCGGCTGGACGTGGTGTTCCCCGCGCACTACGGCAACATCCGCCGCACCCTCATCGGCAGCGGCCCCGCGCGCGACGGCGCGGTCGGCGAGAGCGCTGACGTTGTGCCGGTTTCCATCGAGGCCGGCGAGGTGTTCATCAACATCATCCCGCTCATCCCCACCAGCCTGCCGCGGCAGGCCGCGCTGCGCTTCGAGTCGCAGCACGGGCGCTACGAGGTGCTGCAACTCGTCAATTACGAGGGGCCGCGCCGCGTCTTCTCCCGCGCCCAGCTTGAACTGGCGCTGAACGGCGTGATATTCACCATCGACGCGAAAAAGCATCACGCCTCGCTGGAGGAATTCCACCGCGCCAAGTCCAAGGCGCTGATCACCGACTATTATTTCCAAAACAACCGCTTCTTCGAGTTCCAGCGGGACGGCGTGTGGTTCCAGGCCACTTACGCGCCCGATTGCGGCGGCGTGCAGACCGAGGCGGTGGGCGGCCGCACCGTCGCGCGCCCGGTGTTCGAGAGCAGCGAACTGGACGTGACCAAACTGCCGTTCGTCAGCGGCCCGGTCGCGCCGAACTTCCCGTTCTTCCCGTGGAAGGACAACATGGAAGTGAAATGGTATCCCGAAAACAGCTGGCTCATCGGCTCGCGCGGGCTGCCGGAGGAAACCCCCTACACGCGCCTGGTCGAGCGCATCAAGGTAAAATAACCGACCGGAGACTGACAATGAAATATATCCAAACACTGATGTTGGCCGCCGCGCTGTCGCTGGCGGCGGGTTGCTACGAGGCCGATTCCAATGACGGCACCACCTACCGCCTGCGCGTGTACGGGCCGCTGACGGTGACGCGGGACGCGAATGTCATTCGCATCACCGCCGCCGACAGCGGCAAGGCGCGCATCGTGTGGTCGAAAATCCTGTCCGATTTCACCACGCTGCCCACCGTCAGCGAGCGCGACGTGGTGTCCGGCCAGGCCACGCTGAAGGCGCTGATGTTCGAGGGCGGGCGGGCGCTGCTGCCGGTGCTCAAGGACGGCGCGCGGACGGTGGAGGTGTACACGTTCGCCTCGCCGGCGGAGCTGGATGAATTTTTGCGGTCAGCGTCAGCGCAACTCGCGGGCGCGCTGTATCGCGGTCAGCGGGCGCACCCGTATTTCCTCGATTTGTGGGACCGCCACGGCATGAGCTTCTGGTATTCGCTGACCAACAAAAAACAGCCGGGGCTGACCGACGAGGACGATTTCGCGTTTTTCCGCAAGCACGAGCTTGGCATCAACATGGTGCATAATTTCGGCCCCATCATCGAGCGCGCTGACCGTGACGGCCTCGGTTACAAGTTTAACAAATGGATGGATGTCTCGGCGTTCGTGTACGACAAGTATCCGCAGGACACCCACGGCGGCGACCCCGACATGACACTGTGGAACGATTATTACGGCGATGTGCCGTTCGCCGCCAACCGGCTGGAGCAGGGGCAGTTGGCGGAGTTGCAGGCGTTTCTGAAGCAATACACCGACGATGAATACATGCTGTCAGTCACCGACCCGCACGGCGAGACCGGGCCGGGCGCGCACGATTTAATCGGCATGCGCGGGCGGGACGAGCCTTCGCGGCAGGACCTCATTCATTATTTGCGCGACTTGCGCAACCTCACCCTCAGCGGCCTCGGCGAGCGTTGGTACGGCGACGCCGGTTATTTCAAATCGTGGGACGACGTGCGCTTCCCGCGCGAGCGGAATTTTTACGGCTGGCAGGACGGCGCGAGCCAGGATTTGTCCGGCACGTGGAAACTGCGCATCATGAAACGCGCTGACGGTGAGCAGGCGAAACTGTTCGACCCCGCGGTCAGCGACGCGAATTGGTTCCCACTGACCGTGCCCGGCACGCAGCCGTTCGCCAACCGGCTCGACCGCTCGGTCACCGACGGCGGCTGGTTGCGCTTCACCTTCAAGGCCGACGCGAATTTACTAGAAAAAGCCGCCGCCGGGCAGCCGGTCTATCTGACGCTGTGCCCGTTCAACTCGGCGCAATACGCCAACCCGGTCGGCATCTGGTTGAACGGCAAAAAACTCGCCGACCTGACCTTCGGCAACGGCGAGGAATGGGGGCAGTGGGACGTGGCGAAAATTCTCACCGCCGGCGACAACACGCTGACGGTGTTCGCGCCGCTGGGCGTGATCAAGGGCCCGCGTTTTCTGACCACCAAGCTCGGCGAGCCGTTCCCGACCAGCGACCCGCTGGTCAACGCGCAGTTGTTCGACTTGCGCGAATGGATGACCGATTGCGTGGCGCGGTCGAACGCGCGCGCGATTGATTACATTCGCGGCGCTGACGCTGACCGGCCGGTGAAGATGATGGCGTTCTACAGCATGATCGACGTGATGATGCCGCTGCTGGAGGAGCGCGGCGGCTACCCGCACTGCACCGGCGAGGGCGACTACTTCCGCCCGTGGTTCAAGCGCTACGGCTACCTGCGCGGCATCGAGGCGTCGGCGGAGCCGAGCCAGCCGGCGCCGGACATGTGGAACCTGAAGCGCAAGATGTTCACCTTCCAGATGGAAGGCGGCAACTCGATGGATTATTTCATCCACCTGCACAGCATCACGGCCAATCCGGAGATGAAGGAGTGGTATGAGCAGAACGTGCGTTACTATCAACTGATGGGCAAGTTCGATTTGAGAAAACCGGACGTGGCGCTGGCCCGCTCCTGGCGCGTGGATCGCGTGACGATTGCGTGGCCGACGGTGCCCGCGGACACCGGCTACCAGAGCGACCTCGGGCGCGGCGACATTTACCAGGCGCACTACAGTTATGTGTACACCTCGGAGCGCGAACTCGCCGACGGTCTGCTGAAAGATTACAAGGTTATCATTGACGGCAATTTTCACACGCTCGAGGCCGCTGACGTTGACCGCCTGGAACAATGGGTCGCTGACGGTGGCACGCTGGTGCTGAACCAGCGTTCGGGCCGCAACGACTTCCTGCGGGCGAACACCTGGCCGATTGAACAACTCACCGGCTGCGTCGCGACTATCAGGCCGATGGGCGGCAAGGTGACGTTCGAGGCGAATCCCGAAATCCTGCAAGCCTACGCCGGCCAAACCTTCGCTGACACTGGCAACGTGACCGACTGGCAGCAGCACACGTATTACCACGACAGCATCTCGCTGGCGCCGAAGGACGGCGTCACCGTCAGCGTCATCGCGCGCTACGCGGACGGCGCGCCGGCCATCGTCAGCCGGGCGCTGGGCAAGGGCCGCGTCGTCGTGCTCGGCAGCGCGTTCTACCGCGACAGCAGCGACATCAAGGGCTACTACATCGGCAGCGACGCGCAGGCGGTGTTTTACAAGAATTTGCTGACCGACCTCGGCGTCGCGCCGAACATCGAGTGCGCCGACAAATGGCTGTGGGGCGAGCGCTACGTCAGCAACAACGGCTCCACCGAGATGTTAGTGCTCGGCAACAGCAACTTCGACCAGCCGCTGGTCAACGGCAGCGCCACCTGGGTGCTGGATTTCGCGCCCAAGCGCGTGTTCGACCCGGTGACCGGCGCGACGCTGCCGGTGAAGATTGACGGCAACAAGGTCACCATCAGCGGCCTCAACCTCGGCGTGTACGAGATGAAATATTACGCCGTGGAGAAAACCGACTGGAGCGCGGCGGACACGGTCGGCCACTGGCTGTTCCGCCAGGGCCAGATGTGGCGCGAGGTGAAGACCGGCCTCCAGGCGAAATACGCCGACTACTGGCCGGTGCAGCCGTTCGGCAAGTGGCAGGCCAAGCAATTCGGCAACGAGGCCGACGCGCGCGCCGCGCTGGCCGTGGATTATCCCGCCAACAGCGGCTGGCTTACCGCGTTCAAGGCCGACTGGGCGTCGCTGAACCTGCCGCTCAAGCCGTTGCAGTGGGGCGTGTATCGCAAGGAAGTGGACATCGAGGCGGCCTGGTTCGACAACCTGCGCGGCGCCGAATTTTTGTGGAACGCCGTCGGCCCGCGCGGCATCGTCGAGTTGCAGGTCAACGGTCAGGTCATCGTCAGCGGCACCGCCATTGCCAACGACCAATTGCTCGGCGCGTTGCGGCCCGGCAAAAATCTCATCGCGATTCTGGTGCGCGCCGGGCAGGACGGCAACGCGGGGCTGATCGCGGACTTCGTGTTCGCGCCGGTGCCCGGCAAAAACGCGGAGTCGCTGACGGTGAACGACGATTGGACGGTGTATCCCGACGAAATCACGCCGCAGACGGTGAGCCTGCCGGCGAAAGGCGTGTGGCTGCTGGCGCGCAAGAGCATCACCATCCCCGATAAATACCAGGATTGCGACGTGTGGCTCGAGGCGCCCGGCGCGCTGGTGGTCGCCGCCAACGGCCGCTCGCGCTACAACAGCAACATGTACGGCTCGCGCTATCGCCGCAACACGCTGCTCATCAACATCACGCCGGATCTCAAGTTCGGCGCGGCCAACGATGTGTGGCTCGGCGGCAACAACTGGAACGACGGCATCCGCCCCGGCGAGATGGATTTGCAGGGCGTGAAACTGTGGTTCGTGCCGCGCGGGAAATAATCGCTTATGAACAATTATGGAGCGCGGGCATCCCTGCCCGCTTTGGCCTTGCGGGCAAGGATGCCCGCGTTCCATAGGGCGCTGTTGGCGGCCTTGCTGGCGCTGGGCGTGGGCGCGTGCGGGCCGTGCGGCGACCAGTCGCCCGTCGCTGACGGTGCCGGCGCGAAACAGGCCGCTGACGGCGCCGCGCCGGTGAACGATGAGGCGCTGACGCTCAGCGGCACGTTCGCGCCAAAAAAATTGCGCGCCTACGGCACGGTCAGCGGCACCAGTTGGCGGGCCGCTGACGGTGGTTCGTTGCTACAAATCAATTGTGAGGACGAGGAAAAGGCGAAGCTCGCGCAGGCGAAATATTTGTCCGACCTCGACACGCTGCCGCCGGGCACCAAGCCCGGCCAGTTCACCGTCAGCGGGCAGGCCGTCCATTTCCGCGACGCGGGCGAGCAGGGCGTCGTGGCGGCGTTGCGGCGCGGCAACACGGTGTTGCTCGCGGCATCACCGTCAGCGGCGGCGCTGGAAAAACTGCTGGGCGCAGCGCTGACCGTCAGCGGCTGGTCATCGTCAGCGGAGGCAAAGGTGCCAATGTGGCTTGACCGCTTTGACAAATACGGTTTCCATTTTTATTACGCGCCCGGATTGCTGAAGCCGGGGCCGGGCAAGCCGCCGATTATTTCCTACGACCCGGCGGAGGATTTCGCGTTCGCGGCGCAACACGGCGCGGGGCTGACCATCTGGACCGGCGCGCAGTACGGCGAGACCGCCGAGTGGCTGAACAACGACGGGCGCTGGGACTGGGCGCTACGCGTGGCGCAGCAGCACGGCATCCCGGTCGGGCTGAATTTGGAGTTGAACTCGAAAATCCATTACTGGATTTACAACCGCGACCCGCTGACGCTGATGCAGTTCGCGCCGGATTTCCTGGGCACTTACTACGGCTCGATGAACTTCGGCATCGGCGCGCTGGTGTCGTGGTGCTCGGAGTTGGGGCAGGACACGCTGCTGTCGCAGGTGCAGCAGATGGTGCGGAAATATAACGCCGCGGAGAACATCAGCGCGTGGCTGGAGCCGCACGAGGAGATGGGCCACGGGCCGGCGGACATGCTGGTCGAATACGGGCCGCTGGCGGACGCGAATTATCGCGCCTATTTGCGGGAAAAGTACGGCTCACCGTCAGCGCTGGCGCAACGCTGGGGCCGCGCCGACCTCCGCGCGTGGGACGACGTGCGCGTGCCGGAAATCGCGGAGTTTTTCGGCTGGGGGCCGGACGCGCTGGATTTGCGCGGCGAGTGGCGGGTGAGTTACGACGACGCTGACCATGAGGCGGCGCTAACGGCGGACTTCAACGACAGCGCGTGGCCGGTGATTGTCGCGCCCGGGCACGGCCTGAACCGGCTGATGGGCACGATTGCGAAGAAGCCGGTGTTGTGGCGGCGGCATTTCGACGCTGACGGTGGCTGGCTGGCGGCGCGGCCCAAGGTGTTCCTCTACGTGTGGGACATGAACGACAACCGCGGCGCGCGGCGGGATAATGACCAGTCGCAGCGGGTGACGGTCACCTTGAATGGCAAGACACTGGAGGAAAAAGTGCCGCTGTACGATCAGGACCATCGCGCGGCATTCGACGTGACCGACTTGATAAAACCCGCTGACAATGTGCTGGTAGTGCGCTTGTCGCGCGGGATGATCAATTATCGGGTCTATTTGTCCGGCGAGGAGCCGCAGGCATATCCCGGCCTGGGCGCGGGTCGGAACGCGCAGTGGGCGGATTATTACGACTGGATGTTTTACATTCGTGAAAAAGCGCTGGTGCGCGGGATGCAGATGATCCGGCAGGCGGACCCGCACCGCGGGATTATTTTGATGTCGCCGGATTATTACGTGGACGTGATTCACCAGGCGGCGCGCGCGTACGGCGGCGATTTTCACAACACCGGCTACATGGCGGCGTGGTGGTGCGACCGGCTGCCCGCCTACATGCGCGCGGCGGGACTGCCGATGAGCACCGAGCCGGGCAACGGCCCGCCGAACCCGCAGCAGTTCGGCATGTTTTACGGGCACTGGATCACCGAGGGCGTGAACGCGGTGGACTTGTTCATGAACATGGGCGAAATCTACTGGAATCCCGACAACCGGCAACACTTCGAGGAATACGCCAAAGTCTATACCAGCATCGGGCGTTATCACCAGACGAGTGCCAGGGTCGCGGCGCTGTACTCGGGGCGGGTCGAGCGGCTGCTTGGCTTCCCGTGGCTGGGCGACGGTCGCGCGGCGGTGAACGCTGACGGTGAGCCGTATTTCCGCGGCAACGCCTACGTCTCGCCGTTCAACGCGCGCCGCGTGTTCAGCCTGCTTGATGCCGCGCCGCCCGGTCCGGCCTACGAAAGCGACGCGGTGACCGAGCTGTCGTTCCAGCACGACCAAATTGACCCGGCGCAATATCGCGTCATCGTGGACACCAGCACGTCGTTCATGGATGAGGCCACCGTCAGCGGCATCGAGCGCTATGTCCGCGCCGGCGGCATTTTCGTCACCTACGGCGACAGCGGGCGGCATTCGCTGACCGAGCCGGACACTTGGCCGCTGGCCGCGGTCAGCGGTTTCCGCGCCCAGCCGGGCCGGTACTTTTATTCGGACGCGGTCAGCGTCGGGCCGGAGCGCGCGTTTTTGTCCGCCGACTTCACTTTCGGCGAAAAGGAAATCCACGGCACACACTATCAGCGGGTCGCCGATGACGCGCAAATCCTCGCCACCTGGAAAAAAGACGGCAGCGTGGCGCTGGGCCTGCGGCAAATCGGCCGGGGCTACGTGGTGACCGTCGGCCCGAGCTTTGGGTACAGCAACGAGCCGCGCGGCAACAGTTTTTTCGGCCAGATTTTCCAGTGGCAGAACATTGAGAAAATCCCCGCGCGTTTCGAGGCTGACAGTGACCCGAAGGCAGTGGTCTGGCGGCACTTCGTCAGCAACAGCGGCCTGTACGACGTGTGGGCGGTGTATAACAACAGCAAGACCGACGAATTGCGCGGTAGCGTGGTGCTGGACGCGCCGCTGCGCCCGGCGTGGTTCATCGACGTGAAGACCGGCGAGCGCCACGCGCTGAACGACGGCCGGCTGCCGGTGCAGTTGCCGCCGCCGACCACGGTCAACGTGTATCTCACCCCGCGCACGGTCAGCGGGTCGGCGGACGAATGGTTCGCGTTGCAACGCGGCTGGTGGAGCGGCGCTGACGGCGACCTCGGCCAGCCGTTCCCGCCGAAGGAGCAAAAATGGATTGTGGACATCACCGACGATTGGGCGTTCAAGCCGCTGGCGCTGGCACAAGCCGACGAGCCGTTGGCTGAAGTATCGTCCGCTGCCGATGACAACGGCTGGGAGCGCCGCCCGCTCGGCATCTTCACGCATCCCGACCATCCCGGCGCGCAACGTGCCGTGTTCCGCCGCGAAATCCAGATTCCCGCCAACTGGGACAACGGCACGGTCGGCCTGCGCCTGCCGGAATTTTACGGCCACGCGCGCATTTACCTCGACGGCCAGCCGGTGCCCGACCGTTGCGCCAGCATTGCAGTCAGGGCCGGCGAAAAACATTTGCTGGCCGTGGACATCCGCAGCGAGCAAGGCCGCGTGCTGCTCGGCGCCAGCGGCGCGGCGTGGCTGTCGTATCATCCCGCGCCGGCGGCGCGACAGGATTTGGCGGGTGACTGGCAGCCGACTGGCGACTACATCAACTTCCGCGCGCCGGTGCAGTTACCCGGCCGGACCGAGCCGAAATCGCTCGGCCTGCGGCGGGTGGTGAAGGTGGACGAGGCGGCGCGGGGCCGCACGATCGTGCTGCACGCCGTCAACATCGTCGGCGTGGTTATCAACGGTCACTATTTGCGCCCGCACACCAAGGAGGCCGCCCCGCTGCCGCTGAACATCACGCCGTGGGTGCAAGTCGGCGCTGACAATGAAATCGTTTTGCTCACCGGCGGCGGCCCCGACAACATCAGCGAGGCGGCCTTGGAATTTCACGAACCGGGCACGTACCCGTGATGATACAATACGGAGCGCGGGCGGTTGGCTTGCGATGACTGGCCAGGCCGGTGCTCCCGACAAACTGATTTTATGAAATGGAAAAACATAATATGGGTGGCGCTGGTAGTGGCCGGCGTCGGTTGGTTGGCTGGCTGTGACAAAGAGTCAGAGACGAAGAATTATAACCTGCGCGTGTACGGGCCGCTGACGGTGACGCGGAACGACCATGGCGCGCGCATCGCCGCCGCTGACGCTGACAAGGCGCGCATCGTGTGGTCGAAAATCTTCGCCGATTTCACCACACTGCCGACCGTCAGCGAGCGCGAGGTGCGGGCGGGGCGGACGGCGTTGAAGGCGCTGGTGTTCGAGTCGGGCCGCGCACTGCTGCCGGTGTTGCAGGATGGAGCGAGCATCGTGACGGTGTACTCGTTTGACACGCCGGCGGCGCTGGACGAGTTTCTCCAGTCATCGTCAGCGCAGTTGGCGGGCGCGAAATATCATGACCGGCGGGAACATCCGTATTTCCTCGATTTGTGGGACCGGCATGCGATGAGTTTCTGGTATTCGCCCAACCGCACGGGCGGCCACGCCAAGCCGGGCATGACCGACGACGGCGATTTTGATTTTTTCCGCCAGCACCAGCTCGGTGTCAACGCGGCGGGCGTCAACGGCCCCATCGCCGAGCGCGCGCGCCGCTACGACCTCGGCTACAAGTTCAACCGGTGGATGGACGTGTCGTCGTATGTGTATGACAAATATCCGCAGGACACGCACGTCGGCGACCCGGACTCGACGCATTGGAACGATTACTACGGCGATGTGCCGTTCGCGGAGAACCGGCTCGAGCGCGGGCAGGGCGCGGATTTGCAGGAGTTTTTGCGGCAGTACGCTGACGATGACCACCTGATGTCGGTCACCGACCCGCACGGCGAGACCGGGCCGGGCGCGGCGGATTACATGGGCTGGCGCGCGCGCGACGAAAGCTCGCGGCGGTCGTTTATCGCGTATTTGCGTGACACGCGGCAGCTCACCGTCAGCGCGCTGGGCGAGCGGTGGTACGGCGACGCGCAGCGGTTCAAGTCGTGGGACGACGTGCAATTCCCGCGCGAGCGCGATTTCTACGGCTGGCAGGACGGCGCGAGCCAGGATTTGTCGGGCGAATGGAAACTGCGCGTCATGAAACGCGCTGACGGTGAGCAGGCGAAATTGTTCGACCCGGCGGTCAGCGACGCGAACTGGTTCCCGTTCGCCATGCCGGGGACGGAGGCGTTCGCGTTCCGCTTTTGGCGCGAGACGACCGACGGCGCGTGGCTGCGGTTCACGTTCAAGGCGGACGCGAATTTGCTGCGGAAGGCCGCTGACGGTCAGCCGGTCTATCTGACCGTGTGCCCGTTTAACTACGCATTGTACGCCAACCCGACCAGCGTGTGGTTCAACGGCCAAAAGCTCGGCGACTTGACGCTGGGTTACGGCGAGGAATGGGGACAATTTGACGTGACGAAAATCCTGACCGCCGGCGACAACACGCTGACGGTGTTCGCGCCGAACGGCCACATCAAGGGGCCGCGCTTTTTGACGACGAAGCGCGCCGAGGAATTTCCGACCCCTGACAAGCAACTGAATGCGCGGCTCTACGACCTGCGCGAATGGGTCGCCGACAACACGGCGCGCAGCAACGCGCGCGCCATCGAAATCATCCGCGGCGCCGACGCCGACCGGCCGGTGAAGATGATGGCGTTCTACTCGATGATCGACGTGATGATGCCGTGGCTGGAGCAACTCGGCGGCTACCCGCACTGCACCGGCGAGGGCGCGTATTTCCGCCCGTGGTTCAAGCGCTTCGGCTATCTGCGCGGCATCCAGAGTTCCGCCGAGCCGTCCGGGCCGGCGGGGGACCTGCGCGGGTTGCGGCGCATTTATTTCACGCTGCAAATGGAGGGCGGCAACGCGCTGGATTATTTCATCCACCTGCACAGCGTCACCGCCGATCCCGAAATGAAGGCGTGGTTCGAGCGCAACGCCGGTTACCTGCAACTGATGGGCCGCTTCGACCTCAAAAAGCCGGAGGTGGCCATCGCGCGGTCGTGGCGCATCGAGCGCGTGTTCATCCCGTGGCCGACCATGCCCGCTGACAGTGGCTATCAGAACGACCTCGGGCGCGGCGACATGTACCAGGCGCATTACAGTTATGTGTACACGTCTGAGCGCGAGCTGGCCGACGGCCTGTTGAAAAATTATCGGGTCATAATTGACGACAATTTCCACACGCTCAATCCCGCTGACGTTGACAACTTGGAAAAATGGGTCGCCGACGGCGGTACGCTGGTGCTGAACCAGCGCAGCGGGCGCAACACGTACGAGGAGGCGAACTCGTGGCCGATTGAAAAACTCACCGGCTGCGTCGCGACCGTCCGGCCGATGGGCGGCAAGGTGACGTTCGAGGCGAATCCCGAAATCCTGAAAGCCTACGCCGGCAAGACGTTTGCCGACACCGGCAATGTGACCGACTGGCAGCAGCACACGTATTATCACGACAGCATTTCATTGGCGGCGAAGGACGGAGTCACCGTCAGCGTCATCGCGCGTTACGAAGACGGCGCGCCGGCCATCGTCACGCGGCAACTCGGCAAGGGCCGCGTCATCGTGCTCGGCAGCGCGTTCTACCGCGACAGTTCGGATGTTGACGGTTATTATGTTGGTAGTCACGCGCAGGCGCAATTTTACCAGCACCTGCTCGGCGAACTCGGCGTGCAGCCGGTCATCGTCAGCGAGCAGGATAGTCTGTGGAGCGAGCGCTTTGTCAGCAACAACGGCAGCACTGAGCTGCTGGTGCTGGGCAACGCGCACGGCACCGAACCGTTGAAAAGCGGTAGCGCCGTGTGGGAACTGGACTTCGCGCCGCGCCGCGTGTTCGACCCGGTGACCGGCGCGACGCTGCCGGTGAAAATCGAGGGCCGCAAGGTCACCGTCAGCGTCCAGGATTTGTTGCCCTACGATCTGCGCTATTTCGCGGTGGAACGCACCGACGGCACGGCGGTGGACGCGCTTGACCACTGGCTGTTCCGCCAGAGCCAGATGTGGCGCGCGGTGCCGCCGGGCATACAGTTGCAATACGAGGATTACTGGCCGGCGCAAATGTTCGGTCAATGGCTGATCAAGCAATTCGGCACCGAGGCCGAGGCGCGCGCGGCGCTGGCGCCGGATTATCCCACCGCCAGCGGCTGGACCAGCGGCTTGAACGCGGACTGGGCGTCGCTCGGCCTGCCGACCGGCAAAAATTTGTGGGCGGTGCATCGCAAGGAGCTCACCATCAGCGACGGCTGGTTTGACGACCTGCGCGGCGTTGAACTGATCTGGACTTGGGGTCGCCGCAACGTTATGGAGCTGTGGGTCAACGGCAGCGTCATTGTCAGCGGCGCGAACACGGATCACGAAAAATTATTCGCCGTGCTCAAGCCGGGCAACAATATCGTCACGCTGCTGGTGCGCGCCGAGGACGACGGCAACGGCGGGCGCATCAATGAATTTATGTTCGCGCGGGTGCCCGGCAAGCACGGCGAGGCGCTGACGGTGAACGACAACTGGACGGTGTATCCCGACGAAACCACGCCGCAGCCGGTGAGTTTTCCGGCCAAGGGCGAGTGGATGCTCGCGCGCAAGAAAATCACCGTGCCTGAGAAATATCGTGACTGCGAGGTGTGGCTGGAGGCGCGCGGCGCGACGATTGGCGCGGTCAACGGGCGCTCGCGCTACAACAGCAACAACTACGGCGCGCGCAACCGCCGCGCGGCACTGCTCATCAACGTCACGCCCGACATCAAGTTCGGCGCTGACAATGACGTGTGGCTCGGCGCCGGCAACTGGAACGACGGCATCCGCCCCGGCCCGATGGACTTGCAGGATGTGAAACTGTGGTTCATCCCGCGCGGGAAAAAATAAACAACTGACCTTGTAAAATTACGGCGTCAAGCTCCGGACTTGACTCTGGCGGAACTCAAACGCCAGTTGATTAGACTGGAACGCTTGCCGCCATCGGTTAGGCATTACGGTGGTTTGGCTATACACGAAGACGCTCTGTGTCCGGGAGACGTCATCATGGACAATCTTTCTGCGCATCACGGTACGCAAGTCGGCAAACGGATTCATGCTGCCACCTGGTTCCATTCCCGCGTTTACCATCCGTAATCCAAAAAAATTTTAAAAAGATGTTGCAATTTTCTCGTCATCCAACTAATATCCACATTGGAAATTCAACCAAAGGAAAATGATATGAGTAAAATTATAGTAAACGCAGTCAGAGCCGGGTGCCTTCTTTTAATGACCTTAGCGGTAGTACATGCTTCTTGTTATGTAGCAGTAAACTGCAGTACAGGAGGAACGAATTGTTTTTCATCGCCCACAGCTGGCACTGCTCCAATTGAGGCAAATGGCCATAATCAAGGCAGTGAGTCCTGTGGAACAACGGAAGCAGGATCCCCTTGCGGAAGCCTCGCTGTAATTGGTACATGTAAATTGTAATTTTATCCAAAATATGAATAAACAGAAGCATGGGCATCTCATGCTTCTGTTTGTTTCATAAATATGCCCCCTCATTATAGTATGGAGGCGGAACATTTCTACTGCTGTATAGAGCAAGACTACTTATTCTGCCCAATTCCACCCAAGGTGATAACTGATATAATAGAGTAGAGTTGTTGGCTGACAATTAAATCGGTTGTTAGGTTGCCATCCCCACAGTGACGAGAAAGTGATTAGTTTTACCAATTGTGGAATTAGAACTATAAGTATTACCGAATAATTAATGCAATAAAATAACCAAACAAGATTAATTATGAAATGTAGAATCATTGAATTAATAATAGCAATGGGATTGTTATCATCAAACATACTTTTGGCACAAAGACATAATTCTTTGACATCAGAATTAGATACTTTGAAAAAAAATGCCCAAGCTTTACAAAGTTATTATTATAATGCGAAAGTGCATAAAATCGTAATTCCGGGACTTGAGAGCGAAATAAACGAAAATAATCCATTATGCAAACAAACAATTGATATTACCGTTGGTGTTTTTAATAATAAACACTTGGTTGAAGTGAAGTGTCATGATGGTAATCGTAAATTATTTGATTCAATAATAAGCTGTTATGATGGGGAATTATGGTCTTGGCTTGACGGCCGCTTGCATGTTATGTTTTTTTCAAAAAAAAGACACAGACGACTTTATTCGCTGGCCGGAACCCATCCGTTAGGTTTAATTTATGGTTTTATTAATTTTAAAAATGATGGTGGTAATATGGTCTGTACTTATCCACTGGATATAATGAATGATGTCGGATGGGAACAATTGTCCAGGGAAGCAGCATTAATTGCACTTGATGGCAAACAATTTACTTTTTCTGTCACGGGCACCGATGATTATACCCAAAAACAATATTTTGACGAAATAACGGTAGATAAGGAAACTTACCTTCCCATTATGTTAAAACGCTATAATTTTGAATCAAATATCAAGGGCGCATTGACATACCAACATGAGATAAAAGAGATTGGCAGACTCAAATTAGGTTCTCAGACTGTTTATTACCCAAAAACACTGGAAATTGCCCGTTATCATCCGCCCGCTGTTGCGGGACAGGAACGAGGTAATCTTTATTACACCATTTCAACCGTTGTTACCGACATCAAAAATATTAATAAAGACGACGACATGGACTTTTCCATAGACCCAACTTTGGCCAAGGCGATTGTGGATGTGGATAGGGATGTGTGGATCGATATACCAAAATAAGATTATGCGACTTTTATTTACCATATTAAGTCTCGTCATTTGTTTTTGTATTGCTGCCTGTAAGGAAAAGCGCCAAATTCATTCGATTAACATTAAGGCTGGAGGTCAATACCATTCGGCTGCCGGTGACATATTTCAGTTTGGAGAGATTAATCGAATATTAATTTTAAAGAATAATGAAGATAATGAGATTACTTTCAATAAAATTGAAACGACCTGTGGTTGTAGTAATCTAGCATTGGAAAATGAGACAATTTTACCGAATGCAACGACCGCGTTACACCTCACCTTAAAGGCGCAAAATAGGAAAGGTCCTTTTTACGTAATTGCCACATTGTTTTATAAAATAAAAAATGAAACGGAAGTTAAAAATTTTAGAATCCGTTTTGATGCAAATGCCGTTACGCCAGCGGATGTCGAACCAGATCGTATAGATCTTCCAGATTTGGATATTGCTGGTATTCCCCAGGTTATTAAGGTGGATGTTCGGCGTAATAAGACGCCCATTCAATGGGATGATATTTTAATTTCAACAAAAAAGCTCCCCGCAGTCATCAGTAGGATAGATAATGATCATTACGAGATAAATATAAAGGTTGATCCCGGTAAGGTAAATATAGTTGGCTCTGTCAGCGATGAATTGGAAATTTTATTAACCAGAGCGGATGAGGTAAAACCAATTGTTATTACGGTTCCAATACAAGGGAAAATTATATCTAAGCACTCAGTTAAGCCCGCAAGTATTTTTATGGGATCGGTAAAGGTTGGCGATATTAAAAAAGGGAGTGTAAATATTAAATTGGCTAATCAAACAAAACTTGTGAAAGCAGAAATTGAAGATATGGACAAGGCCAGTGTTGCCGTGAAAGGTGGATCTAATAATGAATATATCATTGAGTATGCATGTGTTATACCTGAATCTAAGACTGGGTATTTAAGGGGAAATTTGCAACTTATGTTAAATGATAATGAAAAACAGTATTACTTGGTTATTCCAATAGTTGGTTACTTACAATAATAATAATAAAAGGTAAAAAAGGTCTCATAAAAGAAATTAGTCTTTATTTTTGACAGATGGGCAGAATTGAAAGCAGCGAACGAAAAGAATTTGTCAAAAAATGCAGACTAACCCCTTTCTCACTTTCTACAGTTGAAAAATAATCGGCAAGTAATCGTTAATCACGGGGCCTGAGATTAACGCCCCGCCGCCGGCTGGCAAGGCTTATTTGCATTGTCAGCGGCCGTGCCGCACGCATAGGATTGGCCCATGCCGCTGACGGTCACCTCCGAACTCAACCGGCGCGTCCGCGCTCTGGCGGAGCCGGATAATTATTGGCGGGGCCGGACGCCTGCCGAGCCGTTGCGTCCCGTGAACATCCTCGTGTTCCGCCGTCGCAGCGTGGCGGAGTTGCGCGCCGGCGCTGATTTTCCGCACCAACACCACCGCCACGTGCTCATCACCGCCCTGCGCGGCGCGGGCCGGGTCGGGGTGGATACGCGCGTCTGGCCGGTGCGCGAAGGGCAGAGTTTGCTGGTGCTGCCGTTCCAAACGCACTGGCACGAGCTTCCGGCGGCGGAAAAAATCCTGTGGCTGTTCGTCACCTTCGAGCACGGGCGGGACGCGCGGCTGGAGCGATTGCGCGACCGCGGGCAGGTCAGTCTCACCGTCAGCGAGCGGGATTTGCCGCGCGATTTTATCCGCGCGTGGTCAGCGTCAGCGGAGACACTCGGATTGCGCCTGTCGCTGTGGTTGCACGCGCTCACGCAAAAAATCAACCGCGCCGCGCTGCCCAACCTCGCTGTCAGTCACGCCAAAAAACCGGAGTTGGTAGCGGAAATCAACCGGCTGTTTTTTGCCGACCGCGAAAAAACGCTGCGGCTGGCGCATCTCGCCAAGCGACTGCGTGTCTCGGTCAGCCTGTTGCGCGCCGAATTTCACCGCGCGACCGGAAAATCAGTCGGCAAATATGTGCGCGAGTTGAAATTGCAATACGGCTGCGAATTGCTCCACGACATGGCGTGGCCAGTGGGCGAAGTCGCCACCCGCTGCGGCTACGACTCGGTGTTTTCCTTCAGCCGCGCGTTTCACCGGCGTTATCAGATGTCGCCGAGCCGTTACCGGCAAATGGTCGGCGCGCGCGCAACCGCGGGCCGCTGACCGTGATAATAGCTCGCGCCCAGCCGCCAAGTTTTTTAAAAGCGCTGCCAGTCCGGTTTGTTCTCATGCACCCAGCGGTAATATTCACGCCGCCGCAAGTCACCGGCGGCGGCTTGGTCGAGGAACAGCACCGCGCGCGGATGCAGTTGCAGCGCGGACGCCGGCACTGACGCGGTGACGGGGCCTTCGACGGCGGCGGCAACGGCGCGGGCCTTCGCCGGGCCAAACGCGAACAGCAGCACCGTGCGCGCGTCCATGATGGTGCCGACGCCCATGGTGATGACGTGGCGCGGCTGCTCGCCGGGGTCGGTGAAATGGCGCGCGTTGTCGCGCAGCGTCTCCATCGTCAGCGTCTTGACGCGGGTGCGCGAGGCCAGCGAAGAACTCGGCTCGTTGAAACCGATGTGACCGTCAGCGCCAATGCCTAACACTTGCAAATCAATGCCCCCGGCGGCGGCGATTTGTTCCTCGTACCGGCGGCACGCGGCGGGCACGTCGGCGGCAAGGCCGTCGGGCAGATGGGCGCGCGCGGCGCTGAGGTTGACCTGGTGGAAAAAATTTTCGCGCATATAAAAATGATAGGAAGCCGGGTGCGCCGGCGCGAGGCCGAGATACTCGTCCAGATTGAACGTGGTCACGCGGCTGAAATCCAAGCCCTCCTCGCGGTGCCGGCGGATGAGTTCGCGGTAGAGCGTCAGCGGCGTGCTGCCGGTGGCAAGCCCCAACACGGCGGCGGGCTTGCGCCGGATGAGCGCGTCAATCACTGCGGCACCGGCCAGACTGGCGGCGTCAGCGTCGGGTTGAATGATGATTTCCATAATCAGCGTCCGAGTTGGCGGTTTAATTTTTCAACGACCTCGCGTTTGAAACGTTCAATCGCGCTGACGGTAAAATCCGCGACATCCAGCGTCGAATTCACCATCAGCGGCGTCAAATTCATGGCGAATGCCGCCGCCTCGCAACGGTCGGTGGCGCGGCTGTCGAGAAACGTCGCGTTGGCGCGGCGGCGGCCGCTGACGGCAAGGTCGTAGCGTTTGCCGGCGGCGATTTGCGAAGTGAAGACACCGCTCAGCGCGTCGGCCAGCGCCCCGCTGCCGGTGAGGTCGTGCACAATTTTTTCGTCATCGGGCAACCAATCCAGCCCGCGCCACACTTCGCAGCCGTACACCGTCTCCGGCTGACCGTCAGCGGGCAGCGCGCGCAAGGCCGCCAGCAGCGCGACCAGCACGGCGAGATGCGTTTCGTGTTTGTCAGCGGGGTTGTGCGTGTACACCACGCGCGGGCGGGTCGCCGTCAAAATTTCGCGCAAATCGGCGGCCAACTCGCCGTTGACCCCGCCGCTGATGGTGACGCTGGGAAAATCCAGTTGTGCCATCAACGCGAACTCACCGAGACTGGCCGCGCGGTTTTGTTCCTCGCGCCGCGTCGCCCGCAATTTCCCGCCGCTGACGGTGGCGAATTTTCCACCGCGCGGGCTGCCCGCGCCATCGGTGCAAACCACGCCGGCAAACCAGCGGTCATCGCGTTGAAAACATTCCGCGATGCCGTGCAGCGCCATGAACTCCAAATCGTCTTGATGCGCGCCGACGCCGAGATGCGTGACGCGCGCGCACGCCTCGGCGAGCGGCTTGCCGTCAGGCACGAACACGCTGGCGGCGGGGCGGCTGAGTTTCACGACAACCTCCGGCGGCAATCCCGCGCCGCCGCCGTCAATACCTCGCGGATGCGGAAATACTCTGACGGCTTGTTACGTCGGCGCCACACGGCGGCGAGGCGGCGCTCCAGTTCCAGTAATCGCGCGGTCATGCGAGTCACTGTCAACGGCTTGATTTTCGTCCGTCCGGCGCGGGCGAGTCGGAAAATAAAATATTCCTCCATGACTTGCAGCCCTAGCAAACCGGTCTCGATTTCCGCCACCGTCAGCGGGTCGGTGGGACGGGATTTTTTCAACACCGTCAGCGCCCGCCGCGACAACCGCCGGATTCTTGTCAACGCGGTGGCGTGCTCCCGCGCGGGATGAATGAACCCGGCCTGACCGTGTTGCACGGGCAGACCGTCAGCGTCGAACCAGCCTTCGTCAAAGTCCCGCGAGCGCGGCTGGAACAAGTGGCACAACGCCACCCAGCCGGCGCGCCGTGCGCTGACGGTGTCGCTTAACAAGCCTAGCAATTTCCCACCCAGGTCGCCGAGCACGAGCCGCGAGGCGGCGGCGTTGAAGCGGCTCATCGTCAGCGTCGCCGACCGCGCGTGCCACGCGGCGGACGCGCCGAGCACGAGGCCGGGCACGGATGGGCCTAGCGTGTTGATATGCCCAAAGTCACCCCAATCCGTGTTGAGCAGACCGCGCGCGCCGAGCCGCTGACCGTGACGGGCGAAGCGTGTGATGTTGCGGTGCGCGGCGGGATAATCCGGCAGCCAGTTGTTCCACCCGCGCACGCCGGTGCAAAGGTAAAACGGCCGGCCCGACTTGGCGAACAGCGGCGCGCGGCGCAAATGCGGGCGCGGGCCGTAATCCCATTCCAGCATCACAGCGTCAGCGGGCAATTCGCTCATCAACAGCGGGTCAATCACATCGCCCCAGAACAACGGCGTCGCGCCGCAGTCGCTGACGATGGCCATGATTTTTTTCAGAAAGTCCAAATACAACCGCCTCACACCGATCCGCTCCGCCAGCGCACGGTTGCGGCCTTTGCCGAGGTCGAAGGTTTCGTCGGCGCAGATGTTGAAAAATATTGAGCGGAACAGCGGACGCACCTCGCGGATGATTTCTTCTACCAATTTGATAGAGCGCGGGTTTTGGCAATCCAGCGTGTAATGCTGCATCCGGTCGTGAAAGTTGAATGGGTCGCCGCTGACGTTCACCTCCAGTTCGTTCAACTCAGGAAACTCGCGGACCATCCACGTGTAAAAATGTCCGAACGTGCTGAACGACGGCACCAAGTCAATGTGCCGCGCGGCGCAGTAATCATCCAGCGCGCGGATTTCAGCCGCCGTCAGCGGGTCGGCGTCACGCCAGACGGCGGGATATTTTTTGAACGCGTAAGTGTGCTCGATGTACAATTCGAGGTGGTTGAGCTTATATTGCGCGCAAGTGTCGGCGAGCGCGAGCAGCGTCTTGAGCGTCGGCACCTTGCCGCGCGACACGTCGTGATAAAAACCACGCACCGGAAAATCCGGCCAGTCGCTGACCGTGAGGCGCGGGCGGGCGGCGGGAAACTGCCGGTCAATTTGCCGCAACGTCTGCCGCGCGTAGCACACCCCGGCCTCGTCATTGGCAAAGATTTGCGTGTTAGCGCCGCTGATGGTAAGCCGGTACGCGCCGGCCTCGCGCCGCGCGACGAGCTTGTCGCCAACGTTGACCGTGACGCGGCGCGAGTCGCAAAAACCGCGCTGACGGTGAACCCTTTTCGGCGGCGGCAACAGGTCAAGTTTCATAAAATGGATTTATTCCCCGCTGATAATTAGTCAAAATCACCAAATTCATCCGCTGGCCGTGAGGCCGAGTTGATTCCATAACGGGCACAAATCCACCACGCGGCCACCATCAGCGGCCTCGTCAATGGCGAACGCGACGGCGCACGCGCGCAGCGCCTCATCAATGCCGGCCAGCGGCGGCAGGCCGCGCGTGAGCGTCAGCGCCAGACCGCGCGCCAACTCGTCATCGCCGCCGCCGTGACCGCCAGCGGCCTCGCCGGCGTAGTCAATTTCCTCGACGTGCCGCGTGTGGGCAATGCGCGCCAGTTCGACGCGACCGGTGGCGAGATTGGCGCGTAGCGTGCCTTCCGTACCGCACCAATAAAAGCGCCGTTCGGGCAAGCCGGTGTTGCAGTTGGTGTGAAAAGTCGCCCGCGCGCCACCGTCGTATTCGAGAATGGCGACTTGGTTGTCAAAAATATCCGCGCCGCCGGTGAACGGGTTGACTTGCCGCGGACCGCGCCAGGTTTGGTATGCCGCGCGTCCATTGTCGTCCGGCCCGATGCGCGCGATGTGCCGCTCGTTGGCGGGGACAAAAAAATCGCGCCCGCCGAAACTGGCCACTCGCCGCGGCAACTTGCCGGTGAACCAGTTGGCGAGGTCGAGGTCGTGGCAGCATTTTTCCAAAATGTGCGAGCCGGCCAGCGCGCGCTGACGCCGCCAGTTGCCGAAAATATAACCGCCATGGTTGAAATTAAGCGTTTCATTGAACTCGAACGACACGAGGTCACCGACAGCGCCGGCGTCGAGCAGTTCCTTGATTTTGCGATAAATGGGCGTGTAACGCAGCACCAAACCGAAGGCGAAAATTCTGCCGCTGGCGGTGACCGCGTCGCGCACGCGCAGACCATCGGGTAAATTGGTGGCGAGCGGTTTTTCGCAGAAAACATGTAAGCCGGCGCGCAAGGCACTAACAGCTTGGTCGGCATGGTGACAGTTGGGAGTGCCGATGAACACCCAGTCGAGACCGGGCGTGGCGATGAGTTCACGGTCGCTGCCGCTGACAGTGACCGCCGCGCCGAATTGTTCCCGCGCGAGGCTGACCGCGCCGGGGTCGGGATCATACACAGCGACAACTTTGATTTGGCCGCGACTTTCCCGCAACAAATTTTTGACAACCGTCCGCAACCGGTCGCCGACGCCAATTAAACCGATGCTCACAGGTGGGCACATGGAAATGTTATAATTCACCATCAGCGCGTCGTCCATGTCCGATGTGATAAAAATTTTAACCGAAATGATATTTGCTGCTTTGCAGATTGCACGTAAAAAGGTTAGTCTTCATTTCTTGACAGATGAGCAGAATTGAATGAAGCGAATGAAAAGAATTTTTCAAGAAGTGAGGATTGCCTATTTTTACTTTTACTCGCGGGGAATAAAATTTTTGGGCAGTCGCTGAAGCGCGAGACACGGGCAAGATTTTCCGTGCCACATTCCGCGTTCACCATCAGCAGTAAAGTTTTCTTGATAGTGTTCTCAAATTTGAGAGTATATAAAATATGAAGTCAACTGTGGCGGAAATCAGGCGGCGGTTTGACGGCGAGGTTGAGCGGTTTGCCAATCTGGAGACCGGGCAGGTGGCCACGGTTGACGCGCGACTGTCCTTGGAGTTGATTACGGAAGCGGCGGCGCGCTTGGTGCCGGACGCCGGGAATTTGCTGGATGTCGGTTGCGGCGCCGGCAACTATACGCTGATGATGTTGCGAAGATTGCCCGCGTTAAATTGCGCGTTGCTGGATTTGAGCGAGCCGATGTTGGCGCGGGCGGCGGCGCGGGTTTTTCAGCAAACGAAAAAGACAGCGGAGATGTTTCAGGGGGACGTGCGGGAAGTGGCGTTACGGGAAAATCATTACGACATTATTTTGGCGGGTGCGGTGTTGCATCATTTGCGGGACGACGCGGATTGGGAAGGAGTGTTTGGCAAACTTTACCGCCTGCTCCGGCCTGGCGGCTGCCTGATGATTGCGGACTTGGTGGCGCAGGACCACGCCGCGCTGACCGAGGTCAGCTGGCGGCGATACGCCAGTTATCTTGAGGGTCTCGGCGGGTCGGAATATTGCCGAAAAGTACTTGATTATATCGCCAGAGAAGATTCGCCGAGATCGGTCACGTATCAACTGGAGTTGATGAAAAAGGTTGGGTTCGGGAGCGTGGAGATTTTGCACAAGAACTTGTGCTTCGCGGCGTTCGGCGGGGTGAAGTCGCGGCGGACGGAAGGCGGGCGCTGACAGTCATGGGCTGTTCCGACGTGGTAAAAGGGGTAGCGGCTTGGAAAGGGGGCAGTCGTCATTTCTTGACAGATGGGCAGAATTGAAAGAAGCGAATAAAAAGGATTTGTCAAAAAATGAAGACTGACCCCTTTTCCCCCTTTTTTGGAGGATAGTCTTTAATTATGACAATAATAGCTTATATGTTAGGATTATTTCTTGGTTTAGGATTAACCACAGAAATAAATAGGACTTTGTTCGGTATGGGCACGGATGGATCTATGTTTATGTGTCATGTACTGGGTTGTTTCGTTTCCTGTTGTTTATTTCTTTTTTGCTATAAAAAGATTATAAATATTAATTATAAATATTTAATTTCTCTCGGTTTTGGCTTTTTTGCTCTTATGGAATTGGTTAGGTTTTTTGACGGCAACCACTAAAAGTAAAATGGGGCAGTAAAAGAGGGCAGTCTTCATTTCTTGACAGATGAGCAGAATTGAATGAAGCGAATAAAAAGAATTTATCAAAAAACGAAGATTGACCCCTTTCTCCCCTTTCTATCGGCGTCAGCGGCTTGGTGAATCGTCCCTACGCCCTATTGTCCCAAGGTGCCAGTCTTTTCAACCGGAGCGGGTTGGCCTTTGCTGAGGGCTGACAGCCAGGCGGCGGTCCGCTGATAGTAGGGGGAGTGCGAATTGTTGAAAGGCCGATGATCAGCGTCCGGCATCACCACCAGTTCCTTGGCGCCCCTGAGCTGGTTGAAGGCGCTGAAGACCCCGGACGGCGGAGAGGTGGAGTCGAGCAAGCCCATGCCGACCAGCGTTGGGCAACGGACGCGGGCGGCGAAGTTGACGCCGTCAAAATAGCGCGCGGTTTCCAGAACTTTGGCCGGATCCTTGCCTTCGGCGTGCCTGGCCCAGCCGGGCCAGCCGGGGTTTCTGCCCGCCAGGGCGCCGGTATGGTCGCAACCGGCGGGGACCAGGATGAGGACGGCGGTGATTTTGGGGTGCAGCGCCGCCGTCGCCAGGGCTTGCCAACCCCCTTGGCTGGCGCCGGTGACGACCAGCGTGCGGCCATCCCAGTCGGGGCGGTTGGAGAGGTATTCCGCGGCGCGGTAACAGGCGAGGAACATGCGCAGGAAGTAACTCTGTTCACGGTCATCGTTGCCGATGGAGGTGTAGGCCTTAAGCTCGTTTTGCCCCAGCGCGTCATAAAATTCCTGCGCGTTGTCAATCGGCAGGTCGTGGGCGTTGATATTCAGTACCAGCCAGCCATCGTGGGCGGGGTTAGTGGCGAATTCTTTTTTTAAGGCATAAACGCCGGCCCATTGGACGACGAGCATGGCGGGCAGTTTGTCTCCGGTGGCCGGGCGGGCGAGCTGGCCGTAAATGTGAGTGCCGCGGATGTTATCCAGCGTAATCTTCCAGTAATCAACCCCCGCTTTTCCGCTCTCTTTCCTTTCCAACACCGGATGCTCCGGCATGGCGTTCAACTCGGCGATTTTGGATGCCCAAAAGGCGTCGAAGTCATTCGGGGCGGGCGAGGAGGGCATCAACTGATCGGGAGTGAAAGCCGCTCCGGCAAGAGTTTGGAGCGTTTTTTTACCGTCCATGGGGGCGCTGATTTCGGCCAGCACGGTGCCGGGTTCGTTGAGGGTTGCTGCAATGGTCGCCGGTCCGGCCTCGAAGTTTAGAGTGCCTTGGCCGATGACTTGCGCATTACCCTTTTTTAGCACATAGGTGCCGCTCTGAACGGTATGCTGCGGATCGTCCGTGACCGCTACATGCCAGACAATTTTCTGGCCCGGAGCGGCAATGCCGCTTGGATTCTCGGCGCTGACCGTGAGTGCTGGATCAGCGATGGCCAGAAGAGGGGCACAAAAAAGCGCCAAGAGAATACCTTTAAGAAAGGACGGCAAGCTCATGATTCCAGAGTTAACCACGGTTTGAACGGAAATATCAAGCTGCTAATGAATAGGAAAAAAAGGGTCAGTCTTCATTTCTTGACAGATGGGCAGAATTAAAAGAGGCGAACGAAAAAAATTTGTCAAAAATGAAAATTGCCCCCTTTTTGTCGGACATATCCCCTTTGCTTTTGTTCGCGAGATGGCTATAGCATACAAAACATTATGAAATTCCCGTCTCATGATAAATCCGTGTCATCCGGCATATCCCGCCGCAAGGCCATTCAAATGTTCGGACTCGGTATGATCGCCTCCACCGCTTTTGGCGGTCGTCTGAATGCAGCCGGGAGCGCGTCCACCACGAAGCGTCCGCCCGCAAGAGAGGGCAATGCGGAGACTTGGCGTTTCATGATCGGGAACATCGAAGCCATTTCCGTTTGCGACGGTTTTGGCACCTTCAGCCCCGCCCATACGGTCTGGCCGAAGGACGCCACCGAAAGCGGCATTGCCAGGCAACTCGAGGCCGCCTTCCTTCCCGCTGGCAAGGCAATTATGTCTTACAATGTGCTGGTATTGCGTACCGGGAAAGAAGTCATCCTCGTTGATACCGGATGCGGCGCGGTCGCCGATACCGACAGCGGCCGGCTCATCGCCAACCTCGCGACCGTAAACCTCCGTCCGCAGGACATCACGGCTGTGGTCATCACCCATGGACACAGCGATCACATCGGCGGGTTGCTGGACGCCGCCGGAGCACCGACATTCACGAACGCCCGGCTCTTCATTCGGAAGAAGGAACTGGACTACTGGTTCTCCGAAAACCCGGACACCTCCACGATGATAGTAGATGAAACCGCGCAGAAATGGACGGTCGGGAGCGCGCGAAAATACCTCGGGCCGCTCAAAGATGCCTTCCTGCTGGTCGAGCCTGGACAGCGGATCCTCGACTGCATTGAAATTGTGGATACCGCCGGGCACACACCCGGTCATGCCTCGCTCCTTATCCGATCGGGAGAGGAAACGCTCTTTCACATGGCGGACGTTACTCATCACAGCATCCTCTCGTTCGCCAACCCGGAATGGAGACTCAGCTTCGACTCGATTCCGGAACTGGCGGCAACCACCCGTCGAAAGATTCTCACCTGGCTTTCCAGTGAGCGTACCCGCGCCCTCAGCTATCATGCGCCTTTCCCCGGAGTCGCCCACATTGCTGCCGATGGGAGAGGCTTTCGCTGGGTGCCGGAGCATTGGTCGATCGTGTAGTAAAGATTCACCAAAAGGGGTAAAAAGGTATTAGTCTTCATTTTTTGACAGATGAACAGAACTGAAAGAAGTAAATGAAAGGAATCAGTCAAAAATGAAGACTGACTCCTTTCCCAAAATAATCTGTCAAGAAATGAAGGCTGCCTCTTTTTACATTAATATGTTCAAAAAACATGGCCCACAAAAAGTTCAACACATCATTGATAATTATATAGTACAAACTCGTGACCGATATACAGTTGAATACCTAAAGGATAACAAAAAAGTAACAATTGGAGTTGATTTTGGATTTATTATATATGTTTTCCAAGGTTCAATGCGTGGATGGTTAAATCTAAAAGAATATGCAATGGGACAAGACGAACAAATTATTGTGTTAGGGAGAATTGTGGCAGGCTTGAATGCGATGGGATGCGAAGTTGAAGTATGCTCTGGGAACGCACCTTAAATTTGTACAGCAACCAACTGTAAAAGAGGTCTCTTCATTTCTTGACATCATGCTTATTCAAATTATGAGCTAAAAAGCGAATAGAATGGCTGCTCTGTATCACCGTCAGCGGCAACAAACATCCGCAACTATGTTGGATTGCTGCAATTATCAATATTCAATAATCAATAAAAAATTTCGCCACCGTCAGCGATTATTCAACCCACCATATGCGCAGCCAGGCGCCGCACGAACGGGCTGTTTTTCAAACGCCGCGCGAGATAGGCGTGAAATTCATCGAAACTCATGTTGGAAGTTTCGGCATAAATTTTCGCTTGAAGGTCACGCTTCATGGCCAAGCAATCAAAGTTTTTTTCTTTTTTAATCGCTTTCATATTTCACCAGTTCTTTCGGATTTCTGATTTCCAACATAGCATAGCCCATTTTCAAATTCACGCCATTATAGCCTTTGATGCGGTCTAAATTGACTATGTGCTTGAAATTCCAACTCGCCAACACATCTGCCTTGTACAAAGTGGCAAGGGCGATGTGATAGCAATCTTCCAAACTGGTTTTGCCCACGACTTTTTCGGCAATATATGCGTTGGCAAGTCTGCGGGCTTCCGGCGTTAGCGTCACATATTCAAAACAATCATCGGCATAATTTTGCAATAAATTTTTCACTTGTGCCGGCGCGTCCTGTAATTCGTTATCTAAAATATCCGAGATCACAAAAACGATTTCTTTATTTTCAAGCCGCTGAAATAATTTTTGCGTGGCTTCTGCAAACTCGTCATCGAAAAAACCGCCCACCACCGAAGTGTCAATGTAAATGCGTTGTTTCATAAAATATTCAGCGGATAAAATTGGTGCGTTACGCGACTGGTTCGCCCACAGGTAACGGGACGGTATCCTTGGTGGCGGAAGTAAGCGGCATCCCTCTGACCGTGTCATCGAGCGAGAAAGTCAACGATTTGAGGGATATTTCCATAGTGAATCACCGTTAATTTAGCCTGCTTCTCGAACTGATAAAAGAAAAAATTAGCCAGCCTGTTATCCTCACGCAAAGCCCAATGTAGAGCGATGGGTCAATATCAGCAAGCCGATTTCCCTGCGCCGCGCCCGCTCCTGCAAGGTCGAATTCTCAGTTATACGCCAAAATTCCATGCTGCTGATTTCGCGTGCCAAGGGGTCAAAAATTGTGATTGGCAGTGAGGCGATGATTTGCTTTATATTGCTGCAAATATTAAATATGACTTCCTTGCGGCGAAAATCTTGCGGCGCGAATATTGTTTTCGCTATCAGTTTAATCGTGCCAATCATCGGCTGGTTGGCGGTTAGCGATGTGAACGGGGCGCTGACGGTGGCGACGAACAAGCTGACCGCAACTGGCGCATGGCCGGCGCTGGCGTTGCGCGGTTACGGCACGGTCAGCGCCGAGTCGTGGGCGGACCGGGCCGGCGGCACGCTGCTGGTGATGACTTGCGAGGGTGACGAGCAGGCGAAGCTGACGCAGGCGAAATATCTTGCCGATTTACAAACATTGCCGCCGCTGCCGGTGAAGGTCACGGTCAGCGTCACGCCCGGAGCCGTCAACCGCAGCGCCCCGGCAGCGCCGATGTTGCGCGGCGCGAAGAAGCCGGCGGCGCCCGCCGCCGGGACGGTCGTCAGCGCGAATAAACCCTTGCCAGTCACCGCGTGGCAGACCGCTGACGGCGGCGTCATTGCCGCGTTGCGCGACGGTCGGCGCGTCCTGGTCGGCGCCGCCGCGTCACCGTCAGCGCTGGCCGCGTTGCTGGAATCGTCGCTCAGCGGCGCGTGGGCGGGCGTGGAGAGCGAGGCGACCGTCAGCGTGCCGATGTGGCTTGACCGCTGGGACCGGCACAGTTTCCGTTTTTACTACGGCGCTTTCATGCGGCCGAAAGGCGAGGATCAGCGCGCCGTGAAATTTTACGACCCGACGCAGGATTACGAGTTCGCGCGGAAAAACGGCGCGGGCCTGATTCTGTGGACGACGCCGACGCAACCGGACACCGCCGAGAACATCATGAAGGACAACGAGTGGCTGTTCGCGTTCCAGACCGGGCGCCAATACGGGCTGTCGCTGGGCCTCAACACCAACCTCGGCGACTCGCCGTACTGGCTGTTCAACCGGCGCCCCGACTGGCGCTTGCAGTATCAGCCGCAGTTTTTGGGCACTTATTACGGCTCGATGAATTTCGGCATCGGCGAATTGCTCTCGTGGTGCTCGGTGCCGGGCCGCGACGCGGCGCTGGCGGAGATGCAGCAGACGGTGAAAAAATACGGCGACGTGGAAAATATTCTCACTTGGCTGGAGCCGCATGGCGAGTTGGGGCACGGCGCCGCCGACTGGCTGGTGGAGTACGGGCCGGTCGCTGACGATGACTTCCGCGGTTACTTGCAAAAACAATACGGCGGCAAGTTGGCGAAATTGAACGCCGCGTGGGACGCGAACTTCCGCGACTGGCAGGAGGTGCGGGTGCCGGAAGTGGCGTCGTTTCTCGGCTGGGGGCCGGCCGCGTTTGATTTGACCGGCGAGTGGAAATTTTCGTACGACGATTACGGCTCGCCGCAACTCGCTGACGTTGACGACTCCGCGTGGCCCACCGTCAGCGCCCCCGGTCACGCGCTGCTGCGCTACCTGCCGCGCAAGCCGGCGACCTTCCGGCGGCATTTCACGCTCGACGCGTCATGGTCAGCGGGCCAAAAAGTGTGGCTGTATTTGTGGGACTTGAACGACACGCGCCCGGGCAAGACCGACCCGAACGCCCTCGTGCATGTGTGGCTCAACGGCCAGCCCGTGCCGGAGCAGCCGCCGGTGCTCAGCGCCGACCACTGGAACGCGCTGGAGGTGAGCGGCCTGCTGCGCGCCGGCGCAAACACGCTGACGGTGAGCCTGCCGAAGGGCATGTTCAACTACCGCGCCTATTTGTCGCCGCACGAGCCGCGCGTGTATCCCGATCTGGCGCCGGGTGAGAACGCGCGCTGGGCGGACTTCGCGCTGTGGAACTTCGGCATCCGCGCCAACGCGGTGAAGCGCGGGCTACAAATGATTCGTCAGGCCGACCCGAACCGCGGCATTTTCCTCATGTCGCCGGACTCGTTCGTGGACGGCCTGCTGCCGCTGGCGCGCGAATATATGGGCGACTTTCACAACACCGGCTACATGGCCGGCTGGTGGTGCGACTCGCTGCCGGCGGAGATGCGCGGCGCGCGGCTGCCCATCTCGGTCGAGCCGGGCGGGCCGGCAAAAACGGCGGACGAGTTGAAAAAATTTTTCGGCAACTGGCTGACCGAGGGTGTCAACGGCATCGATTATTTCATGCACCTCGGCGAGGTGCTGTGGAATCCGCCGATCAAGCAAATGTTCGAGGATCACATCCGGGTCTATGGCAGCGCGGGACGTTATCATATCCCGTACGCGGAAGTGGCGGCGCTATATTCGGGCCGGGTGCGGATGCTGGCGGATTTTCCGTGGCGCGCCGGCTGGCTGGCGTCGCGGCCGGCCAACGAGTGGCTGGTCGGCGGCTTCCCCTATGTGTCCCCGTTTAACGCGCGCAAGCACATCAGTCCGGTGGAATATCTGCCGCCGCTGGAGTTTCCCTACGAGAGCGACGTGGTCACCGAGTCGTCGTTCACCACCAGCGACGACCCCGCGCGCTTCCGCGTGATTATCGACGCCGGCTCGTCCACGCTCGACGCCGCCACCGTCAGCGGCATCGAAAAATATGTGCGCGCCGGCGGCGTGTTCGTGGTGTACGGCCAGACCGGACGCAACACGCCGGCGCGCAAGGACGCCTGGCTGCTGGATGAACTGACCGGCTATCGCGTGATTGGCAACACCGGCGACCAGCGGCACAACGGCACGCTGACGGTGGCGGCGGGGCAGGAGATTTTTTCACCCGACTTGAAAAAATATCTCGGCGACAATTTTGGCGGCCTGCGGTTGGAAAAAACGGCGCCGGACGCGACCGACTTACTGAAGTGGCAGGACGGCTCCGTCGCCGTCGGCGTCCGCCCGCTGGGCAAGGGCTGGTTCGTGTACATGGGGGCGTGGATCGGCAAGGGGATGCCGCGCCTGTTCGAGGCGGTGCTCCAGTGGCGCGGCGTCAAGCCGGTGCCCGCGCGCCTGCTCGCTGACCGTCACAAGGTCATCTGGCGGCACTTCGTCAGCAACAACGGCCTCTACGACGTGTGGATGTTGTTCAACCAGGACCGCGAGGCCGGTCTCAGCGCCGAGTTTGAGCTGATGTCATCGTCAGCGGCGTGGGCGTGGGATTTGCAGAACGACCAACGGCAGCCAGTGTCAGCGGGCAAATTCAAGGTCGAACTCGGCCCGCTCGACACTAACATCTGGCTGACGCCACGCGCGCTGTCGGCGGCGGCGGCGGACTGGCTCGGCCTGCAACGCGACTGGTGGCGCGCGGTCACCGCCGACCTTGGCGCGCCGCTGACGCTGGCGCCGGCGAAGCTCGCGCATGAAATCTCCGACGGCTGGCGCATGAAAATCCTGGACGACGGCGCGGTCAACGTCAGCGCCGCCGTGCAGCCGGGTTACGACGACAGCGCGTGGGAACAACGGCGGCTCGGCATCTACACATTGCCCGACCATCCCGGCGCGAAACGCGCGCTGTTCCGCCGCGAGTTCACCGTGCCGGAGCACTGGCGCGACGGCAGCGTCAAGTTGTGGCTCGCCAGCCGGCTCGGCAACACGTTCCTCGGCCAGACGAAGGTTTATTTCGACGGGACGCTGCTGGTGGAGAACAGCAACTCCGTGATGGGCGACACTTGCGGCGGCGCGTTGCGGGCCGGCACCAAACACACGCTGGCAGTGGAGTTCGCGGGCGACGACGCGGTGCTCGGCTCGCGCGGCGAGACGTGGCTGGCGTGGCACCCGGCACCGTCAGCGCGGCAGGATTTGCGCGGCGCCTGGGAAATCGCCAAGGACGGTTTGCATTGGGAAACCGCGACTTTGCCCGGCCCGTTCATCGGCGCCGCGGCGCGCCAGACGGTGAAAATCGACGCCGCGCAACGGGGCAAAAATATCGTCGTCCACGCTGACGGTGACGGCAACGCGTTGCGCGCCATCATCATCAACGGTCACGCGGTGCCGCGCGCGCACGGCCGCTACGGCACCGAGAGCAATATCAACATCACGCCGTATGTCAAATTCGGCGCTGACAATGAAATCATCCTCACTTGCAACGAGGGCGACCGCTGGAACGTCAGCGAAGTGTCGCTGGAGTATCACGAACCGGAGAGTTATCCATGAAGTACTTGATTTATATTGAGGCAGGGCTTGAAAAAAATAAAACCAGGGAAGGAAATGAAAATGTGTAAAGAAATTGTGAAATTGGGGAGTTTGGTCTTAATCTGTTGGGGCATTATGGAAACCGGAGCATTGCCTTCATCGGCAGCGGAAGTGGAGCCGCCGAAACCAACCGTGGAAAAATTCACGCCGTTCATCTGGCCCTCGGCGCCGCCGGCGGATTGCCCGTTCCCGCTGTCCATGGAATTCACCAAGGTGCGTTTCCTCGGCGTCAAGAGCGGCTTCAGGTACGGCGACACGTTCTACCCGTCGTGGGCTGACGATGACAAAATGTACTCGCCGTTCACCGACGGCAGAACCTGGCGGCGCGACGGCGGCTGGGACGACAGCAACAGCATGACCGGCGGCAACGCCGTCACCGGCCAGGCGGTCATCGAGGGCGACGACCCGCTGACGCTGACCGTCTATAGCATCGGCCTCACGCGCGGGCCGGCGACGCCGTATCAAGGCCGCTACCCGTGCGGCTCGTTGGTGTATAACGGCGTGTGGTATTACGGCACCTACACGCTTGGGCCAAGCGCGCGAGTGGTGCACGAGGGAGTCAGTTACAATTGGCCGTGGCTCGGCCCCTTCGTCGGGTTCCGCGTCTCGCGCGACAAGGGCGCGACGTGGGAGGACGGGCCGCACACGCCGGAGAAAAATATTTTCGGCGAAACCGGACTGAAGGGCGAGCCGGTGAAAATCGGCTCCCCGCACTTCGTGGATTTCGGCAAGAACCTTGAGCACTCGCCGGACGGCAAGGCGTACATGGTCGCGCACGGCTCCGAGCAGCGGCTGCGTTATTTCAGCCCGAGCTGGATTACCGGCGACCGCGTGTATCTGCTGCGCGTGTCACCGTCAGCGGAGAACATGAACGACCCGTCGAAGTGGGAGTTTTACGCCGGCAAGGACGCGCGCGGCCAGGCGCGGTGGACGAGCGATTTTGCGCAAATCCAGCCGCTGCTGGCGTGGGACAACAACATGGGCTGCGTGACGGTCACTTACAACGCGCCGTTGCGGAAGTATTTCATGTGCGTCACCGACGGCGGCAACACGTGCGAGAAAATGAACACGTATATCCTGGAGTCCGATTCCCTGACCGGCGACTGGCGCCTGGTGAGTTATATGAAGGATTTCGGCGAGCAGGCGTATTTCGTCAACATCCCGTCGCGGTTCATCGCCGCTGACGGTCAGACCATGTGGCTGCTCTACTCCGGCAACTTCGCGCCGAACTGGAACGGCCAGCAAATCAAGGCCAACCCGCCCGGCAGTCATTACGGGCTGGTGCTGCAAAAAATCCGGTTGGAAAGATAACGCCGTGGCCGTGCGCAAAAACTTGTTATCGGCGCTGACGCTGACCGTCGCCGTGACGGTCGGCGGGCAGCCGGAGAAAATTATTTTCGACACCGACATCACCAGCGACTGTGACGACACGGGCGCGCTGGCCGTGTTGCACACGCTCGCTGACCGTGGCGAGGCGGAAATTCTCGCGGTGACGGTCAGCGCCCGCGACCGCGCCGCCGCCGCCGCCGCCGCGGTCAGCGTCATCAACACTTATTACGGCCGCCCGGAGATTCCCATCGGCACCTGTCGCGGCGCGGAGGGCCGGGCGGTGACCGGCAGCGTGTACACGGCGAAACTGCGCGACGAATTTCCGCACGGCGCGAAACCCGACGACGAAATGCCGCCCGCCGTCGGCGTGTTGCGCCGGACGCTGGCGGCGGCGCCGGACGCGAGCGTGAGCATCGTCGCGGTCGGGTTCCTCGGCAATTTGCGCGACCTGCTGCAATCGCCGCCGGACGCTGACAGTGACCTGGACGGCGCAGAGTTGGCGCGAAAAAAAGTCCGCCAACTCGTGGTGATGGGCGGCGCGTTCCCGCGCAGCGACCGGCAGCGCGGCGAGTTTAATTTCGCGTGCGCGCCGGCGGCGGCGAAGTTTGTCGCGGAGCACTGGCCGACGCCGGTGTTGTTCAGCGGTTTTGAAATCGGCGCGAACATCAGCACCGGCAAATCGCTGACCTTGACGCCGGAAAAAAATCCCGTCCGCCGCGCCTACGAACTGTTCGGCAACAACGCCGCTGCCAATGGCCGGCCAAGCTGGGACTTGACGGCGGCGCTGGCGGCGGCGCGCGCCCCGGCAACCTACTGGACGGTCAGCGACCGCGGCACGGTCACCGTCAGCGCGGCGACCGGCGCGAACGAGTGGTCGCCGTCAGCGTCCGGCCGGCATTTTTATTTGATTGAAAAAACCCCGCCGGCCGAACTCGCCAAATTGCTGGACGAGTTGCTGGCGCGCCCGCCGAAAAAATCATCCTTATAAATCATCATCCTTATGCTCAATACCCCCGACCTGACCGGTCAGCGGCAGCGGCGCGAGCAATGGTTCGCCGCCGTGCGCGGCCTGGCGCCCAAAATCTTCAACGCCGACGGCTCGCCGAAAATCCCGCAGTTTGACTCGCCGCACCGCGAGGCGCTGTGGCTGCTGCCGTCGCTGTACACCGGCACAGAGCGCGACATCGCGCTGGCCAACCGCGTCATCGCCCGCTGGCATGACGCGCCCGAGACGCCCGGCGGCCCCGGCAGCCGCGAGACCCACGGCTCGCACTTCGGCATTTTCCAGTCGAACTCCATCATTCATCTGTACCACCGTTTTCGCGACCGGCTCACCCCGGACGCGGAGGCGGTGATGCGCGTCCACGCGGCGCACGGCACGCATACTTATTTCGGTGACGGTCAGCCTGACACCAAATACCACGGCGCGAACGACAACATGCCGACGATGGCGATGACCGGCCTGGTGTTCGGCGGCGAGTTGCTCGGCGACGAGCGCGCGGTGCGGCACGGCCGCTGGCAACTGCACCAGTTGCGGCTGCTGCTGTCGCGGGCGGCGTGGGTGTCGGAATACAACTCATGCACCTACACGCCCATCACCCTCAGCGGCGTCGCGTCGCTGGCGACCTACGCGCGCGACCCGGAAATCCGCGCGCTGGCGCTGGAGTGCGAGCACCGGCTGTGGGCCGAGGTGCTGCTGCATTACCATCCCGGCACGTTCCGGCAGGCGGGGCCGCAGTCGCGGGCGTATGAGATTGACGACGCCGGGCATACGCACGGCACGCAGTTTTTGCTGTGGCTGGTGTTCGGCGAGCAGGTCGGGCGCAATCCGCTGCAAAGTCATTTCGCGCCGGACGGCATCGAGGTGCTGCATTTCGCGGGCAATGATGTTCCGTCGGTGTGCGGCTGGGTGGAACTCGCTGACACTGACTTCCACGTGCCGGCCCAGCTCGCGTCACTGGCAGCGGGCCGCGCTTATCCGGCGCGGCTGCGCGGGCGCGTCGAGTCGATGGCGTCGTTCGACGTGCCGTCCAGCAGCGGGCGCACGACGACGTACATGGAGGAGGAATTTTCGCTCGGCACCGTCAGCGCGCCGTTTTTCACCGGTTACCAGACGCACAGTTTGTACGGCACTTACAAGCTCAAGCCGCTGACGGTGACACATCACGACAGCGCGTCGTTCTACGTCAAGTACCGCGTGGACCGCGACGCTTACGGTGTCAAGCAGCCGTTCGGCGGCATGGTGCACGGCGAGCGATTCATCGGCAACCGCGGCTGGCAGCGGACGTTGCAACGCGACCACACCGCCCTGCTGACGGTGACGCCCGACCCCGGCCTCGCGCCGCTGACGACGGCGACGCTGCGGCTGGACCTGATTTTCCCCGCGCACTACGGCAACATCCGGCGCCACATCATCGGCGGCGGCGCGGCGCGCGCCGGCGCTGACGGTGAGAGCGCGGAGGTCGCGCCGGTGAGCATCGAGGCGGGCGAGGTGTTTATCCACGTGTTCCCGCTGCTGCCGACCAACCTGCCGCGCCGCGCCGCGTTGCGCTGGCGGCGGGATAATCTTTACGAGGTGTTGGAATTGATTAACTACGAGGGGCCGGCGCGCGAGTTCGCCAGGGACGAGTTATTGCGCGCGCTCAACGGCTTCGTGCTGACCGTCAGCGCCAGGAAAAATTTCCCGTCGCTGGAGGAATTTCACCGTCAACACGCGGCGGCGCAAGTGACGGATTATTTGCTGGGCGACCTGCGGTTCATTCACTGGCAGCGGGGGGAGTTGCGCTTCGATTTGGTCTATGCGCCCAAACACGGCAGCGCGCAAACCGAGGCGGTGAACGGCCGGCAGGAGCCGCTGCCGGTGCTGGAGTCGAACCAGCTTGACGCGGCGCGACTGCCGTTTTTGTCCGGCGACGTGCCGCCCGCGCCGGCGCTGTTCCCGTGGGGCGACAGCCTGGAAGTCTGCTGGTATCCCGACCAGCCGTGGCTCATCGGCGCGCGCGGCGGGCCGGATGAATCGCCGTATGCGCGCCGCGTGGAAAAATCGCGCCGCTGACAGTGTTTTTTTACAGGGAGACCACGGAGTTCATGGAGAGCTAAGAAAAAAACACTCCATGTTCTCCATGAACTCACTGTAAAAATCTGTTTTTTTCATTGGCGAGTGACGCTGCCGGCCTTGTTAGGGTGGAAGCTGTTGATGTCAGCCTCCGGGTTGAAGACTTGCTCCACGGCCAGGGATTCCACATGGCCGTCAACGAACAGATAATTCGACGTTTTGCCGTGCCGCTGATGGTCAATGGCGTTTTGGGCGGATGACAGGCCGTGCCATTGGTGACACATGAAGTGGTCGCCGTTGAGGACCGGCTTGCATTCGGCTAACAACACAGTGGCGGCGGGGCGGGGCAGATTGTAAATGGTGTTCCATTGGGCGGGCGCGTCGTCGTAATCGTCGTAGTTCGGGTCAAGTTCGAAATAGACGTTGAGGGCGTAGCTCCAGATGTTCGGGTCGGTGCTGGCATCGTCGGGGTCGCGAAACTCGGTGTTGAAGATTTGCAGCGCTTGCTGGTTGCTGTAGTCGCCGTCGTGACCGAGGTAGGGCAGCAGGGCGATGCTCCAGGCCGGCTGACGGCGACGGAAGGCGCTGTGGCTGCTGCGCGGAAAATCACCGTCGTGGTCCTGCGCGTAGAGTTGCGTGGCGGCGCCGAGTTGCCGCAGGCGCGAGACGCTGACGATGTTCCGGCCCTTGGCCAGCGCGCTGTTGGCGGCCGGCACAATCAGCGCGGCGAGGACGCCGAGGATGGCGACGGTCACGAGCAGTTCGACCAGGGTGAAGGCGCGACGGGAATGGGGCAGGGAGCGTGGCATGGCGGTCAGGCGGTGGCGCGGGGTTGCAGGTAACGGACGCTGACGGTCAGCGCCAACAGTCCGCCGGCCAGCAGGAGCCAGGCGGACGGTTCGGGGATTACCTCCCATTGGTAGGTGAGGGTCAGCAGATTATAAATGCTGTCGCGTTGGGCGCTGAGGGCGGACGCGGAGTAATCGACCGCGCCGATGCCCTCGGTAAACAGCGCGTCGGCCACGAAGATGTCAAAGGTCGCGCTGTACAGTCCGGGCGCACTGTCAGCCGGCAGGGTGAAATAAGGGTGCCACATCCCGCCGTTCCATAACACCTGGTCGCCGATGTCGGAGAAAACTTCGGCGAAACGGTTGTAGGCGGAATTGTAGTTCCAGGCTTGCAATAAATCCGCACTGGCAGCGGTCAGCTTGATGCCGAGGGAACGATTCGATGGCAAATAATCACCCGTGGCGGCAAAGCCGAACTGGCAGTTGATTAACGCGCCGCTGCCGCTGTCCGGGTCAACCATGCCGTACCAAGCATCGCCGGGGCTGACGTTGGCCGGTATGTTGGAGTTTATCGCGTGCCAGTAATCCAGCGAACCCAGCACCGGCGCGGTGCCGGAATTGAACATCAATGTCAGCGTGTCGCCGCTGACCGTCACCGCGGACATAATCATGCCGCCCTGGTCGTCGGGGCTGGGCAGGGCGATGGCGTGGACTTGGCTGACCGTGAGGCCGGCGAGCAGCGGGAGCAGGGGCAGGAATAATTTGCGCATATCGGCGACGAGCGTAGGCGCGGCCCGGCGGGCGGACAATGTGGCAAATTGCCGCAGCCGGCCCCGGTGTTTGCGGTTTCTTTGCCGGGCCGCTTTGGGTAAGCTGGCGCCGCATGATGGCCGCTGACATTGACAATACGAAGGACCAGCAACCGCGACTGGGCTTGCTGTGGCTAACGCGGTTGCGCTGGGTGGCGCTGGCGGGGCAACTGCTGGTCTGCGCGCTGGCGTGGCGAGTGTTGCACATCGCCCTGCCGTTGGCGGTGCTGACGGCGGGCGTGGGCTGGATGCTGGCCAGTAATCTGGCGCTGGAGTGGTGCCGCCGCCGACGGGTACGCCTGCCGGAGGCGCGGGTGTGCGCGGCGCTGATTTTTCTGGATACGCTGATCATGACCGCGATGTTTTACTGGGCGGGCGGGGCGCGCAATCCGTTCACGGCGCTGTATCTGATGCACATCACCCTGGCGGCGATTTTGCTGCCGCCGTGGCAAGCCTGGCTGGCCCTGGCCTGGTGCGGGCTTTGCTACGGGCTGTTGTTTTTGTCGCCGCACGCGCTGCAAAGTTCGGCGGGCGGGACGTGCTGTGTCAGCTTTGATTTTCATTTGCAGGGGATGTGGCTGGGGCTGTTGCTGACCGGCGGCTTTATCGCGCTGTTTGTCAGCCGGCTGAGCGCGGACTCGGCCCGGCGCGAACGGGAACTGGCGCAGGCGCGGCAGTTGTCGGAACGGAGCAAACACTTCGCCTCGCTGGCGACACTGGCGGCGGGGGTGGCGCATGAATTGGCGACGCCGCTGGGCACCATCGCGGTGGTCAGTTCCGATTTCGAGCGGCAGATTTGCCGGGTGTGCCAGGATGGCGACTATCGGGCGGACGCGCGCCTGATTCGCGCGGAGGTGGAGCGCTGCCGGGAGATTTTGGAAAAACTGCGCGACCGGACGACCCAGGGCGTGGGCGAGCCGTTCGTGCCGGTGCCGCTGGCGGAGTTGCCGGCGCTGCTGGCGCCGTATTTGCAGGCGGCGCATTTGGCGCGCGTGGATTGCCGGGTGGAGGCCGGGCTGGGTGCGCTGCTGGCGCCGCGGACCGCGTTGTTGCAATCGCTGGCGGTGCTGGTGAAAAACGCCTGCGAGGCGGACCCCGGCGGCGGCCCGGTGCGCTTGCGGGTGACCGCGGCAGCGGGCGGGCGGCTGCGTTTCACGGTGAGCGACCGGGGCGTCGGCATGGACGCGGAAACGGTGGAACGCGCCTGCGAGCCGTTTTTCACCACCAAGCCGGCGGGGCAGGGGATGGGCCTGGGCTTGTTCCTGGTGCGGACTCTGGTGGCACGGGTGCATGGCGACCTGAGTATCGACTCGGCACCGGGGCGAGGCACGACGGTTAACCTGGAGATGCCGCTGACATGAACACGGCGGCGCAGCGGTTATTGCTGGCGGATGACGACGCCGTCTTCCGCGAGCGGCTGGCCGTGGCGCTGGGCCGGCGCGGTTACGAGGTGCGGACGGCGGCCGACGGCGCGGCGGCGCTGCGGGTGGCGGCGGAGTTCGCGCCGCGGTTCGCGGTGGTGGACTTGAAGATGGCGAACGAGAACGGCCTGACGTTGATTCGCGAGTTGAAGGAACGGCACGCGGCGCTGCGGATCATCATGCTGACCGGTTACGGCAGCATCGCCACGGCGCTGGAGGCGGTGCGGCTGGGCGCGGCGGATTATTTGACCAAGCCGGCGGACGTGGGGCAAATCGAGGACGCGTTGCGCGGGCGTCACGCCGGGGCCGGCTTGCGCGTGCCGAGTCTCGACCGCGTAGAGTGGGAGCATTTGCAGCGGGTGCTGGCGGATTGCGGAAATAATATCAGCCGCGCGGCGCGGGTGCTGGGCATCGACCGCCGTTCCTTGCAGCGCAAACTGGCGAAATATCCGCCGCGGCGATAGAGAAAAACGCGCCTCATCAGCGTCAGGCGATGTTTTAACCACGGATTAAAAAAATAAAAAAAAACCTTGCGCAAGCCCGCCCGATTCCATATCGTCCCATCGTCAAATCGTCCAACCGAGTTGTCAAAACCCGCTGAAGATGAAAAAGATCAGTCATAAACCAAGTGAATCGCGCTCACGCGCTCACGCGCTCACGCGCTCATTATGACTACTGCCCCGACTGCTTAATTTGCCAGCCAGTTTTTACCCACTTCATTCCCCATCTGGCAGACAACCAGCCGCCAGCGTCAGCGACGCGGGATGGAGACTTTCTCACGAGAAAAGACCGCCTTTACACATGTAAAAACCGTTTTATCACCTGTAAACCCCATTTTGACACGTGCAAAAATCGTTTTGTCACGTGTAAAGACCGTTTTGTCATGTGCAAAAATGATTTTGTCATGTGTAAAAATCATTCTGACACGTGCAAAAACGGGTTTGACACGTGTAAAACTCATTTTGTCACGCGTAAAAATCGTCCGGTCACGTGTCAAAAGCACCTTGTCACCGATCAAAATCCCCACGTTTTCAGTCTTAACATCCTGAATATCAACAACTAACCAAGGAAAATCACATATGTCCCACCGAAACATCCCCGCCGAACCCCACGCCCTGTTGGGCTACAGCCGGCTCATCGAAACCACCGCCCAGGCCAACCAGAAAACTGACCAATGGGATCTCGACGCCCGGCGCATCCTCGCCCTCAAAGCCGTCAACGACCACTTGGAACTCGCCCTGCAAGCCAACGACGCCAAGGAAACCAGAAACCACTTCACCGTCGTCGCCAAGGACGAGGCCGTCAGCGCCTTGTTGGTCATCCTGCGCGGTTTCATCAACTACCTCATCGGCAAGACCGACAAAATCACCGACGAAATCCTGCAACAACTCGGCATCCCTCCGCGCCATCACGTCAAGCACGAGCCGCTGCCCCCGCCGACCGACGCCCCAGTCGTCGTCATCCACACCGGCCACAACCACGACGCCGACTTCTACTTCTTCAACAACCAGGCCGGCCACCCCACTAAGTACTTGGCCGCCGCGAACTGCCACGCCGTATTGCTTAAATACCGGTTACAAGGCACCGACGACTGGCAACAACAGACCATCACCAGAAAACATCTAACCAAACACTTCGGCCTCGAAGCGCAAGGCAAAGCCCTGGAAGCCGTCGCCGCCTGGCTCAGCCCCACCCTCCAACCCGGCCCCTGGAGCGACCCCGAAACCGCCATCGTCACCTGAACCCCATTCAAACCAACCACCAACCCACCATCTACTATGAAAAAAACAACCCTGCTATTAACCCTCCTCAGCGCCTCCGCGTTGAATGTCTTCGCAGACCCCAAAGTCGTCACCAGCGGCACCGAGGCCGAAGCGGACAAAACCTATACGGGCGACTCCACCTACGCCGCCCTGCAAGTCAGCGGCAGCGAGACTTGGTACAGCGGCACCCGCCTCACCCTCAGCGGCATCACCGTTAGCAACACTGGTCGCTATGGCGCCTACGTTTATAACCAGGGCCGATTGGACTTGCACGACATCACCAGCGTCGGCGGAGCGGCGCAAAATGGTTACGCCGCGTATGCAACCGGTTCCTCCATCATGACCATCACCGGCGGCACCTTCACCTCTGACTGGCTTAGCTATGGCGTCTATTACACCGGCTCCTCAATTGGCCGAGTGGCAAACGTCCACATCAATACCACGGACCTTGCTAGCTACGGGCTCGTCGCCGCCTTGCACAGTCAGGTGGACGGTCAAAACCTCACTATCGAGACCTTCGGCACTTCCGGTTACGGCGTCTTCTACGCCGTCGCCACCGGTGCCATCAGCGGCTTGACCGTGGTCACGCATAACATGAGTGGGTTTGGCATCGCCGTGGAAGGCAACGGCACTTTGTTGGAAGTGGAGAATTTCACCGTGCTGACCGAGGGCAATAGAGCGAAAGGCGCCGGGGTCGGTTCGTCAACTGGCGCGACATTCGGCATCGGTGACGGCACCCTAATCCTGCGTAGCGGCACCATCGTCACTACCGGTTCCAATAGCGCCGGGGCAATGACTGCGGGCGAGGGCAGCAACGCGCTGTTCATGCGCGACATGACCATCGAAACCCACGGACAGGATGCGGCGGGAATTGTTACTAGCCAAGGCCCCAACGGCCACGACAAAACCAACACCATCGTCATGGACGGCGGCTCTGTCTATGCGGAAAACGGCCCGGCAGTAAGGATTGGTATCATGGGCACGACCACCAATACCGACCCCGATGTCGTGGCCAGTCAGGGCGGCACCTATAATATTACCCTCACCGGCAGCGCGCAACTCAGCGGCACCTCCGCCTTTGAGATTGTCAACCGAATCACCGGCACCCTCGCCGACGGCGAGCCGTACACCGTGGACACTATGACCATCGCCAACGTCACCGTGGAAGATGGCGTCACCCTCACCGGCGACACCAACATCAAAGGCAGCAGCACCGCCACCCTCAACCTCGACGACAGCACTCTCACCGGCAACATCAATGCCATCGAGGACACCAACCTCACCCTCAGCGGCAGCCACGGCGCGACCATCACCGGCACCGTCAGCGGTAACGACAATGCCATCATCGACCTAACCGTCAGCGGCACCGGCAGCACCATCCTCGGCGACATCACCCAGAGCGGCAGCAGCGCCGTCACCGTCATCATTGACAACAGCGCCACCGGCCAAGGCGGCTACCACGGCGGCAACCTCATCACCGGCGAAGACAGCGCGTGGACTTTCGACAAAAACAGCCACGGCAACTACGGCAAAAACGACGGAGTATGGAACATCGGCGACTACGAAGTCATCTTCGATAACATGACCCACACCGGCACCCTCAACCTCAACGTCAACACCGACACCGGCGCCGGCGGCTCCATCCACGTAACCGGCACCGCTGACGGCGAAGGCACCGTCCACATCGACACCACCGGCGACGGCAAACTCAACCCCAACGACGTACTCCCCGGCATTGTCAGCGGTGAAGGCACCGAACACTGGCAATGGGATCCCATCGACTGGGGCATCGACACCATCATCAAAGACGGCGACCACTTCGTAAAATCCGGCGTCAGCCCGGCGGGCGCGGTCTTGAACAGCAGCGTGGCGATCCAACAAGCCATGTGGTTCGCGCAGCAAAACAGTTTGCTCAAGCGCATGGGCGAGTTGCGCTATGGAGCGCGGGCGTCTCGCCCGCTGGCGGACAAGGATGTCCGCGTTCCATATAACCTCATCGAAAACCTCTGGCTCAGAAGCTACGGCCAACAGCTAAACATCGGCAGCCAAGTAGCGGGCCGCGCCTACGAACAACTCATCTACGGCGTCGATCTCGGCACGGATCACAAGTTCACCATCAGCGCTGACAGTGACCTATACTTGGGCGTGTACGCCGGCTACGGCCGCAGTGACATAGACTACCGCACCCCCGGCACTGACGGTGAGATCAACAGTTACTACGGCGGCCTCTACGCCACCTGGCTCCACAGCAGCGGCTTCTATATCGACGCCACCTTCAAGGCTGCCAGTGTCAACAACGACCTGAAAGCTCCGTATGGCAACGCCCAACTCAAAGCCAGCTACAGCGACGTGAACATCGGCGGCAGCCTCGAACTCGGCAAGAAGTTCACCTTCACCGATGACTGGTTCATAGAACCTCAATTCCAAGTCAACTACCTGCACATCCTCGCCGAAGATTACACCGCCGGCCCGATGACCATCAGCACCCAAGACCTCGACGCCCTGCAACTCCGCATCGGCTCTTTGTTTGGCCGCACCCTCAAGCTCGCCAACGGCGGCGCGTTACAACCCTACGTGAAGATCAGCGGCGTCGAAACCATCAGCAGCGGCGGCACCATCAGAAACGGCTACCAACACACCCGCGCCAACACCGACGGTGCCCGCGCCGAACTCGGCGCCGGCCTCATCTGGCAACTCGACACCAACAACCAACTCCACCTCGACTACGAAGCCTCC
>JAISBF010000146.1 GCA_031266335.1 Verrucomicrobiales bacterium
GGAATTACCGGCAACTGAATCTCGCTGAGAGTGACGAAATCAAGCAGGACCGCGAATACTTGGCGCAGTGCGCGGCGGAGTTGCGCGACGAGGGTTTTGTCGTGGAGTACGTGCTGGCGCTGGGCGAGCCGGCGGATGAAATCATCAAGCTGGCGCTGACGCGGGACGTTGACTTGATTGCCATGTCCACGCACGGGCACAAGTTCTGGGGCGATTTGTTTTTCGGCAAAACGGCGGACAAGGTGCGCCACGCGGTCAGCGTGCCGGTGCTGTTGCTGAAGGCGCCGCGTTGATTGCTTTCTCCCGGAGGGGGAAAAACTCAGAACCACGAAGGCGCGAAGTTTTTTTTTAACAAGATTTAAACGCGGAGACGCGGAGGCGCGGAGGTTTTTTTACAGGGAGTTCATGGAGGACATGGAGAGTTGCTTTGCTTGGCTCTCCATGAACTCCATGGTCTCCCTGTAAAAATTAGAACTGGTGTCTATAGCCAGCGGTTAAACCCCAAGGCTTGTCGTACTTGTCGCCGAAACTGGCTTCGTAGTCGAGGTGGAGTTGATTGTCAGCGTCCAGTTGCCAGATGAGGCCGGCGCCGAGTTCGGCCCTGGCCCCGTCAGTGTTGGCGCGGGTGGATTGATAGCCGTTTCTGATGGTGCCGCCGCTGCTGATGGTTTCGACGCCGCTGATCTTCACGTAGGGCTGTAATGCACCACTGTTGGTGAGTTTGATGGTGCGACCAAACACGCTACCGATGCGGAGTTGCAAGGCGTCGAGGTCTTGGGCGCTGATGGTCATGGGGCCGGCGGTGTAATCCTCAGCGAGGATGTGGAGGTAGTTCACTTGGAGTTGCGGCTCAATGAACCAATCATCGGTGAAGGTGAACTTGTTGCCGATTTCGAGGCTGCCGCCGATGTTCACGTCGCTGTAGTTGGCGGTGAGTTGGGTGGTGCCGTAGGGGGCTTTCAGGTTATTATCCACACCGGCAGCCTTGAAGGTGGCGTCGATATAGAAGCCGCTGCTGTGTAACCACGTCGCGTAGAGGCCGCCGTAGTAGCTGTTGAGTTCACCGTCAGTGCCGGGGGTGCGGTAGTCGAGGTCGCTGCGGCCGTAGCCGGCATAGACGCCGAGGTAAAGGTCACTGTCAGCGGACAAGGTGAACTTATGGTCGGTGCCGAGGTCGATGCCGTAGATGAGTTGTTCGTAGGCTTGGCCGGCGACTTGGCTACCGATGTTTAGCTGTTGGCCGTAGCTGCGAAGCCAGATGTTTTCTATATGGAACGCGGGCGTCCCGCCCGCCAGCGGGCGAGACGCCCGCGTTCCATAGCGCAATTCTCCCATGCGCTTTAGTAGGCTGTCTTGCTGGGCGAACCATAGGCTTTGTTGGACAGCGATGGCGCTGCCCAGGACGGCGCCGATGGGACTGGTACTGTGTTGGGTGAAATGCGGGTTGCCGTCGGAGTCATGACCGTCCTGGGTATATTCTTCCAAGCCCCAAGTGAAATTATCCCAAATCCAGTTTTCCTTGTTTTCACCGGTGACGAGGGTGTTGACGACGGTGTTGGGGTCGCGCAAGCCGTCGCCGATGACGCTGATGATGCCTCTGGGGTGGCTGGTGGCGGCGGTGCTGCCGCTGACGGTGCTTTTGGCACCGGTGTCGCTGTCAACGGGAAAAAGCCAGGCGCCGTCGCCGCTGAGGTTGTCGCTGTGGATGGCGAGGTAGTTGCCGGGTGCGCCGACGCGGACAACGCCGTGGTTGTCGATACGGTCGGTGGTGGAATCTTTGGTGAAGTGCCACTCGCTGTCACCGCCGACGCTGAGGTTGCCGCCGGTGAAACCGCCGCTGCCGGTGGCGCCGTGGTCGAGGGTGACGGTGACGCTGGCGGTGTCGTTGCGGGTGATGTCGCCGGTGAGGCTGCTGGCGCTGCCGCTGAGGGTGAGGTCGATGACGGCGTGCTCACTGCCGGTCACGTCGCCGCTGATGGTGGCGCCGTTGCTGCCGCTGAGGGTGAGGACGGCATCCTCGCCGGCGTTGACGTTGCCGGCGACGGTGCTGTGGTCGAGGTTGAGGGTAGTGGTGGACGCGCTGCCGCTGATGGTGTTGCCGGTGATGGAACTGTCGTGCAACGCCAGCGTCAAGGTGCCGGAGCCGCTGTTGGTGATGTTGCCATGGAGGCCGGAGCCGCCGGCGATGGTGATGTCGGCGGTGCCGGTGAAGGACGTGCCGGTGGCGATGCCGCCGGCTTGGGTCAGGTCGGTGTCGGTGAAGAGCAGGGTGTTGGTGCCGCCGTGATGGATTTGCACGAGGTCGCCGCCGGATGAGCGCATGGTGCCGCCGTTGACGATGATGATGGAGTCGGACATGCTGTCGATGAGCGCGGCGGTGCTGGTGGTTTCCAGCAGCGTGTTGTTGAGGATGAGCGTGGCGTTTGGCTCCGTGGCGCCGCCGCCGGAGGTTGAGCGGATTCGTGAGTCATTGAGCACCAGCGTGCCGCCGGCCCATGCGCACACCGCTTGGTTGCGGTTCACGCCATTGCCATCGTAGGCTGGTTGCGAGCCGTTGACGTTGAGGTCGCCGCGCGTTACCTCGATGTAACAATTTTCGCCCGATGAAACCGCGATGGCGCGCCCGGTGCCGGTGAGGGTGATCGCGAGGTCGGTGGCGATGACGGTGGCATGATAGCGGGCGATCAGGCCGAAGCCGCCGTCGCCGCCGGCGCTGTCGTTCACGGTGACGGCGTTAAGCACCAGGTAGGCGGTGGTGCCTTGCGAGGTGATGATATAACTGCCACCCAGCCGCCCGGTATTGATTACAACATTCTCAAAATGGCCGGCGGCATTGCTTACTCGAATGGCGCTGCCTTGGGTGCCGAGATCATTCGAGGCATGGATGGTGCTGCTGAAGAGGGCGGCGGTGCCGCCGTTGGTGATCCAGAAGGCGCCAGTGCGGTTGTTGGCGAAGGTGCTGCTCAGGGTGATGTCCGTCCCCGTGTAGGAACCGCCGGTGTCGGTGACCAGGATGGCTGGCGTGGTGCCGGAGGTGGCGGAGTAAGTCATGCCTGATTCGGCGGGATGGGCGGTGCCATCGACGACGAGGCTTTGCGCCGCCACGGTCAGCGTTAGCGCGGGGAGGAGGGTTAATATCAGGGTTAGGGTTTTCAGTTGTCGTTGCATGTTGGGGGTTTTCATAAGGATCGGTTGGTGCGGCATACACTGATGGTGAGCCTGACGGATACGCTCAGGATGACGGTGGGGCACGGTCAGCGGACGGTATTCAGCCGGATGGGGAATGAAACGGGTAAAATCTGGCCGGAAAATTAGAAAGTCTGGGCAGCAGTCATGCTGAGCGCGTGAGCGCGTGAGCGCGTGAGCGCGACTCACTTGGTTTATGACTTAGGTCGTTCATTTTCAGCGGGTTAGCGAGAGTTAGTAGATAGCATGTAGTAGGTAGCATCTATTTATTCCCGATAACGGGATGGGACAATACGGAATCTGGCAGTCTGGCGCAAGGTTTTTTTAATTTAATCCGCAGATTAACGCAGATGTTTTTAATAATAATTTAATCTGCGAACATCTGCGTAATCTGCGGATTCCTCATCCGTGTCTAATTTTCCGCCGGCGGCTGGGGCGACGCGGTTGGCGGCTTGGCGTTGTTCAGCGCCATATCGAGGTTCTTCTTCGCGTTGGCGAAGTTCGGGTCGATTTGCAGCGCGGTGCGGAATTCGGCGATGGCGCGGTCGCGCTGACCGTCAAGATACAGGGCGAACCCGTAGTTGGTGTGGAACACCGGGTTGCGCGGGTCGCGGCTCAGGCAGTATTCGTAGTGCGGCAACGATTCGCGGGCGTGGCCGGTGTTGGCCAGCAGGTTGGCGAGATTGAGGCGGAAGGGGATGGCCTCGGGCATGATGCTGGCGGCTTTTTGCATGTACGGCACCGCCTCCTGCGGGCGGTTCTTTTGCATCAACAGCACGCCCATGTTGTTGTTGGTCTCGGCCAGGTCGGGGCGCAGGCGATTGGAGTGGAAGATGTGTACCCAGGCGGCGTCGATGTTGCCGCTGTCGAGCAACACCTTGCCGTAGCGGCTGTGCGCCTGCCAGGCGTTCTCGTTTTTTGACAGGGTGTAGGTCCACATGGCGGCCTCGTTGGCGAAGATGCCGCTGTAGCGGTGGGCGTAACCGGTCAGGACGCAGCCCAGCACGATCAGGCCGGCCAGTGTCGCCTGTTTATATTGCGGCGGCGTGGCGGTGTACAGTTTTTCCACCACCGCCACCGCCAGCGCGATGAGACCGATGGCGGGGATGTAGAGGAAATGGTCCGCCGCCCAGGTGATGCGCATGTACGACATGGTGACAAATCCCAGCACCGGCACGAGGAAGATGAGGAAGAAGCCGAGGCCCAGCAGGACGTGCCGGCCCCAGGTGTGGCGCTTGGTCCACAGCCACACCAGCAGCGCCGCCAGCAGCGGCCAGAGCAGGAACAGATACCAATCCGGCGGGTCAACATTCCACTTGGGATAAATCGGGCACAGGTCGAAGGGGAAAATGGTGCAGTAGAGGTAGAACCACACCAGCATCCCGGCGCAGGCGGTGCGGGAGAGATAGTCGCCGACCGGAATCCATTCGCTGCCGATGGCGTTCTTGAACTGGAAGTGGATGGTGATGACGCTGATGATGACGACGACCATCAGGAACGGGATGCTGGCCAGCGCGGCGTAGGCAATGCCGGCGTCATCACTGTCAGCGCTCTTGCCGCGCCGCCGCCACGCCAGCGTCAGGCGTCGCCATGCCAGCGCCAGCAGCGGGCAGGCCACCGCGCCGCCCAGCAACAGCGCCGCCGGCGTGGCGCCGATGGGTTGTTCGAAATACTCGCGCTCCGCGATCAGCGTCAGCCCGAGGAACGCCGCCGCGCCCGCGCCCAGCGCGGCGAAGCACAGCAAGTCTTTCAGCGCGAAGTTCGAGTAGCGATACCAGGCGTACAGCAGGAACGCCAGCGGCAGCATGATGCCGCTGCTCTTGCACAACAGCGAGCCGGTGAAGAACAGCAGCGACCACAGGCAGCTCCACAACGCCGCTTCGGGCCGGCGCGCCCGCCGTTGCTCGTCGAAATCGAGCCACCACAACATGGACGGCAGCAGCAGCGCCAGCGACAGGGTGTTCTTTTGCTCCGACACCCACGCCACCGATTCCACCAGCACCGGGTGTACCGCGAACAGCAGGCCGCCGAGCCAGGCCGCCTTGAGGCCGAGTTTGTGGAACAGTTTCCACACCAGCAGCGCGTTGATGGTGTGGAACAGCACGGTGACGAGGTGATAGCCGGTGTTGTTCTGCTCCCACAAATGATATTGCAGCCACAGCATGGTGGACTTCAGCGGCAGGTAGTCGGCCCCGGCGTTGCCGCTCCAAATCGCCCACAAACCGCCCAGCGTGCGCAGCGCGCCGTTGGCGGTGATTTCCTGGTCGTCATCCCACAGCCAGGTGCCGTTGAAGGCGGGGGCGGCGACGAACAGCGAGGCCAGGATAATAATCGCGGCGTACCGCCAGGTTTGTTCAAACCGGGCGGCGTGGTGGGTTGGGGCGGTGGTGGCAATGGCGCTGACAGTCAGCGGCCGGTCCTTTTTTGATATACTTGACATACGGTTTCGAATACTTGGTTGACGGAAATCAGTTGCATGCACACGTTGTCGCGGCAGGCGGTCTGGCGGTTGTTCCAGGCGTTGACGCACGGGCTGCACGCGGCGCGCGCCCAGAGATTGTGATTGCGCGGCGTCAGCGCGCCGAACAGCAGCGGCGTCTCCGGCCCGAACAGCACCACGGTATCCACCGGCGTCAGCGCCGCGAAGTGCGCCGGGCCGCTGTCGTTGGTGACCAGCACTTCCGCGAGGCCGTAAATGATGAGCAACTGTCGCAGCGTGGTCTGGCCGGCGAGACAGAACACCCGGTCGCCGCCGATTTGCCGCGCGAGGTCGCCGATTTTCGCCGCCTCGTCCGGCGCGCCGGTGAACACGATGCTGAGGTCGTCAAACGTCGCCAGCAATTGTTTCGCCAGCGCCACATAGTTGCCGGGTTCCCAGCGCCGGAAGGGCAGCAGGTCGCTGGCGTTGGCGTTCAGTAAAATCAGGCGGCGCGGGGCGCTGCCGATGACCCGGTCGAGCAATTGTTGCGCCGCGGTAATTTCCGCCGCTGACGGTGTGAACCGTGGCAATTCCACCGCCGGCGGCGGCACGAAACCGTAAGTCGGGAAGGTGGCCGGCGCCTGCTCCAGCGCCGCGACGAGCGACACGAACATCTGCGCGGTGTGCAAGTGCGCGTTGTACATCACGCGGTGCGTGAACAGGTCGCCGCGATACGGCCCCTCGCCGAACCATGTGTGGAAGCCTACCCGCAGCGGGCAGCCGGTGAGGTAGCTGAGGACCGCCGACGAGCGCGCGAAAAACTCCATGTCAATCACCGCGTCGATTTTGCGGCGGCGGATTTGCCACAGCCGGCGCGCCGCGCTCAGGGCCATCGTCAGCGCCGATTGGGTGCGGATGGTGATGACATTTTCCTGCGGCACCAAATCCAGCGCGTCGAGGATGAAACGGTTTTCCTCGAACAGCAGGAAGAACACGTTCTCCCGCCCGACCCGGTCCGTGGCGCGTTTGACGGCCTCGTACGCGAGCACCGTGGAGCCTTGCTCGGCGAGCTTGAGGAACAGGATGCTGCGCGGCTCACCGTCAGCGCGGCGCGCGCGGCAGCAATCCAGCGCCTTGCGTACCAGCGTCAGCGCCGCGCACAGCGCCGGCACGAGAATGCCGTCGATGCGCTGCAGGACTTTCGCGTTGGCGCTGAACCTGTTGCTCATAATCAGAGGCCATTCACCATAGCGGAACTTTTTCCAATGGCAAGAGTTCACTGTGCGCACCGTCAGCGCTTCACCAGGGCGTCGGGCGTCGTTTTGATGATGATACCGCACGCGGTTTGGTATTTGACGCAACCATCGGGCAAGATTTCCACCACCTTCCCACTCACTGAGCCTTTCAAGGTTTGCACGGCGTCGCCGATTTGCAGGGGAGTTGCGACATTGTCCAGCAAAGTCACCAGGGCGGTTTTTTCTTCCGTGGTAATATTTCCGGCAACATAGTGAACCGCCAGTGAGGTCAAAACTTTTAACTTTGCGGCGGAGGTTCTGATTTGTCTGCCCATGACGCCGCTTAACACTGAGGCGAAAGTTGGTCCATTCAAAAACATAAATGGCGCCAGGCCGTGAGCTTGGCGCGCCAAATCCAATCCGTCCATCAAGGAACACGGAATCGGACGTTCATCCCATAATTGCCTGGCGGTCGCGTAACCTTCAGCGCGCCGGTGAAGTACCTTGCCGTTGGCGCATAGTCCGCGGTTGGTGATTTCGACAAATTCCCAGGTACAGGCGGAAAGGTCGATGTTCATCGGCTGGCCCGCGCAGTTCTTTTTGCTTCGGTGCGGGTCACGCCCTGTTTGATTTTTTGCAATACCGCTACTCCCTCGCCGCGCATGGAGCCGACGCCAGTTCGGGCAAACACCGGCTCCGGGTCAAAGCGGTGTTGAATCCGTCTCCCTATTTTCAGGACGTCTTTCAATAATTCCCGCTGTTTCAGCGTCAAAGACATGGCGATATTATTATCCCGCCGCGTTATTTGTCAAATTTTGTTATGGCCGATTTCACCGTCAGCGGAGACGTTGAGAAATATGCACCACGAAGACACCAAGGCACGAAGTATGTTTATTAACAAAACTTCGTGCCTTCGTGTCTTGGTGGTGCAAATGGTTTTTAGAACTGATGCCGGTAGCCGGCGGTCAGGCCCCAGGGTTTGTCGTACTTGTCGCCGAAGGAGGCTTCGTAGTCGAGGTGGAGCTGATTGTCAGCGTTGAGTTGCCAGATGACGCCGCCGCCGAGTTCGGCGCGGACACCGTCAGTGTTCGAGCGGATGCTCTGGTAGCCGTTGCGCAGGGTGCCGCCGCTGCTGATGGTTTCCACGCCGCTGATTTTGAGGTAGGGCTGGAGCGCGCCGCCGTTGGCGAGCCGGATGGTGCGGCCGAACAGGCTGCCGAGGCGGAATTGCAGGGCGTCGAGGTTCTGGGCGCTGATGCTCATCGGGCCGGCTTGATAGTCCTCGGCGAGGATGTGCAGGTAGTTCACCTGGAACTGCGGTTCGACAAACCAGCCGTCCTGGAAGGTGAACTTGTTGCCGATTTCGATGCTGCCGCCGATGTTGACGTCGTTGTAGCTGGCTTTGAGTTGGGCGCCGTTATACGGGGCTTTCAGGTCGTTGTCCACGCTGGCGGCTTTGAAGGTGGCGTCGATATAGAGGCCGCTGGAGTGAAGCCACGTGGCGTAGAGGCCGCCGTAGTAGCTGTTAATCTCACCGTCAGTGCCGGGACTGCGGTAGTCGAGGTCACTGCGGCCGTAGCCGGCATAGACGCCAAGATATAAGTCACTGTCAGCGGACAAGGCGAATTTGTGGTCGGTGCCGAGATCCACGCCGTAGATGAGTTGTTCGTAGGCGCGGCCCGCGACTTGGCTGCCGACGTTTAGCTGTTGGCCGTAGCTGCGGAGCCAGATGTTTTCGATGAGACTGTCGGCGCTGAGGGTGACGGTTTTGTCGTCCTGGCCGCTGACGGTGTTGGGGTGGTTGAAGCGCAGTTCGCCCAGGCGTTTGAGCAGGCTGTTTTGCTGGGCGAACCACATACTTTGCTGGACGGCGATGGCGCTGTTCAGGACTGCGCCGGCGGGGCTGGTGCCGTTTTGGGTGATGGTCAGCGTGCCGTCGGCGTGGGGGGTGACGAGCAGTTCTTCCAGGCCCCAGTTCACCGGATCCCAAGTCCAGTTTTCGGTGCCGTGGCCGGTCACTTTGCCGGGAAGGGCGTCGTTGGGGTTGAGCTGGCCGTTGCCGGTGGTGTCGAGGTGGACTTTGCCGTTGCCGCTGGCGGTGTCGGTGACGGTGACGGAACCGCCCGCGCCAGTGTCGCTGTTGACGTTGAGGTTGATGGCGCCGGTGTTGTCGAGGTTGTCGAAGGTGACGTGGTAATCGCCGATGTGCCAGTCGCCGCGGTTCTCGCCGTTGGTGCCGTGGCTGTCTTTATCAAAGGTCCACGCGCTGTTTTCGCCGACGAGCAGGTTGCCGCCGTTGACGCCGCCGGTGCCGGTGGCGCCGTCGCCGAGGCTGGCGCTGACGGTGGCGTCGCCGGTTTGCGTGAGGTCGCCCTGGTAGGTGCTGCCAGCGCCGCTGATGGTGAGGGCGACGGTGGCGTTATCGCTGCCGGTGAGGTCGCCGCTGACGGTGGAGTTGTGGTCGCCGCTGATGGTGATGCTGGCCTGGCCGGTGGCGGCGGTGTCACCGGTGAGGGTGCTGTGGTTGAGTTCGATAACAGTGGTGCTGGTGTCACTGCCGGTGATGTTGCCGTTGATGGCGCTGTCGGTCAGGATGACGCCGGTGGCGGCGTTGGTAGCGCTGGTGATGGCGCCGAGGGTGCTGTCGGTGGCGCTGATGAGCAGGATGCTGTTGTTGACCAAGTCGCCGCCGCCGGTAAAGACGCCGCCGATGGCGAGGATGCCGTCATTTACGGTGGTGGTGCCGGTGTAGGTTTGGGTGCCGCTGAGGGTGAGGAGGCCGGCGCCGTCCTTGGTGAGGGACTTGCCGTCCCAATCGGTGTCGAAGGGACCTTCGCGGTCGGCCAGCGGCACGTCCACCTCGAAGCTGCGGCCCGCTTCCAGGGTGAAGTCGCCGTGGGCGGTGGTGGGGTCGTCGTTCCAAGCGAGGATGAATTGGGCGGCGAGGGTGCCGTCCTGGTTGACGGCCTGCAATGCGGCGAGGTAATTCACGTCCAGCGTGTAGTTTTGGTTGGTGAAGTCGCCGGTGACGCCGCTGACGGTGTCGATGAGGGCGAAGCCGTCCGCGAGTTGGCTGGCCTGGGTGATGAAATGGCTGTCGAGGTTGAGGTTAAGCGTCGCGCCGTCGCCGATGGTGGCGCTGTCGGCAGTGATGCGCGCGTCGGCGCTGTTGAGGGCGTAGTCCAAGGTCGCTCCCTCACCCGCGAAGACCACGGACCCGGTGGCACTGAGGCTGCCGCTCTGGCTCAACGCCAGGGTGCCGGTGGTGACGGTGAGGTCACCCATCAACTTCGCGTAACCGGAACCGCTGATGGTGACGGTGCCAACGCCGTCGTTGCCAGCGCCGAGGTACAGGTTCTCGGTATCCAACTTGGCGTTATCGGTGATGGTCAGGATGCCGACGCCGCGGTTGCCGACGGTGACGTCGCTGTAATAATCCTCGTCGGTGTGAGCGCGGAGTGTCGCGTTGTCGCTGAGGGTGACGATGCCGGTGCCGGATTTGGCAGCGCCGAGCGTTATGTCACCCTCCCAGAAATCGGCCAACACATCCCCGCTGATGTTGAAAATGCCTACCCCGGCGTCGCCGACGATTAAATCCACCCCGTCATCCGGATTCAATTGCGCGGAGCCGCTGATATTGAACACGCCGGTGCCGGTTTCCTTCACGCCGAGCCGGACCGCGTCGCCTTCCACAAACAGGTCGCCATTCGAAAAGTCCAACTCGCCGTTGCCTGCCACGCCGATGTCCAAGTCGCCATTTACCGACCAATCGCTGTCGGCGGCGTCAAAGGCGGCAAAGCCGGTGCTGTTCTTGTTTTGGCCGAGCGCGACCCGCTCGCTATCAATACTGTGGCCGCTGCCGGTGACGGTGAAGAGGCCGACGCCCGTGTTACCGATGATGAAATCATTCGTGTTAATATTGGTAGCCGTGCCGTTGACGATGAATTCACCGTAAGCGCCGGCCTTATCACCGAGTATGGCGGTGTCCGATGACATTTGGAATAACTCGCCGCCGTCGCTGACGGTGAGGCTGGCGGTACCGGAACGGCCCACCGTCAGCGCACCGTTGATGTCCCAGGCGCCGCCTTGCATGAATACCGTGGCGGAACTGTCCACGCTGTTATAGGCGAGGGTTACAGCGTCGCTCTCGACATAGCCGTGTTCGCTGATGGTGAGCAAGGCGGTGCCGTTGTTGCCGATGCGAAGGTCGCCGTCGGTCAACCACTTGCCGCTGTCGCTGACGGTGACGTCGGCGGTGGAGCCGGCGTCGTAGGCGAGGAAGGCGCGGCCGTTTTCGACAACGCCTTTGCCTTCAATGATGAGTTCGCCGTGGCCGGCCTGGCCGATTCTGATTTCGTTGGTGCCGCTGCTCCAGGTGCCGGAGTCACTGACGCGGACGGTGCCGCTGCTGCCGGCGCCGTTACCGATCCGGACTTTTTCATTCCGCATCACGCCGGTGTCGGTGACGGCGAGGTAGCCGCCGCTGTTATCTCCTTCGGCGACGCGCAGTTCTCCGGCCTGCCAAGTGCCGATGCCGCCGATGACCACGGCACCGGCGCTGCTTGCGTCATAGCCCAACTGGGAGCCTTTGCTCTGGGCGTTGCCGGTGATGAAGGCGGTGCCGGAGTTGCTGATGCGCACGGTGTCGCCGGAGACGGGGACGGCGTTGCCGCTCCAGTTGGCGGCGGTGTGCCAGTCACCGGTGCCGGTGTTCCAGGTGCGGGTGGCCGCGTGGGTGGATAGGTTCATCGCCAGGACGCTGATAGTGCCAAGGAGGAACAGTTTGAGTTTTTGGGTATTAGGTTTCATAGAAAGGGAAGAGCGGTCACGGAGGGCCGCGGAGTTAAGATTAATAAAGAAAGCTCTGTGGCTCTCTGTGTCTGCGCTGTGTTGCTCTGTGACTAACTTTTCAGAGAGTCCGCGAGAGTCCGCGAGAGTCCGCGAGAGTCCGCGAGAGTCCGCGAGAGTCCGCGAGAGTCCGCGAGAGTCCGCGAGAGTCCGCGAGAGTCCGCGAGAGTCCGCGAGAGTCC
>JAISBF010000154.1 GCA_031266335.1 Verrucomicrobiales bacterium
AGTTGCGGGATTTCAAACGGCTTCAGCGTGTAGTCGAACGCGCCGAGTTTCATGGCCTCGATGGCGGTTTGCGAGGTGCCGTAGGCGGTCATCATGATGACGATTTGGCGCGGCCTGGCCTGGCGGATGGCGCGCAGCACGTCGAGGCCGTTCTCGCGGCCCAGGCGGATGTCCATGACCACGACGTCGGGTTGTTCTTTCTGCACCGCGCGCAGACCGTCGGCGCCGTTGGCGGCAGCGAGGACGCTGACGTGGTCCTTGGCGAGTAGGCGCTCGAAGGAGTAATGCACGTCGGTCTCGTCGTCGATGATGAGGATTTTTTGTCGTGGGAGGTCGGGCATAGGGAAAGCACCTTAGCGCGAACGGCAGCGAAGGACATCAGGAATTTTTCACCACGAAGACACGAAGGCACAAAGGGAGACAGTTTATAAAAATAACTAAACTGTAGCCCTTCGTGCCTTCGTGTCTTCGTGGTGAAAACAATCCCCACCGCAGATTTGAGATTTGAGTTTTGCGTTTCGCCTCACTACACTCCCCCCATGTTTGTTGACCGAGTCAGAGTGTGGGCCAAGGCCGGCAAGGGCGGCGACGGTTGCAGCAGTTTCCGCCGCGAGAAGTACGTGCCCAGGGGCGGCCCGGACGGCGGCGACGGCGGCCAGGGCGGCGATGTGGTGCTGGAGGTGGACGCGCAACTGAACAATTTGCAGCACTTGAAGTACCAGCCGCACCAGTACGCGGGCAAGGGCGCCAACGGTCAGGGCGCGATGAAGACCGGCAAGAGCGCCCGCGCGTTGTTAATCAAGGTGCCGCCGGGCACGCTGGTGTATTACCTGCCGACCGCCGCGGAGGATTTCGAGCGCGCGGCGGACTTGGCGCTGGGCGAGGTGGCCGCCGATATGGTGGAGCCGGGGCAGCGTTTGGTGCTGGCCGCGGGCGGGCGCGGCGGGCGCGGCAATATTCATTTCAAAAGCTCGGTCAACCAGGCGCCGCGCCGCCGGGAGCTGGGGTTGCCCGGAGAGATGAAGCAGTATTACTTTGAGCTGAAATCCATCGCGGAGGTCGGGCTGGTGGGGTTCCCGAACGCGGGCAAGTCGAGCCTGCTGGCGGCGCTGTCCCGCGCCCATCCGAAAATCGCGCCGTATCCGTTCACCACCCTGACCCCGGTCATCGGCCAGGTCGAGGTCGGCGATTACCGGCGCTTCAACGTGGCGGACATCCCCGGCTTGATCGAGGGCGCGCACGCGGGCGTCGGGCTGGGACATGATTTTTTGCGACACATCGAGCGTTGCCGGCTGCTGGTGTTCGTGCTGGACATGGCGGGCACGGAGGGGCGCGAGCCGGCGGCGGATTACCGTCAATTGCGGACGGAGTTGAAGTTGTATGACGAGAATCTGGCGCAACGGCCGTTCCTCATCGCGGCGAACAAGATGGATTTGCCGGAAGCCGCGGCGCGATTGAAAGCTTTCAAGCGGCAATTCCGCCGGCCCATCGTGCCGGTCTCCGCCCGGCAACCGGCCACCGTCGCGGCGCTGAAACAGGCGCTGGCCGACCGGTTGGCGGAGGCTTGAAAATGATTGCCGGGCGGACGGTTGCCGCCGGGGATGGATGAAGCTGTAGTTGTGAACTTTAAACATTTTTTGCTGTTCATCGGCCTTTCGCTGCTGCTGCACATGTTTTTGCTGCTGCTGGCGTTCTCCTCCTTTTTTGCGCCGCTGTTCATCGATTTCGGCGTGCCCGATTTGTCGAGCGACCAGGAAATGACGCTGACCGTGCGGTCGACGCCGACGGATCGCGAGACCAAAATCATCGACACCGAGCAATCCATCCCGACCGACCAGCCGGTGCAGAACACCCCGTTCGAGGGCGACCGCAACACGCGCGCGGCCAGTCCGACGCCCGGACAGGGCAATCCGAATTTGCCCAACAATCAGGGCCGGGATATTCCGGGCCAGGATTTGCACAACCAGCGTTACGCGCCGAATGCCGCGCCGCAGCCGCCGGCGCCGCCGGCCAAACTGCCGGTCAAGCCGGATAAGCCGCCGGACCGGACGGCGGAGCAGACCGAGTCGGCGAAATCCGGCGCGCGCGGGGTGACGGTGCGTCCCGACGGTCAGTTGCGCGCGAGTGACCGGCCGGCCAGTCGGGCCGCCGCCCAGCCGCCGGCGCCGTCGCGACCGGCGAGTTTTTCCACTTCGCGCATTGCCAGCAGCATGGAAGGCAGCGCGCCGGATGATGGCGTCTCGTCGATCGCCGTCAAGGAAACCGAGGAAGGCCGTTACAAGGTCAAGCTGTACCGGGCCATCGGCTCGCGCTGGTATCAGTATGTGCACATGGACACGGGGCTGCTGAACATCGGCACGGTGAACATCAAATTTTATGTGCAGGCGGACGGCACCATCGTGAACCTGCAAATTTCCGACGGGCAGGACAATAGCGCGCTGGTGGCGATTTCCCGCCGCTCCATCCTTGAGGTCAGCGGCCAGTTGGAGCCGTTTTCGGCGAGTATGCGGGAAAAGATGGGCGACGGGTTTTGGGACGATGTGAATTTCAGTATTTATTAAAACTCCAAACTGGCTGACGGTCTGGTTTTGAGATTTGAGTTTTAAAATGCCCCCGTTGCCCTATTTTAAATCGGCATGGACATTCTTCGCAACATCGCCAAATTTTTTCATGACGGCGGCTGGGCCATGGTGCCGCTGTCGCTCACCTCGTTGGTCGCGCTAGCCTTCATCCTGGAGCGCGGTGTTGCCTTGCGCCGCGCCAGGGTCATCCCCGATTACCTGTACCGCATGTTGCTCTCCTACCGCAGCGGCCAGCCGCTGGAACCCATCGCCGCCATGATTGGCGTCGGCGACAGCACCATGGCGCGGCTGGTGCGCGTCTGCCTGGAGCACCTGCCGTGGTCGAAGGCGGAAAACGCGGAGGCGGTGCAGGTGCGCGCGCGGGCCGAGGTGGTGCAATTGGAGCGCGGGCTGGTGCTGCTGGAAATCATCGTCGGCATCGCGCCGCTGCTGGGGTTGATGGGCACGGTCAGCGGCATGATTGTGATTTTCACCGACGTCGGCCATCTCGGCGGCGCGAAGCAGACCATGCAAATGGCGCTCGGCATCTCCCAGGCGCTGAACGCCACCGTCAGCGGCCTGGCCATCGCCATCCCGGCACTGATCATGCACGGCTACTACAGCCGCAAGGTCGAGGCGCTGGCGGTGGAAATGGAGAGCCTGTGCATGGATTTCCTGACCAAACTTTACCTGCAACCGGCGACCGCCGGTGACAAACCCGGCACCGCCCGGTGACACTGCCATGCAATTCTACACCAAACGCCGCCGGATGCCGGTCATCAACGTGGTTTCGCTGATCGACGTGTTTTGCCTGCTGCTGATTTTTTACATCGTCACCACCACCTTCAAGAAAGCGGAGCCGGCGGTGCAAATCCGGGTGCCGGAATCCGCCGCCGCGCAGGCGGAAACGCCGGCGCGGGAGCCGGTCGTGATTTACGCCACCAAGGCGCAGGAACTTTATCTCGGCGAGGAAAAAATCCCACTGGCCCGGCTGGGCGAGGCGCTCAAGGCCAGGAAAGCCCAGGCAGCGGCCGGTTTCTCGTTGAAAGCCGACACCGATGTGCCGCTCGGTTTTTTTGTCAAGGTGATGGACGCCGCCAAGCAGGCCGGCATCACCGATTTGTCAATGTACACCGAGGAGCCGCAAGCCAGTCCCGCCGCGCCGGCGCCGTGATTAGCGGCGGCGCGTAATGGTCACGCTGACAAAGCGGGTGGCCGGGATGATAAATTTGCGGACTGCCACCGTGACCGCGCTGACCTTGAACTCCGCCAGAATCACCGCGCACAAGTCCGCGGCCAGCGTTTCAAGCAACCGGCGGGGCCGCGCGCCGGCGCTGTGTTTGACGGTTTCGCACACTTGGAAATAATCCACGGTCAGCGCCAGGTCATCGGCAGCGGCGGCGGCGGCAAGCGACGGCGGGGTCAGCGTCAGCGACACTTCCAGTCGCTGCGGTTGGGCGCGTTCCTCATCGGTCACGCCGAGGCGGGCGCTGACGGTGAGGCGGTCGATGTGAATTTGGTCGGACATCATGGGTTTTATTTGCCGCGCCTGCGGCCAAGCGGCGCGGACTGCCGGACGAGATAATCCTGCAATTCGCGCAAATCATTGAACAGTAAATCCGGCGCGGCGGCTTGCAGCATGGGCAGCGTGTTGTAGCCGGTCAGCACGGCGCAACTGGCGACGCCGCCATGCCGGGCGGTGGCGATGTCGTGCTCCATGTCGCCCACGAACAGCGTGGCCCGCGGGTCCAGGTCGAACTCCGCCAGCAGTGCGCGGATGACTTCGCGTTTGTCGCGGACTTGCACGCAGGCTTTGGTGAAGTATTCCGCCAGGCCGAGCCGGGGCGCTTGCGCCGCGTAGTGCTCGGCGTGGATGCTGCTCAGGAGAAACAGTTTGCGGCCCGTGGCGCGGCAATACTCCAGCAATTCTTTCGCGTGCGGCAGCAGCGGGGTGTCTGCTTCCAGCAATTTGAACGCGTCCGTGAAATCGCGGTCAATCTCAGTCATTGAAGCCTCCGGCAAATGCCGCGCGTAAAATTCCGTGAAGGGCAGGCAAAATTTTTCCCGAAACTCCGTCAACGTCAGCGGCGGCCGGCCGTAACGGGTGAAGATTTGATTGGTCGTGTCCAGCACCGCCGGTAAATCGTCCACCAGCGTGCCTGACCAGTCGAAAATGATGTTGTTGATAATAGGCATATTTTTTTACCACTAAGACACGAAGGCTTAAAGGATGACTCTCTTGATCCCCTGGCGAATGACGGGGACGTTAAAGTTAATTAAGAAGCCCAAACGTAGTTGGGTAAGTTTCAGGTATGTTAGCAACTGGGCTTTATGAATGGGGAGCAGGGTTTCCACGGCTTTGATTTCAATGATGAGTTTTTTTTCAACCAACAAGTCCATTCGATAGTCGCAGTCAATGGGCTTGCCGTCATAATAGACAGGCAGGGATAGCTGATTGGCGACAGCCACTTTTCGTTTGTTTAGCTCAAGCATCAGGCATTTTTCGTAAATTGATTCCAGCAGTCCGGGGCCGAGTTTGGAATGAACCTGAAAAGCGGAGTCAACGACATGAGCCGCTATTTGTTCAATCTCAGGATTTAACGGAGTGACTTTAGTTTTTGCGAACATGCCTTGGTGCCTTCGTGTCTTGGTGGTTAATCAAAACTGGTTCAACCGATCAAGCAACTCGCGCAGGCGGCCGTGGGTGCGGCGGTCGAATTTCAGGCACAGACGCGGCAGGTCGGTCAGTTCGGGTTCGTTGATTTCCTCCGGCAGGGCGCGGCTCATGTGGATGGAGCCGGGTTCGTCGAGGATGTCGGCGAAGTCGTCCTCCAGGCGGCGGATGGCGCCGGGCGGGACTTCGCGTTGCAGGCGGATGACCAACTCGTCGCCGACGTAGCGGTAGGAATGGAAGTTGTAATAAAAATTCAGGACTTCCTTTTGCGCCTCCGCCAGGTTGTCGGTGAATTTGATGAGCTTGAAATCGTCCCTGGAAATCACCCCGTCGCGCAGCAAATGCTCGTGCAAATAATGCTCGAACGTCCGCCAGAAATTACCGCCCGGCTCGTCCACGAACACGATGGGCATGATCGGCGCCTTGCCGGTCTGCACCAGCGTGATGACCTCGAAGCCCTCGTCCATGGTGCCGAAGCCGCCGGGGAACAGCGCCACGGCGTCGCTGTTCTTGATGAAGTTCAGCTTGCGGGTGAAAAAATAACGGAAGGTGATGAGTTTTTCGTCGCCGCTGATGGTCGCGTTGGGCCGCTGCTCGAACGGCAACTGGATGTTCAGCGCGAAACTGCGCTCGCGCCCCGCGCCCGCCTGCGCCGCGCCCATGACGCCGTGGCCGCCGCCGGTGATAATCATGTAGCCGCTGCTCACCATCAGCCGGGCGAAATCATGCGCGGCCCGGTACGTGCCCTCCTCCGGCTGGGTGCGGGCGGAACCGAAGATGCAGATTTTTTTGTCGGCGGCGTAGGGTTGGAAAACCTTGCTGGCGTAACGCATTTCCTTGAACGCGACGTTCATCTGGTGAACATCAGCGGGCGTAGGCTGGTCCTGGTTGAACTTCAGCACCGTCACCAACATCTCGCGGAATTTGTCGTAATCGGCGCTGACGTTGGCGAGGCGCAACAGCTCGTCGATTTTTTTCTCCAGCGCGGCGTTGCCGGTGGTGTAGGCGGTTGATTTGTTCGGCTTGGTCATGGTCAGCGGTTCCGTTCAGAGGTTCAGGGTTTCGTAAATTTTACGAGTCGTGGCGGCGCGGTTCAGCGTGTAAAAATGCACGCCGCTGACGCTGTGGTCCACGAGGTCGCGCACCTGCTCGGTCGCCCAGTGCGCGCCCACGCGCGCGACGCCCGCATCGTCAGCGGCGCGCGCGACGGCCTTCAGCAGCGGCGCGGGGAAGCGCGCCCCGCCCGCCAACTCCGCCATGCGTCGCATCCCCGCCAGCGTGGTAATCGGCATGATGCCGGCGATGATGGGGACGCTGATGCCGGCCAACTCGCAGCGTTCGCGGAAATCATAAAAATCGCGGTTGTCGAAGAACAGTTGCGTGACGATGTAATCCGCGCCGGCGTCCACCTTGGCTTTTAAAAACTCAATCTCGCGCAAGCGGTTCGGCATGGCGGGATGCCCCTCAGGAAAGCCCGCCACGCCGATGCCGAAACGCGGGAAGTGTCGCTTGATAAACGCGACCAAATCCGCCGCGTGCGGGAAGTCGCCGCCCGCCGCTGACGGTGTCCCCGGCGACGGGTCGCCGCGCAAAGCGAGAATATTGCGGATGCCGTGCCGGTCATAATGTTCGAGGATGGCGTGAATGGCGTCACGGTCAGCGCCGCCGCAAGTGAGATGGGCGACGACAGTCAAGTCCGTCTCCCGCGCCAGTCGCGTGACGAGCCGTTGCGTGCGGTCGCGCGCCGAGCCGCCCGCGCCGTAAGTGACACTGACCGCAGCCGGTTGAAGCGGCATCAGCGCGGCGATGGTATGGAACAACGTCTCCGCCTCCGCCTCGTTTTTCGGCGGAAAAAACTCGAAGCTGAACGTCGGCCGGCGGCGGGCTAAAATTTCGCGGAGCAACATAACTAAACCGCCCTCTCCATTTCCTCCATGTTCTCCTGGTAAACAATGTTTTTCCAATAGACCCTTAACCGGGAATATCCCCCGTCAACCGCGCCGCGCCGCTGGCCATCGGCTCAAGGATGGTCTCCCGCACACTCGTGCCGGCGGGTATCATCGGCAGCACGTGCTCGGTTTCGGGCACCAGCAC
>JAISBF010000170.1 GCA_031266335.1 Verrucomicrobiales bacterium
AGTTGCAGGGCGTCGAGGTCTTGGGCGCTGATGGTCATCGGGCCAGCGGTGTAGTTCTCGGCGAGGATGTGGAGGTAGTTCACTTGGAACTGAGGCTCAATGAACCAAGCATCAGCAAAGGTGAACTTTTTGCCGAGTTCGAGGCTGCCGCCGAGGTTGACATCGCTGTAGTTGGCTTTGAGTTGGGTGTCGCCGTGGGGGGCTTTCAGGTTGTTATCGACACTGGCGGCTTTGACGGTGGCGTCGAGGTAGAAGCCGCTGGCGTGGAGCCAAGTGGCGTAGAGGCCGCCGTAGTAGCTGTTAATCTCACCGTCAGCGCCGGGGGTGCGGTAATCGAGGTCGCTGCGGCCGTAGCCAGCATAGACGCCCAGATACAAGTCACTGTCAGCGGACAAGGTGAATTTGTGGTCAGTGCCGAGATCGACGCCGTAGATGAGTTGTTCGTAGGCTTTGCCGGCTACTTGGCTGCCGACGTTTAGCTGTTGGCCGTAGCTTCTGAGCCAGATGTTGTCGATGAGGCTGTTGTCTGGAACGCGGACATCCTTGTCCGCCAGCGGGCGAGACGCCCGCGCTCCATAGCGCAACTCACCCATGCGTTTGAGCAGGCTGTTTTGCTGGGCAAACCACAGGCTTTGCTGGACGGCGATGGCGCTGTTCAACACCGCGCCGGCGGGGCTGGTGCCTTGTTTGATGAAGTGATCGCCATCCTTGATGATGGTGTCGAGGCCCCAGTCGATGGGATCCCATTGCCAGTGCTCGGTGCCGTCGCCGGTGACGACGCCGGGGAGGACGCCGGGGAGGACTTGGTTCGGGTCGGCTTGGCCGTCGCCGGTGGCGTTGATGTGGATGGTGCCGGTGCCGCTGGCGGTGTCGCTGATGGTGATGGAGCCACCTTCGCCGGTGTCGTTGTTCAGGTTGATGTTGATGGTGCCGTCGTTGGTGAGGTGGTCGAAGGTGACTTCATGGTCGCCGATATTGATCGTGCCTTGGTTATCGCTGTTATTGACGTGGCTGTCGTCGGTGAAGGTCCACTTGCCGCCGGTGTTGGTGTTCAGATTGCCGTTATTGAAGGCGCCGGTGCCGGTGGCGTGGTCGTCGAGGGTGACGGTGACGGCGGCGCTGCCGCTTTGGGTAATGTCGCCGATGAGGCTGCCGTTGGAACCGCTGACGGTGATGTCGAGGATCGCGTTATCGGTGCCGCTGACGGCTCCGGTGATGGTCGCGCCGTTGCTGCCGCTGATGGTGGTGGTGGTCGAGCCGCTGCCGGTAATGTTGCCGGTCAGAGAAGATCCGTCGTTTAGCTCAATGGCAGTATCCGTACTGCCCGCGGTATTTACATCACCATTAACGGTTGAAGCGGCCTCCACCTTTAGTATAACCGTGGTCGCCATGTCCACCTCCACCAGATTGCCGGAGGCGTCGGTGCCAGTGCGAATGCTGGTCAAATCCAAGGCGGCGGTTTGTCCGGTAAAACTGGCGCCACCCTTGATAGTGATGTCATAAGTACCGCTGTAGGTGGCTAGTAAATCCGCGCTGGTCATGACGGAATTTGCCCCGTTGACAGCCAGCGCGCTGGCTTGTTGCGAATTCACCGACCCGCCATCAATCACCACCGTCCGCAAAACATTGGAACCGGAAGCCGTGAAGATGCCATCCGCACCGGCACCGGCGGTTTCCAGGCTGACATTGGTCAGATAGAGAGACGCCTCGCCGTGACTACCAAGCATGGCGCCAAATGCCTTCTCTCCCGAGGTGCGCACACTGCCGTTATTGATGGAACCAAAGCCAGTTTGTACGGTTATGCCGTGAGCCCCGCTTCCGCTGGTGGTCGCCGTCACCTCGCTGGCAAAAAAGGTTCCCGATGGATTGGCCCAAATGGCAACGGCGGTACCATCCCCCGAAGTTTCAACCTTCAGCCGTTCCACCTTGACCACAGAATCGGAGGCAACATACAAACCTACGCTGAGACTTCCGGTAGTGAGAATATCCAGATTATAGAAATCTGCCGTGCCACTGGTGCCTACTGTAACCGCATAAGAACTCCCATCCCCCGAAGTGCGGACTATCAAATTGGTGCCGCTAGTTTGCGTCCCAAGCAGTCGCATTCCCTGCGCCGCATAACCGCTGGTTTCAATCCTGACATCATTCAATACCAAGTCCGCAGCGCGATCGGTAAAAAGACCGAAACCACTGGTACCGCTGGTGGTGATGGTACCGCCAGTGAGGGTCAAGGTGCCCTGATTATAAACATACGCGCCGTATCTGCCGACGCCCATGTTAAACGTGGAACTCAAGGTGATATTGGTGCCGCTGTAACTGCCGAGGCTGCCGGTGATTTGCAACGCGGTATAAGACGCATTGGTGGCAGTGTAAGTCGCTCCCGACTCGGCGGGATACGCGGTGCCGTTGACGAACAGGCTTTGCTGCGCGAAGACGTTCAACGCGGTGAAGTAAGCGAGCAAATACACGCTCGCTCTGATGCCGAGCCGCTTGGCGGCGAAGCCAACGCTGAGGGCGCAGAGGAGTAGGATTGGTTTTAGTTTGGTTTTCATGTTGGTGGGTTCTATTTGGTTATTTCTGTTTGATTATGATTGGTTGGTTGGAAGTTTTGAATGGCCGCGAAAGAACGCGAGGAACGCAGAGAATTTTTTACAGGGAGGTCATGGAGTTCATGAAGGTTTTAAAAAACAATCTCCGTGCTCTCCCTGTGAAAAAAAATTCCTTCGCGCCTTGGCGTCTTGGTGGCCGGAGAGGTTGACGCTGAAGGTGCTGGCATCATGTTTGTTGGTATTATTTATATGGTTTCTTTTGGTTGGGGTTCTGGTTGGTTGGGTTATGGGTTGAAAAATGGGGGGTGAACAGCGCCGCTGGTATTGCTACCAGCAACGCTTGTGTCGCTACCAGCATCGCTGATATTGCCACCAGTGATGCTGATAATGGCTCCAGTGGCGCTGGAGGTGATTTGATTATGAATGGAAGGGCAGACAACAAGGGGATCCGCGGCCACCGACCCGCTGGGTGTTACTCCGGTCAATTGGTGCGCGGTGACTGCCGCATGGGGAATGAAACGGGTGTAATCAGACCTGGAAATTAGAGAATCGGGGCAATAGTCATACCGTGAGCGCGTGAGCGCGTGAGCGCGTGAGCGCGTGAGCGCGGTGTACTTAGTTTATGACTTATCGTTCTCATCTTTAGCGAGTTTTAATAACGCAATTTGACGATTTGACGAGGGGACGATATGGAATCTGTCGGTCTTGCGCAAGGGTTTTTTTATTTTTTTTCACCACGAAGACACCAAGGCACGAAGTTTTGTTTTTAAAAATCCTTGGGGCCTTGGTGTCTTCGTGGTGAAAATTTTCTTTGGCACGGATCATGTTCGTCGTCGCAGGGGGATGGTGACACGCCGCCTCAAGTTAAATCGCAAATCTTAAATTCAAGGTTTGTCATTTGGGGTTCAGGCGGCATAGTTAGCGCCACATGCGAGGTTTATTATTATTGCTGGCTTGCGGCGGTCTGGCGCTGCCGGGGCTGGCGGCCACAACCAGCTTGATGCGATCCGATGCCAACGCGGTGCAACCCCGGCCCGCCGAGCTGTCCGGGACTGCCGCGGCGGTGGCCGACCAGCCGGTTGACCAGGCGCCGGCGGCAGGCACCGATGTTCGTTTCTACGGCCACGGCTTCCTGTATTTGACCACCTCCAGCGGCGTGCGCATCGCCTGCAATCCGTTTCCCCAGAAGCCGAGCATCGGCTATCCGTTCCCGACCGGTCTGCCGGCGGACATCATATTAATCGGCACGGAAGCGGTGGATTTGTCTGCCAACGAGGAGTTCGCGGGTCTGCCGCAAGTATTCCGCAGCCTGACCGGTTTGGGGGTGAACAACGCCAACGGCATTCAGTTTCGCGGCGTGGCGACGTACCGTGACGGCGCGGACACGCGCAGTTCGCGCGGCAACACGGCTTACCTGCTGGAGCTGGACCGCGTGACCTTCGCCGTGCTGGGCGCCATCGGGCGACCGCCGGACGCGCGCCAGGCGCGGGAACTCGGCCGCGCGGATGTGGTCTTCCTGCCGGTGGGCGACCCGGCGCTGAGTGTGGCGGACTTGTGGCGCATCGTGACGCAACTGCGGCCCAAGTGGGTTGTGCCCGTCCTCTACCGCACGTCAGCGTCAGCGGCGGTGTTCCCGCAGCTGCGCACGCTCGACGAATTTTTATCCGCCCCGGAATCGGCGTCGTGTCCGCGCGTCAAGCTGACGTCCGGCAACTACGTCTTCACCCATGAAAACCTCCCCAAGGAAACCACCTTGTTGATTTATCCGACACCATGAAGGACTCAAAATTCAAATCTCATAACTCAAAACTTAATGAGTTAACGAGTTATAGTTTTGAGTTATGAGTTTTGAGCTTTGAGTTTTATTATGACCCTCCTAATAGTCGGCAGTGGCGGCCGTGAACACGCCATCGGTTGGGCCTTGTCACAGGACCGGCGCGTCAAGCAACTGTGGTTCGCGCCGGGCAACGCGGGCACGGCCGCGCTCGGTGAAAATGTGCCGCTGCCGGCGACCGACCGCGCCGGCCTGGTCGCGTGGTGCCAGCGTCAGCGGCCCGACCTTGTCGTCGTCGGTCCGGAAGCGCCGCTGTGCGCCGGTTTGGTGGACGACTTGGCGGCCGTCGGCGTGCCGGCCTTCGGCCCCGGCAAAGCCGGCGCGCGGCTGGAGGCGAGCAAAATTTTTACCAAGGAACTGTTACGCAAAGCCGGCGTCCCCACCGCTGACAGCGAGCGCTTCACCGACCGCGCGGCGGCGCGCGCCTATTGCGCGGCGCAACATTACCCGCTGGTCATCAAGGCCGATGGGCTGGCGGCGGGCAAGGGCGTCATCATCGCGCAGTCGCTCGCCGAGGCTGACGCCGCGCTGGAGCAAATCATGGCGCAAAAAGTCTTCGGCGCGGCGGGCGACAGCGTGCTCATCGAGGAATTTTTGCCAGGGCAGGAGGCGTCCATTCACGCGGTCACCGACGGCGCGGATTACGTGTTGTTACCCACCGCGCAGGACCACAAGCGTATCCGCGACAACGACGAGGGGCCGAACACCGGCGGCATGGGCGCTTACGCCCCCGCGCCCATCGTCAGCGACGAGTTGCTGGCGACCATTGAGCAAACCATCATCCGTCCGGTCATCGGGGCGTTGCGCGACGCCGGCATTGATTATCGCGGTGTGCTGTACGCGGGGCTGATGCTGACGCCGCAGGGGCCGAAGGTGCTGGAATTCAACTGCCGCTTCGGCGACCCGGAGACCGAGGTGTTGCTGCCGCTGCTGGCGACGCCGCTGCTGGATTTATTGCTGGCGACGGTGGAGCGGCGCATCGGCCGCTTGCGTTTCGAGTTGAAAACAGGCAGCGCGCTGACGGTGGTGCTGGCCGCGCCGGGCTATCCCGAAAAACCGGTCACGGGGCAAGTCATTCACGGCCTGCCCGGCGCGTCGCCGCTGCTGTTCCACGCGGGCACGACGCGCGGCGCTGACGGCACGGTCACGGTCAGCGGCGGCCGCGTGCTGGCGGCGACCGGGGTCGGGCCTGACTTGCGCGCGGCGCGACGGCAGGCTTACAAAATCGCCGCGGACATCCGGTTTGACGGCAGGCAATACCGCCTGGACATCGGCAAAAAAGCGCTCGATTTGCCGGCGCGCGGCGCGTAAGTTCGGGGCGAAGGCGAGTTTTATGTGGGCCATCCTGCGCGGATTTTTGTTGGTCAGCGTGTCGTTTGCCGCCGGGGCGGTGGCGACCGGTTATTTTCTTCTGACCCGGCCGCAGTTCATGCCGGCCGTGACCGCCGCCAAGCCGCCGGCCGCCAATGCCCCGGTCGCGTCAACCCAGCCCCCGCCGCTGCCGCCGAAGGTGCCCGGCAGCACGGTGTTGGAGCCGGACCCGTATGCGCGGCCGCCGGCCGCCGACGCGCCGGAGCAGGCGCTCAAACCGCGCCCGGACGAGGCGGCGGAAATCATCGATTTGCTCAGGACGCAGTTCATTGACGCGCCGCTGTTGATCAGCCAGCCGCTGTCAGCGGACACGCTGGAGGAGTTGTTCGCCAAATTCGGCGACAAGGCCAGGCTTGGCGAGACGGCGGTGTTGACGCCCGACCCGAAACAGAAAACCATCCTGCAGGCGCTGACGCCGCAAAACGTGATTTACTGGCGGCCGGCGGATTTTTCCCCGCGCGAACTGGACCGCCTGCTGAAGCAATGGGGGCCGCTGCTGGCGGGCAATCCACGCGGGCTGATCATCGACTTGCGCAACTTTCGCGCCGGCAACGACCTGGCCGGCGCGGCGGCGGTGGCGGGGCTGTTCGTGCCGCCGCAGGACGTGCTGTTCACCGTCGAGGGGCTGAATTTTCCCCAGCAGGTGTTTCGGTCGCAACGGCAGCCGTTGGGCTTGAAGCAGGACTTTCCCGTCTTGGCGCTGGTCAACCGCGGCACCCGCGGCGCGGCGGAGGCGCTGGCGCTGGTGCTGAGGCAAAAAGGCGCGGCGCTGCTGGTCGGTAAAAACACGGCGGGCGAGGGCGGATTGTTCACCGAGACCCGGCTGAAGAGCGGGCGGTTCCTCCGGTTGGCGACCGCGCGTGTCAGCGGCTTTGACGGCACCAATCTGCTGGGCGCGCCGCTGACGCCGGACCTCGCGGTGGACGTGGCCGCTGACGATGACCAGGCCGGTTATGACGGCGCTTACCAGTACGGCATCCAGCAGGTCGCCGCGGTGCCGGCGCCCGACCGGGGGCTGCTGAAGGAGCGCGAGGAAATGGATTTGCCGCTGGACCACAGCCTGACGAACCGCCAGGCGCCGCATGATGTCATCTTGAACGCTGCCAATGACATTCTGGCGGGAATCGCGCTGAGCCGTTATGGAAAATGAGCGGGAACCGGCATGGTAAAAAATTGCATGACCGCCCATAAACTCGCCGCCGCCGGTAAAAACCTCGCCGCCTTTTGCTGTTGCAACGCGCTGATTGCCATGTTGGCGATGGTCGTTTGTTTCAAGGTTTGCGGCATTGAAGCCGATGTCTGGGGCGTGCTTTTTTCCGTCACGGCCGCGTGCGGACATTTTGCCTTCATTGCCTTGCTGCTGTTCGTGTTGCTGGCGTTGGTTCGGCTGTGCGGCGCAAGGGCCGCCAAGGTCGCGGCGGTCTTGGTGGGTTCGCTGTTGCTCGCGACGCTGACCCTGGATGTCTTTGTGTTCGTTTATTACCGGATGCATCTGAATCCCGCCCTGCTGGGTTTGTTCCTGTCGCCGGCGGGCCGGGAACTGGTGCCGCTGAACACCGCCATGTGGCTGGTGCTGGCCGGGGTGTCGGCGGCCATTGTCGCGCTGGAAATTGCCTGCGTTAAATTGGCGCCGCGCTGCCGCCGCAAGCCGCTGCTGCTGTTCATCGTCTTTGCCGTCGTGTGCGTGCCCGCTTACAATCTGATTTTCATCTTTGCCAAACATTACGGCTACGCGCCGGTGCTGACCCGCGCCGAGGCGATTCCTTATTTGCAGGTATTGTCAGCCGGCAGGTTTTTAAGGAAGCTGGGATTGGCGGGCAATGAACAGCCAACGCAGCGGCAGGGTTCCGGGCGATTGAAGTACCCGCTGGCGCCGCTCACGTATGACGCCGCACCGCAACAGCCTAACATCCTGGTTATTCTGCTGGACGCCTGGCGACCGGATGCCTTTAACGAGGAAACCATGCCCCGCTTGTACCAGCGCGCCAGAAACGCGGTCGTGTTCGACCAGCATTACAGCGGCGGCAACGCCACCCGCGGCGGGGTGTTTTCGTTTTTTTACGGTATTCCCGCCACCTACTGGCACTCCTTTTTGGCCGCCAATCGGGAGCCGGTGCTCATGGACGCCGTGGTCCGGCAAGGTTACGAATTGGCCATTTTCGCCTCGTCCAACCTGACCTCGCCGGAGTTCAACCGCACGGTGTTTGCCGGCGTGAAAAATCTGCGCCTTTCTTCCAGCGGGCACAGCTCGGTGGAACGCGATCTGGACGCGCAAAACGGGTTCCTGGATTTTCTGGCCGGGCGCCAGCACGCCGCGCCGTTTTTCGGCTTTTTGTTTTACGACGCGCTACATTCCTTTGCCCTGCCGGAAGGCGGGGAGCGGCCGTTTCCCACTGATTTGCAGGCGGTCAATTATTTTGCCCTGACCAACGACACCGACCCGGGGCCGATTGCCAATCTGTACAAAAACTCCGCTTGGCATCTCGATCAACAACTGGACCAGGTCTTCGTCGCCCTGGAGCAGCGGCGGTTGCTGGACAACACGATTGTCATTGTCAGCGGCGACCACGCGCAGGAAATCAACGACTCGCGCACCAACAGCTGGGGGCACAATATCAATTTTTCAAAATACGAGACCCAGACGCCGTTGCTCGTTTTCTGGCCCGGCCGGCAACCGGCCCGTTACACGCACCGAACCTCGCACCTTGATGTGGCGCCGACCTTGATGAAACAAGCGCTGGGTTGCCGTAATCCCGCGACGGATTTCAGCACCGGCCTGGACTTGTTCGACCCGAGCGAACGTCCGTATGTCATCATGGCCAGCTACGCCAAGACGGCCATCATGGTTGGCGATGAAGTGTTTGTGTTGGATAAATACGGCTTGAATCAGGGCTGGAATCTGGCTTATTCCAAGCGGGCGGACGATCTTCCTCCGAAGGTGTTGAAATCGGCCCTGATGACCATGCGGCAATTTTATGAGTAGGGTCACGCTGACCGTGACGCGCGTGGCTCAACGGCGGCGGAATTTCTCCACCCCACCGGTCGCGCGCGCGTAGTCGAGCAACGGCTGGAAGCCGCTGTAGGGCAGCGTCGCCGGGTAGCAGAGGTAAAGTTTCAGGCGGCGGCGGGTTAATTCCTCCAGCAATTTTTCAGTGTCCGTCGGCACGTCGCCGTCCTGCAAGTCGCTCATCACGTACACGCCGCCGATGCGGGAGGAGCCGCGCGTGGCGGCGCGGATGGCGGTGTATAAATTCTCGTAACTCGACAACTCGCGATGCCATTGCGAGGGGGCCGGCTTGGTTTTCTTGCCGAACTCGCCGCGCGAATTTTCCGCGTAAAACACCGGCAGGCCGGGAAACTGCTCCTGGATTTGCGCGGTGATGGCCTTGAGATAAATCTCCATGCTGCCGCTGAGGTCGCAGACCACCGCCACGTCGGTTGGCACTTCCATGCCGCCCAGATTCAGGGTGGGAATTTGCAGGCCCTTGGGGCCGGGCTGGCTGCCGGTGTCGCGGCCAAAAACCGCCGCCAGGCCGGCACCGGCGCTGCCGGTGACCCCGGCACTGACCGTGACGGGCAGCGTGAACAGCGCGGCGGCGTGGTTGCTGACGCTGAGCGAGGACAGCGCGTCGCCGGGCCGATGGTCGGGCGTGTCCGGCGCGCTGTTGTTGTTGTCGGCATCCGGCGTGTCCGGCGCGTCGTCGTTGTCCAGCAGCGGCGGCGGGGCGGCTTGCTCCGTCACCGCGCCGAACGAACCGCCCGGCGGCGGCGGCGCGTAGCGCAGCAACAGGCCCAGCACCGTCAGCGCCGCGAGGTGCGCGAGCAGTGAGACCAGCCACACCTGCCAGACTTTCTTGCACAGCCAACTGTCGCACGGACGCCCGCCGCTGGCCTGCCATTGCGCCGTCAGCCAGGCGCGCAGGCGCGCCCGCCGGCGGGCGAACCACAGTTGCCGCCGTCGCTGTCGCCACCGCTGACGGCGCGTGTGCCGGCGCAATACCCGACCGAGACGGTCGAGCAAAAACACCGCCACCAGCAGCGCCGGCAACAGCACCAGTAGCGTCACGGCTAGATGATTCATAAGTGCTGATCCGATTTTTTTACCAAGCGGTCGCGGGACAATTGCAGAAAGGTTAGCTGAGTTCGCGACGGGTAACGCTTAAAAATTGAAAAAAATTTTGAACTTTCGCTTGCCTTGTTCATAGGAAATGCGTAAAAAGGCCGGGATGAAACAATTATTGATAACTCTGGCGTTGGTAACGACATTTTCCATGGCGCATGCCGATTTGACCATGCCGAAGAAACCCACGTTTTATGACCGCCTGGGACAAGGCTTGGCGAATGTGATTCTGGCGCCGGCGGAATTGTTTGATTCCACCTATACGCTGACCCAGGCGGAAGGCCCGACGGTCGGCGTCACCAAGGGCTTTGTGCAGGGCACCGGCCGCATGATCATGGATTTCGGCGTCGGGGTCGCGGAAATTGTCACCTCGCCGTTCGGGGTTGACGGCATCAAGTCCGCCGCTTATGACAGCGGCAACGTGAACGCCTACCCGCCGGCGGATTTGTACGACAATTGGTATTGATTCTGGCCTCCGGCCAGGCAAAACCCGCTTCCTTGTGAGGCGGGTTTTTTGTTGGCGCTGACGATGATGAAAATTGACGATTTGATCGAGCTGGAGATTACCGACGTGGCGTTTGGCGGCGACGGCGTGGCGCGGCACAACGGGCAGGTGGTGTTCGTGCCGTTTGCCGCCATCGGCGACCGGTTGCGGGCGCGCGTGGTGAAAAACTCCGGCCGCTTTGTCCGGGCGGCCATCACCGAGTTGTTGCAAGCCGGCGCGGGTCGCTGTCAGCCGCGGTGCCAATATTTCGGCGTGTGCGGCGGCTGCCAGTATCAGCAGCTGGATTATCCGACCCAACTGGCGGTGAAGACCGGGCAATTGCGGGAGGTGCTGGCGCGCATCGGCGGGCTGACGCTGACGGCGACGCGGCCCTGGCTGGCCTCGCCGCGCGGTTACGGCTATCGCAATCGCATCAGCGTGCATCAACAGGGCCGGGTGATTGGGTTTCGCGCCGGGGACGGTCGGCTGCTGGATATTCAGGAGTGTCCGCTGGCCTCGGACGAGGTGAACGCCAAATTGCGGTATTTGCGCGCGCATCCGGGGCGGCGGGAACATTACTCGCTGCGGGAGGCCGCCTTGCCGGCGACGGGTTTTTACCAGGCGAACAAGTTTTTGCTGGCCGAATTTCGCGCCGTAGTCGCGGCTGGTTGCCTGGATTTGCAACCGGACTGGATTATCGAATGTTACGGCGGCGCGGGCTTTTTTACCGCGCCGCTGGCCGTCACCGGGACGCGGGTCAGCATGATTGAGGCGGATGCGCGGCTGGTGGCCGAGGCGCGCCGGAGCTTGCCGGCCAGCGTGGAATTGCGCGCGGGCGATTGCGAGACCGTGCTGCCGCAACTGGCCGCTGACGGTGACTTGACGCGGGCGGTATTGCTCCTTGATCCTCCCAGGGAAGGGTTGAGCGCCGCCATGCGGGACTGGCTGGCCGCTTGCCCGGCCCGCGCCCTGGTGTATGTTTCCTGCAATCCCGCGACCCTGGCGCGCGACCTCAAGACGCTGGCGCCGCGCTGGGTGCCGCAATATTTCCTGCCGATTGATTTGTTCCCGCAAACCGCGCACTTCGAGTGCGTGGCGGGGGCGTTAAGAACTCAAAACTCAAATCTCAAATCTCAAAACCACAACTGATTAATGCAAAACCGGCTGGCACCGGTGACCAACGCCTCAGGCGCGTTTTGCGTTTTGCCTTGTGGTTTTGAGTTATGAGTTTTGAGATTTGAGTTATTTGCAATAATGACTTGCAATCGGGGGCGGGTTTCATAGATTGCGCCCTTTATGGCCGGACGCGACAAACAGCAAAGCATGGGTCTCTGGTTGAATGAGACGTTGTTATTTTCTCCCGACAAACTGGAGGCTGCCATTGAGGATTTGCATGGCGCAGGGTACGGCATTGTCCGCGTGATGTTGCGCAATACCAATTTCACCCATCGCTCGCCGGTCACGGTCAGCGCGGTGCGCCGGCTCGCGGCGGCGGCTCATGCGCACGGGATGAAAATCGTGCTCGATTGCGAGCCGCACCCGCTGCCGGTGGGACGCGACTTGGGGGCGCAATTTCCCGGCGCGATGTATGTCCGGCTGGCGCGCGGGGAGGCGCTGACGGTGAACGGCCGGTTCGAGGCGCGGATTCCGGTGCCGAACGTGAGCACGGGGCAGGCGGATTTTCTTGGGGTCGAGGCGGCGTTTTTGGTCGCTGACGGTGATGACCGCCAGGCGCGGCGGTTGGAGGATTTGCCGTGCCGGGTCAGTTACGAGGAGGAATGTTACGACACCGGTTTCACGGTCAGCGAGTTGTATTATACCGAGGGCCGGCCGCGCCACGGGCGACACTACGCGCGGCTCACCGGCAGTGTGGCCGACGCTGACGGTGACGGGCGGCGGCTGGTGGTGTACGCGCGGTTCTCCGATTACCGCACGGTGGATTTCTGGTCGCCGGAGTGCTGGCGTTATTATGATGAATTGCTCGAATGTTACCGCGACGTGCCGCTGGACGGGGTCGGCTGGGATGAGCCGGGGTTCGGCGGCGACTGGCAGGGTTACCATTACGGCGCGGCGTTCGCCCAGGCGTTTGCGCGGCGGCACGGTTATGCGCTGGGGATGAAGCTGCATTTGCTCGACAGTCCGCGGGTGGACGCGGAGACGCTGACGGTGCGGCTGCATTATTATGAAACTTTGAACGAGGGGTTGTTTGAGGCGCAGCGGCGCTTGTTTCAAAAGGCGCGCGAGTTGTGGGGCGCCGACCTGTTGCTCGGCACGCATCACACCTGGCACGGCGAAGGGTCGCAGACCGATTATCGCGCCGGCGCGGTGGATTATTTCCGGCTCAACGACAACATGGACGCGGGTTACACGGACTGCTGCTGGTGGGACCCGCCGTCGGTGAGTTACGCTTACACGCTGGCGTCGTCACTGGCGCGGCTCACGGCCAGCGGCGAGGCGGAGGTCAACACCTGGCACAGCAAGCCGACCAACTCGCTGACCGCGTACAACGCGCGGCTGATGACGCTGTTCGACATCACCTGGTTCAACATCTGGTACGGCGCGGCCGCCGACACCGCGCTGTTCCCGGCGCATTACACGTGGGAGGAGACGGTCAGCGCCATGCGCCGGCACCGGGAGCTGGCGCGGCGGCTGGGCCGGGCGGTGCCGTCGGCGGAGGTGGCCGTCTGGCACGGCTGGGAGGGCGTGTGCGCGGTCAATCGCAACCGGGTCGCCGGCGCGCACAAGAGTTTTTGCCTGAACACGGCGCACTTGTTCATGCACCGCAATGTGGCGTTCGACTGGGTGGACAGCCGGCTGCTGGCGGACGCCACGGTCAGCGGCGGGCAATTGGTCACCAGGCTGGGCGCGTATCGCGCGCTGGTGTTGCCGTACGCGGTGGCGCTGCCGCGGGCGGCGTGGGCGACGGTGTGGAACTTCGCCAATAACGGTGGCCACGTGATTTTCACCGGCCCGCCGCCGGCGTTTGACACGGACGGGCGGCCGCTGGCGGCGGAGTTCGCGGCGTTGCTGGAGCTGCCGCCGGTCACGATTGACGAGTATTTGCGCGGCATCGAGGCGGGGGCGCGGCTGCCGGAGTATCGCGCGCAGCGGCTGGATGTGACTTATCCGCTCGCTGACGGTGAGCGGGTGACGCGGTCCGTCGAGGGCGAGCCGCACCGCGTCCGCAACCGGCGCGGCAATGTGCAATGGCTCACCGATCTCGACCCGCGCGAGCGGTTGCTGGACTTGCTCGCGCCGCTGACGGTGCCGCCGGCGCGTTGTTGTTCAGAGACGATTTTGTGGCGGCACTATCGGCGGGCCGGGCGGCAGTTCGTGGTGGCGGTCGCGCGCGAGCAGCGGACGTTGGACGGCCTGCTCACCGTCAGCGGGCGGACGCTGGAGTTCACCGGCGGCACCGTGGCGCTGGTGGAGTTGGGCGCTGACGGTGAACTCACGGTCAGCGGCGACGCGGGGTGGCGGGAGGTTTTTTTAGCTACAGAGCTTCATTAACGCAAAGGCGCGAAGAATATTGATTATTGATTATTGAATATTGAATATTGAATATTTGTAAAAACAGCGCCTCCGGCGGAATGAGCTACCAATTCGCCGGAGGCGCTGACTTTCCAAATAATCAATATTCAATAATCAATAATCAATATTCTTTGTCCCTTTGCGTTAATGTAGCTAAAACCGGCCTTATGCATATCATCAACACCCATCGTCTGTCCTCGTTAATCATCGCGGTCATCGCTTGTTGCGCGCCCGCCCGCGCCGCGGATATCGTCCCGGTCATGCCCAATCACTGGGTTGACGACCTGCACGGCGCCATGGTCCGGGACGCCCAGGCGCGCGCCGATAAAATCCAAATCGTCTTCGTCGGCGACTCCATCACCGCCCGCTGGACCAGCCGGCCCGGCGAGCAAATCTGGGCCGATTACTACGCCCCCATCGGCGCCATCAACCTCGGCATTTCCTCCGACCGCACCGAGCACGTGCTCTGGCGGCTCCAGCACGGCGCGCTCGACCCGCTGCATCCCAAGCTGGTCATCCTGCTCATCGGCACCAACAACCTCGGCTATAACGAACCCGAGGCCGTGGCCTACGGCGTCTGGGCCATCGTCAAGTATCTGCGCGAAACACTCCCCGCCGCCCGCGTCCTGGTGCAGGGCATTTTCCCGCGCGAGGATCAGCCCGCCCTGGCGCCGCAAATCCTCCAGACCAACCAGCTCCTCGCCAAACTCGACGACGGCCAGATGGTCAAATACGTTGACTTCGGCGCCCGCTTCCTCGGTCCCGACGGCAAGTTGCCGCCCGCCATTTTCACCGACAAGGTGCATCCCAACGAGCCGGCCGGCTTCGCCATCTGGCAGGCCAATCTCCAACCCATCGTCGAGGAATGGCTCACCCTCGCCCCGGCGCCCGGCGTCCCGCCGCCGCCCGCGCCGGGGCCGGTGCCGGCCGACCTCGCGCCCGCCACGGCGACGGCGCGCAACGACTGGCTGTCCCGCCACCAGCGCCTCCGCGCCACCCCGCCCGCGTACCGGGAAAGGTGCCGGCTGCTGTTGCTCGGCGACGAAAACCTCGTCGCCTTCGACCGCCTGCCCGAATTGTTCAAGCAACACTTCGCCCCCGACGGCGCGCTGAATTTCGCCATCGTCGGCAACCGGCCCGCGAACATTTACTGGCAGGTTGAGAACGGCGCCCTCGACGGTCTCCAGCCCCGGCTGATTGTGCTCCAGACGCAACAGGCGTTGCAGGAGGATAAGCTCACGGTCAGCGAACTGGTCGCTTACCAGCGAGCCATCGTCAACGCCATCCGCGCCAAGGCGCCCGACAGCAAAATCCTGCTCCTCGCCGCGCTCCCCCTGGGTGAAACGCCGGCCGACCCGGCGCGCGCCCGCGTCAAAGAATACAATGAACTCCTCGCCAAACTCGCTGACGGTGAGGCGGTGCGCTATCTCGACCTCGGCCCGGCCTTCCTCAATCCCGACGGCACGGTGGCCGGGGGCGGCGTGCCGTTGTTGCAATCTTACCATCGCCAGGCTTATGAGCGATGGCTGGACTTACTCGCCGGGGCGGTGCGCCAAATCATTCCTTAATCTCCAGCTTCATTAACGCAAAGGCGCGAAGAATATTGAATATTGAATATTGATAATTGAATATTTATAAGAACAGCGCCTCCGGCGGAATGAGCTACCAATTCGCCGGAGGCGCTGACTTTCCAAATAATCAATATTCAATAATCAATAATCAATATTCTTTGTTCCTTTGCGCCTTTGCGTTAAGGTAGCCAAACAATATGACCACCAAACAACAATGGCAGGCAGGACTTATGGCAATCACAATGAGTATCAGCGGGCTGGCGGCGACGTCGGCGGCGGACGCGTCGTTCGCGGCGTTCGACCGGAAGGCCAAGGCGGGCGGGGAATTAAACGTGGTGTTTTTCGGCGGCAGCCTCACCTGGGGTTCGCAGGCGACGGACCCGACGCATGACAGTTACCGCGCGAAGGTCGCGGAGCGGCTGCGCAAGCATTACCGCGCGGCGTACTTTGACTTCTGGGACGCGGCCATCGGCGGCACCGGCTCGCAACTCGGCGCGTTCCGGCTGGAGCGCGATGTGCTGGCGCGGCAGCCCGATTTGGTGTTCTACGAATACACCGTCAACGACGGCTGCTACAGCGAGCCGGACCCGCAGCGCATGGCGTCCTACGAGGCCGGCATCCGCCGCCTGGTGCAGCGGGGCGTGCCGGTTGTGGTGATGATTTTCCCGGTCAAGCCGGACGTGGAGCCTAACAACACGCGCGTCCGCCCGCTCGACCCGCTGCACAAAAAAATCGCCGCCTATTATAACCTGCCGGTCGGCGACGCGGTGACGCTGGCGCAACAGCGCGTCGCGGCGGGGCAGGAGACGCCCGACACGCTGTGGGACGTGCCCGGCCAGGGGACGCATTGCGGCAGCCGCGGCTACGCGCTGTATGCCGAGGCGGGCTGGGACGCGCTGCTGGCGGCGATTGACGCGAAGACGATCGCCAAGCTGCCGGCGTCGATGTTGTACGCGGACACTTATATGACCGTCAACCGCGCGCACCTGCTCGACCTGCCCGGCCTGCCGGCGGGCTGGACGCGGCACTTGCCCGACCGCACCGGCTTTTGCTTCGACTTCACCCCCTCGCGCTGGCTGGACGACGTGGCCGCCGCGACCAACGCTGACGGTGAGCATCAGCCGCCGGCGTTGAAGTTCAAAGTGCGCGGGCAAAACCTCATCCTGTACGGCGAGTCCACCGTCAAAAGCGGCAAATACCAAGTGGTCATCGACGGCGGCGCGCCGAAGACCTACGACGCGGGGAACAAAGTCGGCAGTTGGCGTTACGTCGAATACCTGGCGGAGGGGCTGGCGGCGGACAAGGAGCACACGGTTGAAATCATCCCGCAACTGGAGAAGGGGCAGGAACTGCACTTCGAGAGCCTGTGCGTGGCGGGGGCGCCGGCGACGGTTGAGTAGTTCGATAGCCACATTAATGCAAAGGCGCGAAGGATATTGAATATTGATTATTGAATATTGAATATTTGTAAGAACAGCGCCTCCGGCGGAATGAGCTACAAATCCGCCGGAGGCGCTGACTTGTCAAATAATCAATATGCAATAATCAATATTCAATTAATTCCCGCCACTGGGAGCGCCGGCATCCTTGCCGGCAGACTGACCCTGGCAGGTGAACCAGCCGGCTGGAAGCCGGCGCTCCCAGTACCTCGCTGTCGCGTACCGGTTAGCCAGCGTTACCAGTGCGCGGCGCCTCATTTTCGGCGCACGGAAAACCGCTGCCAGTGAACTGAACATCATAACCAGTGAACTAAAAATCATAACCAGTGCACTGCATATCGTTTTTAGTGCACTGAAATTCATTATCAGTGCACTGCATAGCGTTTTAAGCTCACGGAAAATCGTTACCAGTGCACTGCCGGCGCTTACCAGTGCGCTGAAATTCATTTCCCGCGCACTGGTGATGATTTTCAGTGCGCTGATTATGCTTTCCAGTGCGCTGAAAACGCCGTGCAGTGCACTGGTGCTGATTTTCAGTTCACTGGTTATGACATTCAGTTCACTGGTTATGATATTCAGTGCGCTGAAAACGCTGTTCCGCGCACTGAAAACAAGCTCCCGCGCACTGGTGATGCCTTCCCGTGCGCCGTTTGGCCTGGAAAACTCACCACTTTTATTTGCCAGTGCGCTTGACGCGCCGGCCAGTTCCCTTTACGCTATTAC
>JAISBF010000187.1 GCA_031266335.1 Verrucomicrobiales bacterium
TCGGTTGTGAGGATTTGACGCAAAGGCGCAAAGGAACCAAGATTCGCAAAGGTTTTTATGGAGGAAGAAAATAGATTGAGCAAGGTCATTATTGGCGCGGCGATTGAAGTACACCGGCAGCTATCACCAGCCTGCTAAAAATCTTTGCCTCTTCGCGCCTTTGCGTCAAGGTAACGGCTTATTCGCCGCTGCCGATGGCACCGGCGCGCTGGGCGGCGCAAATCCCCCGCTTGGTGTCCCTGATGAAATCGGCAAACAGTCTGACGTCATCGCCGCCCGTGGCAACGTCAGCGGCCAGGGCGGCCAGCGCCTGCGTCCGGTTTTTCCCGGACCAGAAATACGTCTCGTAAGCCTGCTCGATTGTTCGCCGCCGTTCACGGTCATAGCCGCGACGTTTCAATCCCACGCGATTCAGCCCGCAAACGGTATTGGTGGCCACCGCCATGCAATACGGCGGCACGTCCAGGCCCAGCCGGGTTTGTCCGCGCACCATGACAAACTCGCCAATCCTCACAAACTGGTGCGCCACGGTCGCCCCGCCCAGAAAGGCAAAATCCCGCACCTCCACGTAACCGCCAAGCAGCACGTTATTCACCAGAATGACCTGGTTGCCGAGCCGGCAATTATGTCCCACATGCGCGTTAGCCATCAAATAACACTGATCGCCAACCACCGTGGCCGTCCCCTCCCTGGCACCCCGGTGGATGGTGACGTATTCGCGAATGATGTTCTGGCTGCCGATGCGCACGTAACTTTCCTCATTGCGGTATGACAAGTCCTGCGGCTCGGCGCCAATAATCGCCCCGTAGCCGATTTGGTTGTCCGCGCCGATGCTGGTATGGCCGGTGATGACCGCCCGCGCCCGGATTTCACAGCGCGCGCCGATGACCACGTGCTCGTCAATAATCGCGTCAGGCCCGACGGTCGTCCCCTCGCCAATTTTTGCCTGCGGATGTACTATGGCCCGTGGATGAATCATAACGTGCCGCCATGCTAACGCCGCGCCGCTGACAGACAACCACATTTCCGCACCGATAACTTTTGTCAGACAAAATTTACCGGGCCGGGCTTGCGCCGGCGCGGCCATCACGCATATTCCGCTGATGGTCAGAATCCAGGAAATTCCCAGCACCGAGCGCCCCCGCGAACGCCTGTGGCGCCAGGGGGCCGGAGCCTTGCGGCTGGCCGAGTTGCTGGCCATCCTGCTGCGCACCGGTTTGCCAGGCAAATCCGCCATTGAGGTGGCGGACGAACTGCTGATCAAATATCCCACGCTGGACGAGCTTGGTCGCGCCGCGGTTGGCGAACTGGCCGGGCACAAAGGCATCGGGCCGGCCAAGGCCACGCAACTGAAGGCCGCCTTTGAACTGGGCAGCCGGCTGGCCAGCAGCCGCCGGGAGCATTTACCCGTTGAAACCGCTGAGGATGTCCTGCAACTGCTCGGTCATGAATTGCGGCAATTGCCCCATGAAACCGCGCGGCTGCTGGCGCTGAACACCAAGCTGCACCTCATCGCCGTCGAAAAAATCAGTTCCGGCACGCTGAATGAAACCGTGGTGCATCCGCGGGAAATTTTCAAAATCGCGCTGATGCATAACGCGGCGGGCTTCATCCTGGTGCACAACCATCCGTCGGGCGACCCCAATCCCAGCCAGGCGGACATTCAATTCACCCGGCAATTGCGCGAAGCCGCCAAGCTGATGCAAGTCCAGTTCCACGACCATGTCATCCTGGGGGTGTCCTCGCCCAGCCATCCGGCCTGGTTCAGTTTTCGTGAAAACGGGTATCTATGAGTCGCGCCGCTTCCTCGACACTGGCAGCGGTCATCAGACCCGGCTCGGTCTTGAACCAACTCGCCTGTCGTTTGGCATATTGTCCTGTCAGGGTGATAATCTTTGCCAGGCAGTCCGGTTTGCTTAATTTGCCGGCCAGATAATCGGCGATTGGCAGATAGCCCAGCGCCCTGGCCGATTGCGACTCGCGCCAGCCGTCCATGGCCAGCAAGGCCCGCACCTCGTCCGGCCAGCCGGCGGCCCACATGCGCGCCACCCGCGCGGCAATCAGCGTCCGGTTCAAGTCCCGCGCGGGCAGGAGCATGACGCCCCGGACCTCCGGCAACAACGGCGCGCTACGAGACTGTTGCCAGGCTGACAGTGGTTGGCCGGTGCCCTTGACCACCGTCAGCGCGCGAATAATCCGGCGCGGATTTTGCAGGTCGGCCCCGGCCGCCCAAACCGGGTCGAGCCGCCGGATTTCCCGTTGCAAGTCCGTCAGCGGCCAGGCGGCTAATTCCCGCACCAGCGCGGGGTCGGATGGCGGCGCCGCGCTCAAGCCCTGGCGCAGGATTCGCATATACAGGCCGGTGCCGCCCACCCAGATTTGCGGCGCCGCAGGTGGGATGACGGTCAGCGTCCGCATAGTTTCCCGCAGGTAATCCGCCACGCTGAAGCTGGCCAGCGGCTCCCGCAAGTTGATCAGGTAATGCGGCACCGCCGCTTGCTCCGCGACGGTGGCTTTGCCGGTGCCGAGGTCGAGTCCGCGATACACCTGAAAGGCGTCCATGGCACAAATGACCCCGCCGTATTTCTCGGCCAAGGTCAGCGCCAGCGCCGACTTGCCCGCCGCCGTCGGGCCGACAATGAGAAATGGTTTCACGCTGATGGTCGTCCCCTTACCTGTTCGTTGTATTGCTTATGTTTCCCTGCCTCGCTTAACTGTACAGCCAAGCAAGGCAAGCTCGTTTGGTCAAGCCGCGCCCGCCAGCGTCAGCGTGCGCCGCGGCCGACAAAATGACTTGAATAACGTCCGCCGTTCGCCATGTTAACGCGGATATGCCCGTCGAATACCTTGCCGCCAGCCGGTCGTTTTTCCTACACGCCAAGGATACCACCTACGCCTTCCAGATACTCAACGGCTGGCCGGTCCACCTATATTGGGGACCGCCGCTGACCGCGCAAAACCTGACCGATTTTCTGCCGTTGCGCGCGCGCGGATTCGTCTGTCAGCAGGGCGATTACCCGCTCGACAACATCCCGCTGGAATTTCCCGTGTACGGCACCTCGGATTACCGTTCGCCCGCCATCGAGATTTTTCAACCCGCTGACGGTTCGCGCATCCTCGACTTGCGTTATGCCGGCCACACCGTCAGCGCCGGCAAGCCCGCGCTGGCGGGACTGCCGGCCAGTTACACCGACGCTGACGGTGAAGCCCAGACGCTGACGCTCAAGCTGGAAGACCAGTTGCTCGGCCTGCGCGTGGAACTGTTATACAGCGTATTCGCCAACAGCCCGGTCATCACCCGCTCGGTGAAACTGTCCAACCTGGGCCGACAACCGCTCAGCATTCGCCGGCTGTTGTCCTGCTCGGTGGATTTCTCGGCGGCCTTCGGCGATTATCATTTGTTGCAACTCCACGGCACCTGGGCGCGCGAACGCGATCTCTCCTGCGCCAGACTGCGTCCCGGCAGCCAATCCATCGAAAGCCGGCGCGGCGCCAGCAGCCATCAACACAACCCGTTCTTCGCCCTGACGGAATTGGCGGCCAGCGAGGAACATGGTCGTGTGTATGCCTTCAACCTGGTGTACAGCGGCAATTTCCTCGCCAATGTCGAGGTCAATTACGACGGCAACCCGCGCGCCCAGCTTGGCCTCAATCCCTTTGATTTTTCCTGGCAACTGGCGCCGGGCCAGTCCTTCCAGTCGCCCGAAGCGGTGCTGGCCTTCTCCGGCAGCGGACTGGGCCGGTTGTCGCGCGAGCTGCACCGCTTCACCCGCCGCCACATCTGTCGCGGCAGCTGGCGTGACCGCGCGCGCCCTGTGCTGCTGAACAATTGGGAAGCCACTTATTTTAACTTCAATGCCGACCGACTGGCGGGCATTGCCGCCACCGCCGCTGAGTGTGGGGTCGAGTTGTTTGTGCTCGACGACGGTTGGTTTGGCCAGCGCGACAACGACCAATCCTCGCTCGGCGATTGGGTGGTGGACTTGCAAAAACTGCCCGGCGGCCTGGCTGACCTGGTCCGGCGCATCAACGGCCTCGGCTTGCAATTCGGCCTGTGGTTCGAGCCGGAAATGGTGTCCCCGGACAGCGACTTGTACCGCGCCCATCCTGACTGGTGTATGCACGTCCCCAACCGCCACCGCACCACGGGGCGTAATCAGTTGGTGCTGGATTTTTCGCGCCCCGAAGTGTGCGAGCACATTTACCGGCAAATCGCCGCCCTGTTGCGCGGCACGCCGATTCGTTACATCAAATGGGACATGAACCGTCACCTGACCGAAATCGGCTCCGCCCAGCTCCCGCCGGAACGCCAGCAGGAAACCGCGCATCGTTACCTGCTCGGCTTATACGCCCTGATGGAGCGGTTCGTCACCGAGTTTCCCGACATTTTATTCGAGGGTTGTTCCGGCGGCGGCGGGCGTTTCGACCTCGGCATCCTGCACTACATGCCGCAAATCTGGACCAGCGACAACAGCGACGCCATCGCCCGCCTGCGCATCCAGCACGGCACCAGCCTCGCCTACCCGCTGAGCAGCATGGCGGCGCACGTTTCCGCGGTGCCCAATCACCAAAACCATCGCGTCACGCCATACGACACCCGCGGGTGCGTCGCCGCCACCGGCGCGTTCGGCTACGAACTGGATTTGGCCAAGCTCAGCGCCGATGATTTGGCCGCCACCAAGCGGCAGGTGGCCTGTTACAAGCAGGTGCGCGGCTTGCTCGCCAACGGTGATTTATACCGGCTCAAAAGCCCGTTCACCACCAGCGAAGCGGCCTGGATGGTGGTCGCCGCTGACCGTCGCGAGGCGCTGGTCACCCATGTCTGGCAACTGATTGAATCCAATCCGCGCGACCATTATCTGTATCTGCGCGGACTCGATCCCGCGTTAACCTACCAGCTGGCCGGCACGGACCAACTCTGGCGCGGCGACGCCCTGATGTCGGCCGGCCTGCCGGTGCCGAGACCACAGGCCGATTTCACCAGCACCCAATGGCATTTGGTAGCGCAGTGACCGCCAGTTATCGACGCCGAGAGTCAACGCGCCGCCGGTCACCGTCAGTGTGAGTCGCTGCCAGTGACAAGTGGTCGGGGCGCTGACGGTGTGCTTGGCCCGGTTGCGTAGAAGTGTCCACCCATGGCGATCTGCTTGACTAGCGGGCGGCTTTGCTGTTTCCTGTTATTTTATATCATGTGGCAAAAAATTGATGACACCCGTATTCAGGCGCGGCGCCCGCTGATTCCGCCGGCGATTTTACTGGAGGATTTTCCGGTCACCGATGAATTGTCCGCCTTTATCGCCAGTTCCCGCAAGGAATTGAGCAATATCTTCGCGGCCAAGGACGATCGCCTCGCGGTGGTGGTCGGCCCCTGCTCCATCCATGATCCCGTCGCCGCGCTGGAATACGCCAGCAAACTCAAGCCCCACGCTGACCGTCTCGCCGCTGACTTGTTCATTGTCATGCGGGTCTATTTTGAAAAGCCGCGCACGGTGGTCGGCTGGAAGGGCCTGATTAATGACCCGTACCTCGACAACAGTTTTCACATCAACAAGGGACTGAAGATTGCCCGCAATCTGCTGCTGGACATCACCAAACTCGGCCTGCCCGTTGCCACCGAGTTCCTGGATGTCATCATGCCGCAATTCATTGCCGACCTGATGTCCTGGGCGGCCATCGGGGCGCGCACCACGGAAAGCCAGGTACATCGCGAACTCGCCTCCGGCCTGTCCATGCCGGTTGGCTTCAAAAACGGCACCGGTGGCAACGTGCAACTGGCCATTGACGCCGTGCTATCCGCCCGTCATTCCCACTGGTTCCCCTCGGTCACCAAGCAGGGCGTCGCCGCGATTTTCGAGACCGCCGGCAACCCGGCCACCCACATCATCTTGCGCGGCGGCAGCCGCACCGGGCCTAACTATGACGCCAAGGCCGTGGCCGCAGCCGTGGCACTGTTGGAACAAGCGGGCATCAAAAATCCCCGCCTGATGGTTGATTGCAGCCATGCCAACAGCAATAAGGATTACCGCCGCCAACCCATTGTCGCTGACGATCTCAGCGGACAAATCGCCGCCGCCAACCATCATCTCGCGGGGGTCATGATTGAGAGTCATCTGGTGGCCGGACGCCAGGATTATGTCAAGGACCGGGCGGTTTACGGGCAGAGTATCACCGACGCCTGCATCAGTTTTGATGATACCGTGCCGATTTTGAACCAGCTGGCCGAAGCCGTGCGCCGACGCCGCGGCGCCAAGTAGCCATCGTCAGCGCCTGACTGCCAACAGGTTAACCGCTCAACCAACCGGGCGGTGACGCTGACAATCAACGCCGGTTATATTAACCGTCCTAATAATTAAAACCGAGCGCCCTATACTTTTGCTCCTGACACGTTAAATGATTGAACCGTTGGCCCGATGCTGGCATTGTTATAAGGTTTATGGCTAAATTTGCTTCAAAGTTATTGTGTCTTTCAGCGGCAATGTCGGGTTTTGCCGCCAGCACTCGCGCGGGCGAGGCGGACATCACCCTGCCCGATCTCAATATTGTAACCTTCCAGCGCCTCGGCGGTATCAACGGCTCCACCTTGATGTGGATTGGCGTGATAATTTGCGCTTTCGGGCTGATTTACGGCCTGGTGCAATACTCGCGCACGCATGAGCTGCCAGTGCACGAGTCCATGCGCGACGTGTCCAACACGATCTGGGAAACGTGCAAAAGCTACCTCATCCAGCAAGGCAAGTTCCTCGCGATTCTGTGGGTGCTGATTGCCGCGTGCATCGTGTACTACTTCGGTTGCCTCGAACACAAAGGCAGCGACGCGGTGGCGCTGATTCTGGGTGCGTCCATCCTCGGCATCCTCGGCTCGTATGTGGTGGCCTGGTTCGGTATGCGCATCAATACGCTGGCCAACAGTCGCAGCGCCTTCGCCGCGTTGCGCGGCAAGCCGTGGGCGGCGCTGGCCATCCCGATGCGCTCCGGCATGAGCGTCGGCCTGCTGCTCATCACGGTCGAGTTGTTTTTCATGATTGCGATTTTGATCTGGGTGCCGACTGAACTGCGCGGCGCGTGCTTCATCGGCTTCGCCATCGGCGAGTCGCTCGGGGCCAGCGCCCTGCGCATTTGCGGCGGCATTTTCACCAAGATCGCCGACATCGGCTCGGACTTGATGAAAATCGTGTTCAAGCTGCCGGAGGACGACCCGAAGAATCCGGGCGTCATCGCCGACTGCACGGGTGACAACGCCGGCGACAGCGTCGGTCCGACCGCTGACGGTTTCGAGACTTACGGCGTCACCGGCGTGGCGCTGATCGTGTTCACGGCGCTGACCGTGGGCGCTTACAGCCAGGAATTGTGCGCGCAAATCATCGTGTGGATTTTCTCCATGCGCTTCGTGATGCTGCTCACCTCACTGGTGTCCTATTGGTTGAATGAAAAGTGGTCGGCGCGGCGGTACGCACACCGGCCGAATTTCAACCCCGAGGCGCCGCTGACCTCGCTGGTGTGGCTGACCTCCATCATCTCGATTGCCATGACCTTCCTCGCCAGCTATCTGCTGCTGCCCGGCAGCGACGGCGTCAATAGCGTCCACGCAAACCTCTGGTGGATTCTCTCCATCATCATCTCCTGCGGCACCGCGGCCGGCGCGTTGATTCCCGAATTTACCAAGATTTTCACCAGCACCGAGGCCCGGCACACGAAGGAAATCGTGACTTCGTCAAAACAGGGCGGCGCGTCATTGAACATCCTCAGCGGCTTGGTGGCGGGTAATTTTTCCGCCTTCTGGCTCGGCTTACTGATGCTCGTGCTGATGCTCATTGGCGCTGTGGTGGCGAACAATCCCGCCGTCACCCAACTGCTGGGTGAACATGGCGAGAGTTTCGCCGCGCCGATTTTCGCCTTCGGCCTGATCGCCTTCGGCTTTCTCGGTATGGGGCCGGTCACCATCGCGGTGGACAGCTTCGGCCCGGTGTCCGACAACGCGCAATCAGTCTATGAACTGAGCCGCATTGAGAGCATCCCCAATATCAGCGAGGAAATCGAGCGCAACTACGGCTTCAAACCCGACTTCGAGAATGCCAAACTCAACCTTGAGCGCAACGACGGCGCGGGCAATACCTTCAAAGCGACGGCGAAACCCGTGCTCATCGGCACTGCGGTGGTTGGCGCGACGATGATGATTTTCGGCATCATCCTGACGCTGAACAACTCCGACGGCGGCGCGGTGATTGAAAAACTCAGCCTGGTGCGCCCGGAAATCATCCTCGGCTTCCTCATGGGCGGCGCGGTGATTTACTGGTTCACCGGCGCGTCCATCCAGGCCGTCTCCACCGGCGCCTACCGAGCCGTGGTGTACATCAAGGATCACATCGACCTCAAGGCCGAGACCGCGTCCCTCAAGGACAGCAAGGAAGTCGTGAAGATTTGCACGGTGTACGCCCAAAAAGGCATGTGGAACATCTTCATCGCCATCTTCTGCCTGTCGCTGGCGCTGGCGTTCTTCAACCCGCACTTCTTCATCGGCTACCTCGTCAGCATCGCCTTTTTCGGCCTGTACCAAGCGATCTTCATGGCCAATGCCGGCGGCGCGTGGGACAACGCCAAGAAAATCGTCGAGGTTGACCTGCGGCAGAAAGGTTCCGATTTGCACGCTGCCAGTGTGGTGGGCGACACCGTGGGCGACCCGTTCAAGGACACCTCCTCAGTCGCGATGAATCCGATTATCAAATTCACCACCCTGTTCGGCTTGCTGGCGGTGGACATCGCCATCGCCATTGAGGAACCCCGCACCAAGTACATCATTGGCGGCGCGCTGCTCCTGGTGGCGCTGACCTTCATCTACCGCTCTTTCTACGGTATGCGCATTCCCGCGGAAGGCGCGGGCGAGAAATGAGCGCGGCGAAGAGCTGTTAAATAATCGCCAACCATAATTCATTCCCCAACGGGCTGCCCTCACCGGCAGCCCGTTTTTTCATTGGCGGGTATTGACTGTGTCGTGCCAGCCGTTAGTCTTGCCTAGCATTCCCATGACACTGGAAACTTTTTTCAAACTCCGCGAGCACGGCACGTCCGTGAAAACCGAAATCATCGCCGGCGTCACCACGTTTTTGACGATGGCCTATATCATCTTCGTCAACCCCGCCATCCTCGGCGAGACGGGGATGAACGTCAGCGCCGTCTTTGTCGCCACCTGCCTCGCGGCCGCGCTGGGGTCGGCGGTCATGGGACTGGCCGCCAATTACCCCATCGCCATCGCGCCCGGCATGGGCTTGAACGCCTACTTCACCTACACCGTGTGCCTGAACATGCACCTGCCGTGGCAACAGGCGCTGGCCACGGTGCTGCTCTCCGGCGTGCTGTTCCTCATCGTCAGCGTCGTCAAGGTGCGCGAACTAATCGTCAATGCCATCCCGCGCACGCTGAAGTTGGCCATCGCCGCCGGCATCGGCCTGTTCCTCGCGCTGGTGGCGCTCAAATCCGCCGGCCTCGTCACCGGCAGCGGCGCGACGCTAGTCACGCTCGGCGACGTCAAGACCCACGAGGTATTGCTCGCCACGCTGGGCTTTTTCCTCATCTTGGCGCTCGAATACCGGCGCGTGCCCGGCGCCATCATCATCAGCGTGCTGACGGTGACGGCGCTGTCCATCTGGTTGGACTACACCGAGTTCAAGGGCGTCTTCGCCGCGCCGCCGCTGACAGTGATGGCGCGGGAGACGTTGCTGCGGGCGGATTTTTCCAACTGGCTCAACGCCGGCTTTCTCGGCGTGACGTTCACCTTTTTGCTAGTCAGCCTGTTTGACACGACCGGCACGCTCATCGGCGTGGCCCACACCGCCGGCCTGTTGCGCGACGGCAAACTGCCGCGCCTCAAGCGCGCGCTGCTCGCCGACAGCCTCGCCACCGTCGGCGGCGCGGCGTGCGGCACCTCGCCCTGCACCTCATATATCGAATCATCGGCGGGCACGGCGGCGGGCGGGCGCACCGGGCTAACCTGCGTGGTGGTGGCGCTGCTGTTCATCGTCGCGCTGTGGTTCAGCCCGCTGGCGGCGGCGATTCCCGCCTTCGCCACCGCGCCCGCGCTGTGTTACGTGGCGATTTTAATGATGCGGAGCCTCGCTGACATTGACTGGCGCGATTTGACCGAGTCGGCGCCGGCGGTCATCACGGCGGTGGGGATGCCGTTCACCTACTCCATCGCCGACGGCATCGCGTTCGGGTTCATCACCTTCAGCGTCGGCAAAATACTGACCGGGCGCTTCAAAGACCTGCCGCTGACGGTGGTCTTCATCGCGCTGCTGTGGGCGGTGAAATTTGTCTGTTTCAATTAGGTTCCGTCTCATCGCGGTTGGTAACGACGGCCCAAACCCTAACGACGTGCTCAACCATCAGCCGAGTTTCACGACAACCCACGCGCTTGAAAAAAATCCGCGTGACTTCAAGGGACGTTGCTTCATTATGGTGCGCGTTATGCGTATTTTTGTAACTGGCGGGGCTGGTTATATCGGCAGTGTTTGCGTGGAAGAATTGTTGCAATGCGGGCACGAGGTGCTGGTGTTTGACAACATGGAGGAAGGACACCGGGAGGCGGTGGTCAGTCCCGCGACGCTGACGGTGGGCGATGTCAATAATTTCACGCAGGTCAGCGCCGCGGTCAGCGGGTTCAAGCCGGAGGCGGTGATTCATTTCGCCGGCAAGGCGCTGGTCGGCGAATCCATGACCAATCCGTTTGTGTATTATCAGACCAATGTGATGGGCGGCACCAATCTGCTTGAGGCCGCGGTTCGCGCCGGGTGCAAAAAATTCGTCTTTTCATCAAGTTGCGCGACCTACGGCCCGCCGGAAAAAATCCCGATGGACGAACGCATCCCGCAAAAACCCATCAATCCTTACGGTCACTCGAAGCTGGTGTTCGAACAGGTGTTGAAATGGTATGAGCAGGTGCACGGGGTGGTATTCACGGCGTTGCGTTATTTTAACGCGGCCGGCGCGTCCGCGCTCAACGGCGAGGATCGCAAGGTCGAGACGCATCTCATTCCCATCGTCCTCGACGTGGCGCTCGGCAAGCGCGAGGAGATGTCCATTTTCGGCGACCATTACGCCACGCCGGACGGCACCTGCATTCGTGATTATATTCACGTCGTTGACCTCGCGGCGGCGCACATCAAGGCGCTGGACCGCACCGTCAGCGGCTGCTTCAACCTCGGCTCCGGCGACGGTTATTCCGTGCGGCAGGTAATTGAAGTGGCGCGCAAGCTCACCGGTCAGGCGATTCCGGCGAAGGTGATGCCGCCGCGTCCCGGCGACCCGCCGCGGCTGGTGGCGTCGGCAAACCGCGCGAAAATGGATCTCGGCTGGCGTCCGCGTTTTAACAAGTTGGCCACCATCATTGAAACCGCCTGGACCTGGCGCCGGGCGCATCCCCAAGGATACAATTCCTGAAGCCGCTACTCATGACCGATAAAAAACAAGCGCAGCCGGAGATTACCGTCGGGCAGTTTTACGCCAAGCACGCGGCCTCGTTGCAGCTTAAACTGGTCGGCGGCGCGCAAGGCATGAGCCGCCGCATCACCGAGGGTTCGGTCAACCGGGTGGGACTGGCGCTGACCGGTTTTTTCAAGTATTACGCCTATCGTCGCGTGCAATTGATTGGTAGCAGCGAGAGCGCCTATCTGAGCAGTTTGCCGCTGACGGAGCGCCGCCAGCGCATCCGGCAGATTTTCGCGCACAAGTTGCCTTGCCTGGTTTACACCCGGAACATCAAGCCGCCGGTTTATGTGCTGGAGGAGGCGGAGCATTACGGCGTGCCGGTTTTTACCTCGCCGTTCAAAACGACGCTGCTGGTCAATCGCGTCACCATTGTCCTTGAGGAAGAATTCGCCCCGACCATTACCCTGCACAGCAGCATGGTGGACATCCAGGGAGTCGGCGTGTTGATTGTGGGAGAAAGCGGCATCGGTAAAAGCGAATGCGTGCTGGGGCTGATTGAGCGCGGGTATTCCCTGGTCTCGGATGACGCGACTAGAATCCGCTGCCTGGAGGGCCGCGAGCTGACCGGCACTTCCCATGACCTGACCCGGCATTATATTGAGGTGCGCGGGATCGGCATTTTGAACGTGGCCAGCATCTTCGGGGCCAGCAGCATTCGTTACCAGAAGCGGATTGATTTGGTGGTGACGCTGAAGGAATGGAGCAAAATGGGCGAGGACATTGACCGGTTGGGCCTGGACCAGCACTTTTATGAGATATTGCAAATTAAGATTCCACATGTAACAATTCCCGTGCGGATGGGCCGCGACTTATCCGGTTTGGTTGAAGTGGCGGCTTTGGACCAGAAACTGAAAAGCATCGGTCATCATTCGGCATTTGAGTTTAACGAGCGTTTGCTGAATAAAATGCAGCAACAAAAAGAGAGATAACGCAATGGGTGTCGCGAACATAAAAACAGGCCCGGATGAAAATACGGCGGGCCGGGAAGTGGTTATTTTGAACAAGCTGGGATTGCATGCGCGTCCCGCGGCAATGTTTGTCCGGATTGCCAACCGCTTTCCGTGCGAGATTACCGTTGAAAAAGACGGCGAGGAAGTGAACGGGAAAAGCATCATGGGCTTGATGATGCTGGCGGCCGGTTGCGGTTCCCATCTGAAAATCACCGCCGCTGGCGATGAAGCCGGCCAGGCGATCAAGGAAATCGAGGATTTGATCAAACGGAAGTTTGATGAGGAATAACCCAATCCATAATCGGGCCAAAAAAAGATGACGCCCGCTTGCCAAGCTGCCGCAAAGTTCTAACATACTTGCAGCATGGCAGACTCCACCACTTCGACTGAAGAATACCGGTTGTCCGGCATCCCGGTTTCGCCGGGCATCGTGTGCGGGCCGCTGATGGTGCTGACCAGCGAGGAATTGCTGGTGCCGAAAAACCAGATCGCGCCTGACGCCGTGTCCAATGAAATTGCCCGGCTGGAAGCGGCGCTGGTCAAAACCCGGCAGGAAGTGATGGACATCAAGGCGCATTTGTCCGCCTCGCTGGGTGAGAAGGACGCCAGCATCTTTGACGCGCATTTGCTGGTGCTGGAAGACAGCACGCTGCTGGAGGCGGTGCGGAAACAAATCGAGAGCCGCAATCTGTGCGTGGAAATTATTTTTCATCACCTGATGCAAAATTACGCCCAGAGTATGCGGCAGACGGACGATGCCTATCTGCGCGAACGCGCGGCTGACATTCTGGACGTGGGCAGAAGAGTGTTGAGCAATTTGCTGGGGACAACACCCGGCGACAAATACAACCTAGAACAACCCAGCATTATCCTGGCCCATGATCTTTCCCCTTCGGACACGGCCATGCTGGACCGCTCCAAGGTGCTGGGCTTCGCCACGGACATTGGCAGCCGGACTTCCCACACAGCCATCATGGCGCGTTCCCTGAACATCCCGGCCGTGGTCGGCCTGAAGGACGCTTCGAACAAGATGGCGCGCGGAGTGGAAGTCATTCTGGACGGGCATGAAGGCTGGCTGATTATCAATCCCACCGAGCAGACCAAGTTCCAATACGGCCAACTGGAACACAAGCGGCATCAGGTGGATGTACAGCTCGAACGGCTGAAAGGCACCGAGGCGATCACCAAGGACGGCAAAAAGGTGGTGTTGTCCGCCAATGTCGAATTGCCGGAGGATTTCCCGTTGATCCGGCAGAGCGGAGCCGAGGGCGTGGGGTTGTACCGCACGGAATTTTTGTTTTTGAGCCGGCTGGCCTTGCCGACGGAGCAGGAGCAGATTGACATTTACCGCCAGGTGATTGCCGCCGCCGCGCCGCATCTGGTGATTTTCCGCACGCTGGACATCGGCGGTGACAAGATGCTGGATCACATGGGCGCGGTGAAGGAAATGAACCCGTTCCTGGGTTGGCGCGCCATTCGATACACCTTGGAACGCCGGGATATTTTTCATACCCAGTTGCGGGCCATCTGCCGCGCCGGCGCGGGCGGCAAAATCCGCATCATGTTCCCGATGATTTGCGCGTTTGAGGAACTGACGCAGGCCAGGGAGGAACTGGCGTCCGTGCTGGATGAGTTGCAGCGAGAGGGCGTTGCCTTTACCAGGGACATCGAAGTCGGCATGATGATTGAGACTCCGGCGGCGGTGCTGATTGCCGACCGGCTGGCCAAAGAAGTGCAGTTTTTCAGTATTGGCACCAATGATTTGATTCAATACACCATTGCGGTTGACCGCTTGAATGAAAAAGTGGCCTACCTGTACCAGCCGACGCATCCGTCCATCATCAGCTTGATTAACCACACAGTGAAAAGCGCGCATGACGCGAACATTTGGGTCGGGGTATGCGGCGAAATAGCGGGGGAATTGTTATTGGTGCCGCTGTTGCTGGGGTTGGACATTGACGAATTGAGCATGGGGCCGAATTTTGTATCGCGCGCCAAGGCAGTGATTCAAAATCTCAAGTACGCGGAATCGCGGCAACTGGTTGCCGAGTTGCAAACACTGAATACCGCCGGCGAAATCATGGAACGCCTGAAACGGGTGGCGCAGGCGAATTTTGCGGAATTGCTGGATTAAGGCGGCAATCAGCCGGACTGCCGCTGACAGTATCTCCGGTCATGCCAGATAAAGTACCCGAGGCCGGACTCGAACCGGCACGCAGCTTTCGCTGCCCAGGATTTTAAGTCCTGTGTGTCTGCCATTTCACCACTCGGGCCATGCGTATGAATGGAGGGGAGATTAAACAAGGTTGCGGCAGGCTGGCCAAGCTAAATTTCCTCGGCGTCAATGGGCATGATTTCTCGCTCGGGTGGGTGGACGGTCACCGGGGCGAGTGACCGCTCCTTTTCCGCGACTCGCATAAAGACACTTTGGGCGCGAATTTTTTCAACATCGTCACGATTGTCCCGCCGGTCAGTCAGGCCGTCGGATTGCAGATAACGGGCCTTGGCATTGTCCTGCCAGTAGGTAGCAATGATGTTTTCGATCAACTGCTGTTTGAGTTTGGGATCTTCGACCGGGAAAACCACCTCGACGCGGCGATGCAGGTTACGCGGCATCCAGTCGGCGCTGCCAAGGTAAACCTCGTCGGCGGCATCGTTCTTGAAATAGAAAATACGGCTGTGTTCAAGGAATTGGTCAACGATACTGCGAACCTCGATGTTGTCGCTCAGTCCCGGTACTCGCGGTTTTAGGCAGCAGATGCCGCGAACGAGCAAATCAATTTTGACGCCGGCCTTGGAAGCATCGTACAGCGCCTCGATAATCTCCGGGTCCACCAGGGCGTTCATCTTGGCGAAGAGGTAAGCCGGTTTGCCGCGACTGGCGTGCGCGGCTTCGCGGCGGATTTTTTCCAGAAACCGGGGTTTCATGTCAAACGGGGCAATCAGCAGATTTTGGGCGCCGGTATATTCCGACATGCCGGTCAGCGCGTTGAACAATTCGGCAACCTCCCGGGTAATTTCCGGCCTGGTGGTCAGCAGGCCCAGGTCGGTGTATAACCGCGCTGTGCGCGGATGGTAATTGCCAGTGCCCAGATGGACGTAATTGCGAATGCCGTCGGGATCGCGGCGGACGATAAACAGCAGTTTGCAGTGGGTTTTCAGCCCGACCAGGCCATATACCACATGAATGCCCGCGTCTTCCATGCGGCGCGCCCAGGCGATGTTGTTGGCTTCATCAAAGCGGGCCTTGAGTTCTATCATCGCGGTGACTTGCTTGCCATTGTTAGCGGCGTGAATCAGCGCCTTGATGAGCGGGGAATCGCCACTGGTGCGATACAAGGTCATCTTGATGGCCAGCACGGTGGCGTCCACTGCCGCCGTTTCGACGAATTCGACGATGGAGGAAAAATTGTGATAGGGATGATGCAGCAGGATGTCCTGGTGGCGCATGATCTCGAAGATGTCCGGTTCCCCCTGCAACGGCGCGACGATGGCCGGGGAAAACGCCTTGTACCGCAGGGCGGGCTTGGTGCTGATTTCCGTGACCGGCATCAGGCGCAGGAAATTAATCGGCTCGCAGACGGGGTACAAGTCCGCCGGCCCCAGCTTGAATTTTTCCAGCAGAAAATGTTGCACCGATTCGGGGCATTGGTTGGAAATTTCCAGCCGCACTGCGTTGCCGCGATTGCGCTTGCGCAGTTCTTCCTCAATGGAGCGGAGCAGGTTTTGCGCTTCTTCATCGTCGAAGTAGAGATCGCTGTTGCGCGTGATACGGAACGCGTGGGCGCCGCGAACTTTCAAGCCGGGAAACAATTTGCCGGCCTGGGCGCCGATTAATTTGCTGAGATAGACAAAATGGTGCTCGCCCGCGGGATTGTCGGGCAAGGTGACCAGCCGGTTGAGGATACGCGGCACCTGCACGATGCCGTAGCGCAACTCGCCACCGGTTCCGCTGTCCGGCAGCGTCCCGTCCTGGCGTTCCAGCATGACGATGATGTTCAGACTCTTGTTAAGCAGCTGCGGAAACGGGTGACTGGGATCAATGGCCAGCGGGGTAAGCACCGGGTAACATTCCTTGATGAAATATTCCTCCAGCCATTGCTGTTGGCCGGCCGGCAAATCGGGCAGTTCGTGAAAATAGATGCCGTTTTGCTCCAACTCGGGCTTCAACACGTCGAGCCATAGCGCGTCCTGCTCGGCGATTAATTCCCGCACGCGCCGGTGGATGCGGTTGAAGGTTTCCTGGGAGCCGAGTCCGTCGGGACCGGGGTCGTTGGCGTTGCTTTCGATGAGTTGCTTGAGGCCGGCTACGCGGATTTCAAAAAACTCGTCCAGATTGGAACTGGTGATGCACAGGAATTTGACCCGTTCCAGCAGTGGATTGCGGGAATCCCGCGCCTCCTCCAGCACGCGGGCGTTGAACTGTAGCCAACTGAGTTCACGGTTGGTGAAGTGTTCGGGCAAATATGCGGATTCCACCGACATGATAACAACAATATAACGGCTATTTCGAAAAGGAAAACAATTATGCGCCGGTTTTTGTTACAAATTGGTGACGACGGAAACAAGGTGAATGATGAAAGGCGCGGGGTGAAATTAAAATACCGTCCTCGTGTCGGACAACACGGTCCTTGATCCTCACCGCGTCCGCTGTTGGCGAGTATCGGACGCGGCATTGGTGAAAAGAATGACGGCAGACGGGGCGCGCGCCCCGGTGACCGGCGAGTAACCGTCAGTCTTGCCGGCTTAACCCGCGCAACTTGAGCCAGTTTTTCAACTCCAGCGTCCACGGCAACAACTTGGCCGGGTCCGTCTTGCCCAGTTCATAATTCCGCATACCTAATCCCTGACCGTGACCGCCTCTTTGATAGACATGCAACTCGAACGGCACTTTGTTGCTGCTCAACGCGGCGGCAAAATCCAGGGAGTTTTCAACTTTCACCGCGCCATCGTCAGCGTTGTGCCAGATGAAAGTCGGCGGCGTGTCCTTGGTGACTTGCAATTCGTTGGACAACAATTGTATCAACTCGGGAGTGGGATCCTGGCCGAGCAAATTGGCGCGGCTGCCGCCGTGAGTGTTCGGCCCCATGCTGATGACCGCGTAGCACAGGATGCCAAAATCGGGACGGCAACCAACCCGCGCGATATCATCGGCAGCGGCGGCATCGCCGGCGTCGAAGTGTGTTAGCGCGGTGGCGGCGAGATGGCCGCCGGCGGACGAACCCATGACACCGATGCGCGCGGGGTCGAGCCGCCACTCGGCGGCGTTGGCGCGCGCGACGCGGATGGCCCGCTGCACGTCGAGCATCATCGCCGGGTGCCGGTAATTCGCCGAACCTAAACGGTATTTCAGCACCAAGCCGGCGATCCCGCGCTCGTTGAGCCACAACGCGTAATCGCGGCCCTCGTGCCCGGCGAGACCGCCGTAGCCGCCGCCGGGACAGATAACGATGGCGGCACCGGTGCCCTGACCGTTCGCGGGCCAGTACGGCGTGAGCGTCGGCACATCGCGGTTGGCGTCGGTACCGAGCGCCAGCGGCACCTGACCGTCCGGGTAAATGGGGAATTCTTTGTCAGGCAACGTGGCGCTGATCGTGGCTAGGGCGAGGGTCAGCGTCAGCGGGAGAATGAGGATGAGTTTCTTCATAAGCCGCGCACAGTAACAGATTCCGGACGGACTGGCAATTATAGTCGTTCAATTCAAAACCTGTCCGAAAAACCGTTTTTTACGCGAAGTTTTATTAACCGCGGAGACGCGGAGGCGCGGAGATTTTTTATTGATGAACCACCAAGACACCAAGGCACGAAGGCTGTTTTTTTCAACCAACCTTCGTGCCTTGGTGTCTGCGTGGTTCAGATTTTTAGAATTGATGACGGTAGCCGGCGGTTAGGCCCCAGGGTTTGTCGTACTTGTCGCCGAAGGAGGCTTCGTAGTCCAAGTGGAGCTGATTGTCAGCGTCGAGTTGCCAGATGAGGCCGGCGCCGAGTTCGGCGCGGGCGCCGTCGGTGTTGGCGCGGGTGTGCTGGTAGCCGTTTCTGATGGTGCCGCCGCTGCTGATGGTTTCGACGCCGCTGATCTTCACGTAGGGTTGTAATGCGCCGCCGTTGGTGAGGTTGATGGTGCGGCCGAAGAGGCTGCCGAAGCGGAGTTGCAGGGCGTCGAGGTCTTGGGCTTTGAGGGTCATGTGGCCGGCGGTGTAATTCTCGGCTAGGATGTGGAGGTAGTTCACTTGGAGTTGTGGCTCGATGAACCAAGCATCGGCGAAGGTGAATTTCTTGCCGAGTTCGAGGCTGCCGCCGAGGTTGATGTCGCTGTAGTTGGCTTTGAGTTGGGTGTCGCCGTGGGGGGCTTTCAGGTTGTTATCGACACTGGCGGCTTTGACGGTGGC
>JAISBF010000209.1 GCA_031266335.1 Verrucomicrobiales bacterium
TCGGCGTTCGGCGGTCGGCGTTCGGCGTTCGGCGTTCGGCGTTCGGCGTTCGGCGTTCGGCGTTCGGCGTTCGGCGTTCGGCGTTCGGCGTTCGGCGTTCGGCGTTCGGCGTTCGGCGTTCCAGCGTTTAAAAACGCTGGTGTTGGCGTAAGCGCTGTTTTCCCTGTTTTTTCTACCAGTGTTGCCGGCGTGTCGAGCGCCGGCAACCAGTCTGTGATAACCCAAATGAGGGAAGTGTTATGATTACCAATAAAACCGTGAAACTGCGGAGAAATGCTATGAAAACATTGAAACTACTGGTTCTTGCGGGAGCGCTGTCAATCACTTCATTGACTCACGCCGTTTTGATCGAAGGTTCCCTTGGTGTCGTGCCCAATAACATCATCAACCTTAATGACTATGATGCCTTTGCGTTTTACGGAGTCATTGGTAAAGGTAGTACTTATCAGATAATTTCAGGAGACGCGACGACTGACGCTAACAATGTCGGTCAATTCTCCAATCCGCAAATACAAAATAGCGGCACCAGCTTCTTTTGTGGCACACTCGCCTTCTATCCCGGCATCAGTTATAACAATGCCGTTTCTACAATCGGCACTCCTACGCAAAATAATGCCACGGAAACCTCTGAGGCCCTGTATATTAATCAATGCAATGATGGTGTCTCCTTCACGTTGACCACCACTTTGTTCGCTTCTGAGGAGACCATCAGTTTTTATCTCATAAACTATAACGCAAGATCGAATTTTTCAGCGGTTCTGAGTAGAAATAACACTGAAATCTGCCATTATTCCTTGGCTAATCAAATTTTGCCCACGACCAGCAACGGAAATGGGACAGGAGACGGCAATACTAGTGGAATTCTGACACTGACCGTCTCAGGTGAGATTGGTGACCTGCTGACATTCACGAATCAGACGGAGTACGCTGGGGTCTCAAACACCCAATTTGGCAATGTCGGCATAGCGGCGGTCACGGCATTGGCCATCCCGGAGCCGGGTACTTGGGCGCTGATCGTGGTCGGTCTCGGCACGCTGATCGGCTGCCGCTGTTTTCGCAAGTAACAGACCGGTCGCGCCAGTTTTGACGAAAAGCACATTCAACGCCGAGACACGGAGGTTTGATAAAAAAATCTCCGCGCCTCCGCGTCTCGGCGGTTAAATTTATTCGCAAAAATCCTTGGTGTCTTGATAGTGCAACTCCGCGCAATCCGCGGATTTCAATACAGCCAGATTTTTTCATCCACCTCTATCAGCGGTGGATCCTTGCGCGGCGCCTGGTTTTTCGAGGCCGGACGCTGACGGTGCGGGAACATTTTTTTACGCGCCGCCGGCGACATGTTTTCACCGGTGATTTTTAACATCGCCGTCAGTGGCTTAACATAAGGATTTTGGGAATTAAAAGTGTACACGCGGGTTTTGCCGACCGCCCGCGCTGTCAACAGCCCGGCTCGCTCAAACCGAGTCAGTTGTTTTTGCACCGCTGACAGTGTCAAATCGTGTTCCCGGGCCAATCCTGACGCATAGACTTCATGGCGCTGGTACAGGCTCAGCATCAGCGTTGCCACCAATTCACTGTTAAAAATCACGGCTGTCATATCCACCTCTTATAGTGGTGATATTATCCCTTTTTAAGGTGGACGCAAGGCTGTTTACGCATGACTGCCCGCAGCTGACCGTCAGCGTTCTATTTCAGCCAGGATTTTTTGCACCTCAGGCGTCGGGGTGAAGGGTTTCATGCCGTTGGGATGGAACATGACGATCATCGGGCGGCGGGCGATTTTGCAGCCTTGCTTGAGGAAATAATCCTGCTGGTCTTTGAACGGCGTGACGTAAAACGGATGACCGTGAAAATGTTGTCCGACCGCCGCTAACAGTGCCTTGCCCACGCCGCGCCGCTGCATTTGCGGCCGCACCAGCAGCAGTTCCACAAATTCCGCGAAGCCCCGCGTGACGCTGACGAAGCCGACTAAGCCGCCTTGTTCATCGCGCGCGTGGGCAATGAAATGCGCCCGCGCCAACGCCGCGGCGCGTTCTGCCAAAATGGTTGCCACCTCGTCGTGCTCCGCCAGCGGCGGCTCCCAGCCGACGGCAATCAGCAACTCGGTGATTTCTTGCGGGGTGACGTTTTTATCGGAGAAAATTTGAAAGGAATCATTATGCATAGGCGAACAGTTTGGCCCTCACCGTTGGCCCGGCAAGTAAAATCTCGACGGTCAGCCACCGCGAGCGTTATTTGTTTTCGCCAAATTTATACACCAGCGCGCCGAGGGCGGTGAAATCGCCGCGCCGCCGGTCATCCGCCGGCTCGTTGTTGTATTGGTAACGGCCGCTCAGGCGCAGGCTGATGGTCTTGGTAATCGCGGTTTCGATGCCGCCCTCCAGGGTGCCGACCCAGTTGTCGGTGCTTTGCAAGTTGTCAAGAAATTCACAGCGCTCAAACAGCTTGGCCGTCGGCGTGAATTGCCAGTTGAATTCCTGCGCCAGGCGGCCGCGGATGCTGCTGGTGCTCGGGCCGCCTTCGTTGCGCTCCCAGACATAGGCCGGGCCGCCCTCGAACAGCAGCGTGACGGCGTCGCTCTTGATAAAGTAGTAGCCCGCGCCGGGGCCGAGGGTGCTGCGGAAATCGAGGCCGCTGACCCCGTCGTGCAGGAAGCTGTAGTTGGCGAGCCAGTACCAGTGGTCGGCGAGGTTGTGGCGGTAGTTAGCCACGGCCAGCAGGCGCTCGGCGTCGAGTTGGCCGCTGTTCCTGCCGTACTCGCCGGCAAGATCGAGGGCGAGATGGTCGCTGACGGTCTCGCGCACGGCTTTGACGCCCAGGTTGACGCGGTAGGCGTTGACGTTGCCGGTGGCGTAATTGCCGCCGGCGGCGACTTCCGACTGCCACGGCTGGTTCAATCGCGCGGTGGCGCTGCCGGTGGTCACGGTCGCCGGCGCGCCCTGCAACGCGGCGACTTCCTGGCGCAGCGAATCGATTTGCCGGCAGGCCAGCGCGTGGTCGGCGGCGAGTTGCGCGTTCTGGCGGCGCGCGGCGTCCAGCTCGGCGCGCAGGCGGGACACCTCATCGTCAGCGTCCACGCTCTGCGCGGCGAGCGGCAGCGCGCTGACGATGAACAGGATGGCGGCGAAATATTTCATGGCGAAATTAAATCACAAAAGTCACACGACGACAACTGGCGGTCGTGGATTCATTTTAAGAGGTTAACGCAAAGGGGCAAAGGAACAAAGACGCAAAGGATTTTTTAAAGTAAGTTGGTTTATGAATAATTTAAAAAATTCTTTGCGCCTTTGCCCCTTTGTTCCTTTGCGTTAACCTCTTTAACCTAGCGCGCCAGTTCGTGGAGCAGGATTTGGTTCAGCCGGATGCCGGCTTCAAAGTTCTCCACGGTGAAGGTCTCGTTCGGCGAGTGGATGCGGGCGTCAGGCAGGGCCAGGCCCAGCAACAGCGTGTCGGCGCCGAGGATTTTTTTGAAGTCGCTGACGATGGGAATGCTGCCGCCCTCGCGCACCAGCGCCGGTTCCTTACCGGGGAAGGCGAGCGCCAGCGCCCGCCGCGCGGCTTGCGCGCACGGGGTCGCCGGGTCGAGCAAATATGCCGCGCCGGCGTGGCCGGGAGTCACGGTCAGCGTCACGCCGGGCGGGCAATGGTTCCGCAAATGCGCCGCGGCCAGTGACAAAATTTTTTCCGGTTCCTGTCCGGGCACCAGGCGGAAGCTGAGCTTCGCGTGAGCGTCGGCGGGAATGACGGTCTTCGAGCCTTCGCCCTGGTAGCCGCCGTAGAGACCGTTCAACTCGGCGGTCGGGCGGCCCCACGCGCACTCGACGCCGCGGTAGCCCGGTTCCGGCGCGAGCGCGGACGCGCCGGCCAGCCGCAATAATTCCGCGTCGGTCACCGGCAGCGCCGCCCAGGCGGCGCGCTCCCATTGCGCCAGCGGCGCGACGCCGTCGTAAAAGCCGCGGATGGCGACGCGGCCGTCGGCGTCGTGCAGCGTGGCCAGCAGCCGCGCGAGCGCGGTCAGCGGGTTCGCCACCGCGCCGCCGAAAATGCCGGAGTGCAAATCCTTGTCAGGCCCGCTGACGGCGACCTCCAGGCAGGCGATGCCGCGCAGGCCGTAAGTCAGCGTCCCGCGGCCCGGCTCGATCATGCCGGTGTCGCTGACGGCGACCACGTCGCACGCCAACTCGGCGCGCTGCCGGCGCAAAAACTCCGCGAGGTGCGGGCTGCCGATTTCCTCCTCGCCCTCGACGAGGAAAATCACGTTCAGCGGCAGGTCGCCGTCAGCGGCGATGGTCTCGCCCGCACCGAGGATGTGCGCGAGGATTTGCCCCTTGTTGTCCGTCGCGCCGCGCGCGGTGATAACGCCACTGTCGCTGAGCGTCGGCACGAACGGGTCGCCGCGCCACAGCGCCAGCGGGTCGGCGGGCTGCACATCGTAATGTCCGTAAATCAGCACCGTGCGGCGGCCGGCGACGCGGCGGTTGCGGGCGCTGACGATGGGGTGACCGGGAGTTTGATGCACCTCGGCGGTCAGCCCGAGCGCGGTGAATTTTGCCGCCAGCCACGCGGCGCAACGCCGCAGGTCGTCGCGCCGCGCGGGGTCGGTGGAAACGCTGGGGATGCGGAGCAAGGCGAACAGGTCGTCGAGATGTTGGTGCATCATTACTTTTAACCACAGATGCGCGCGGATGCACACGGATTTTTTGGCGGCGCGGCGGGTGGAATTTTTTTACAGGGAGATCATGGAGAACATTGAGATTGTTGGTTTGGAGCTTATCAGAAAACCGGTTTAATAAAGTTTCGCGTGAGGATTATGCAGATAGGCTCTTAAAACCTTCATGAACTCCATGCTCTCCCTGTAAAAAAATTCCACCCGCGCGCGGGTCTGTGGTTAGAATCGGGCATGGGCAAGCGCGATATGGTGAGGAAGATTGATGTGTCAGGCGACGGCGGCGGGCTGCAACATCCGTTCGCCGTTCTGGATGCCGCCGGGCTGCCGCCGGGAACGGACGCGCCGCTGCCAGTGACACCGCCGATCGCATCATCAGCGACGCGGCCCGCCCAAAAGGGCCGGGTGGTGTTGCGGCGCGAGACGGCGCATCGCGGCGGCAAGACGGTGGTGGTGGTGGGCGATATTCCGCTGACCGTCACCGGCGCTGAGATTGACGAACTGGCGCGGCGCTTGCGCAAACACTGCGGCTGCGGCGGCACGGTACGCGGGCGGGAAATTGAAATCCAGGGCGACCAGCCCGCCAAGGTGGCGGCGCTGCTGGAGGAACTGGGCTTCCGCGTGGCGGGTACGCGCGGTTAGTTCGGAACTCCGGCCGCGAAGACGCCAAGGCGCGAAGATTTTTTAATCTGCGGATTTAGTCAGCCCGCCGCGCGGCAGCCGAGCAAGGCCCGGAATTCCACGACCTCGGTTATATTACCGTTCACGGCGGTCTCGTTTAATACCGCGCGCAGTCGCGCGATGACCGGGTTCAAGTCTGCTCCCAGCCGTTCCGGCGAGGTGCTGGAACGGGACAGGGCGCGGTCAATGAGCCGGTCAACCGGGGTGTTGATTTTTTGGATGACGGCGATTTGTTCGAGCCGGTTGAATGCTGACGCGAGCAAAAACGACAAGTGCGGCCGCCAATCCTCCCGTTGTCTCACCTGGTAATCCTCATCGCGACTAACGTAGGGTTCCAGCACCGCCTGCACCCGGGCTTGCCAATGATTTTCCGGAAGCTGGCAGTGCTGGTCGTCAAACAACCCCACGACTCCGTCGGGAGTGGTCAGTTGCGCGAGCTTTGTCAGCGTCGCCGCCCGGTCCATCCAATGAAACGAACGTCCCATGACCACCAGCCGAAACTTGCCCAGTTGCGGCGTCAAATCATAACTGCTACCCTGGCGGAACGAGACCTTCCCGCGCGCCGGTTGGACGTACCGCCGCGCTTCCTCAAGCATGGCCGGCTCGGGATCGATGCCGATGACTTCCCCGGCGTGACCGGCAAACGCCGCGGCGAGCAAGCCCGGCCCGCAGCCCAGGTCCAGCACCCGGTCACGGCCAGCCAGCCCGATGCTTGCCGCCACGCGACGAATCAGCGCCGGCGGGTAGGCCAGCCGTCCGCGCGCATAATACGCGGCGGCGCTCCTGAAGCGGCGCGGCTTGAATTGGATAGGCGGCGAATCCATACGACAATGGCTTAGTCTGGCGCAATTTCCAGTTCAACGCGAAAAAAATCGCCCGCCCGCCCGCCCGGAACTTTTTCGCGGTTAATCGCGCTTGTCATCACGCTGAGCATGGATTACAATTTCGGCCCTTGTCGGCGGTGGTCGATTGACCCCGGAATGATGAAGTTGGATGGGCATTTATGTTGTCAAGTAATGGCGTGAATTTGTTGGCCGTGAGCGGTTCGGCCGGCGGGAAGGGCTGGGGTTAATTGATGAACCTCGCCGTTCCACGCGAAATCCAGCCGGGGGAAACCCGCGTCGCGCTCACTCCGGACACCGCCGCCAAGCTGGTCCGGCTCGGCGCGCGGGTGGCGGTTGAGGCGGACGCCGGATTGTTCGCCGGTTTTCCCGACGAGGTTTATGCCAAGGCCGGCGCGGCGGTGGTCGCTGACCGTCAGGCGTTGTTGCAAGGTGCCGATCTGGTGCTGCGGGTGCGCAAGCCGCCGCTGACCGAAGTGCCGCTGCTCAAGCGCGGCGCGTTCCACGTGAGTTTGCTAGACCCGTTCAATGAGCCGGAACTGGTGCGGGCGCTGGCGGCGCAGGGCGTCAGTGCCATCAGCATGGAATTCATCCCGCGCACCACGCGCGCGCAAAAGATGGATGTCATTTCCTCGCAAGCCAATCTCGGTGGTTACGAGGCGGTGATTCTCGCGGCGCGCTACTCGCGCAAGATTTTCCCGATGATGACCACGGCGGCGGGCACGATTTTCCCGGCCAAGGTGTTCATCATCGGCGTCGGCGTCGCCGGCTTGCAGGCCATCGCCACGGCGCGGCGGCTCGGCGCGAAAGTCATCGCCTACGACCCGCGGCCGGCGGTCGAGGAGCAGGTCAAGTCGCTCGGCGCGCAATTTTTGCGGATTGATTTGGACGCGACCGGCCAGACCAAAGACGGTTACGCGCGGGCGCTGACGGCGGAGCAAATCGAGCGGCAGCGCGCGGCGATGACGCAGACTTGCGCCGACGCCGACGTGGTCATCACCACCGCGCAGGTGTTCGGCAAACCGGCGCCGCTGTTGGTGACCAAAGAGATGTTGGCGGCAATGCCGCCCGGCAGCGTGGTGGTGGACCTGGCGGTGGAGAGCGGCGGCAATGTCGAGGGCGTCGAATACGACCGGGTCACCGTCAGCGGCGGGGTGCAACTCATCGGCCTTGCCAACCTGCCGGGCCGCGTGCCGACGCACGCCAGCCAGGTGTACGCGGCGAACCTCGCGGCGCTGGTGGAGGAATTTTGGGACCCGGCGGCGAAAGTGTTCGCGCCGCGGCTGGACGACGAAATCATCAAGGGCTGCCTGGTCACCCACGGCGGCCGCATCGTCAGCGAGCGGCTGGCGGACCGGAAAAATTAAATCATGGACACCAATCTGCTGTTTATCTTCATCCTCGCGGTCATCGTGGGCTTCGAGATTATCTCCAAAGTGCCGTCCATGCTGCACACGCCGCTGATGTCCGGCACCAACGCGATTCACGGCATTATTCTGTTCGGCGGCATCCTGACGCTGGCCGACGCGGCCTCGCCGGTGGCGCTGACGCTCGGCTTTGTCGCGGTGGTGTTCGGCGCCGCCAACGTGTTCGGCGGTTTCATGGTCACCGACCGGATGTTGCAAATGTTCAAAAAAAGGAAATGAAATGGGCGCGGTTTGGTCACTGGTTATTATCGGCGTCGCGGTGCTGCTGATTCTCGGCATCAAGTTGCTCGGCTCGCCGAAAACGGCGCGCTGGGGCAACCGACTGGCCGCCATCGGCATGTTAGTCGGCCTGCTGGCGCTGCCGGACGCCGGCGGCGAGCCGGTCTGGCAGCGGGACTGGGATTTGAACTACCTGCTCATCGTCAGCGGCATCGTGGTCGGCCTGGCGCTCGGCGCGCTGGGCGCGTATTCCGTGAAGATGACGGCGATGCCGCAGATGGTGGCGCTGTTCAACGGGCTGGGCGGCGGCGCGGCGGCGCTGGTCGGCGGGCTGGAGTTTGCGCGGGCGGCGGCGACACAACCGGAGCCGCTGATACTGCCGTTCGGCGACCCGATCACCGGCGCCGACCTGGTTATAGCGCCGGAATTTTTGCGCAGCGTCATGCCATCGTCAGCAGCGGCGATGCTGTTTGCCACGCTCATCGGCGCGCTGGCGTTCACCGGCAGCGTCGTCGCGTATTTGAAATTGAACGGCAAACTGGAGCGCCCGCGCCTGTTTCGCGGCCAGCATATCGTCAACGCGCTGCTGTTCATCGCGGCGCTGGCGCTCGGCGGCTGGCTGGCGTTTAACGCCACCGGCAGCGGCGCGACGGCGTTGTTGCTGCTGCTGGCCGTGCTGGCGCTGCTGTTCGGCGTGGCGCTGGTGCTGCCCATCGGCGGCGCGGACATGCCGGTGGTGATTTCATTGCTGAACTCGTTCACCGGCCTGGCGGTGGCCGCTGACGGTCTGGTGATCGGCAATCTGGCGATGCTGGTCGCCGGCACGCTGGTCGGCTCCTCCGGCACGCTACTGACGCTGCTGATGTGCCGGGCGATGAACCGGCCCGTGGGCAACGTGCTGTTCGGCGCGTTCGGCTCGGGCGGCGGGGGGCCGGCCGCTGCCGGTGCCTTGGCGGGCAAGAGTGTGAAATCCATCCAGGCCGACGAGGCGGCGCTGCTGCTGAGCTACGCGCGGCAGGTGGTCATCGTGCCCGGTTACGGCCTGGCGGTCGCGCAGGCGCAGCACCAGGTGTGCGAACTGGCCGAGGAACTGGGCCAGCGCGGCGTGGAGGTGTGTTTCGCCATTCATCCCGTGGCGGGCCGGATGCCCGGCCACATGAACGTGCTGCTGGCCGAGGCGAATATTCCCTACGACCAGTTGCACGAGATGGAGGCGGTCAATCCCGTGATGGAGCGCGTGGATGTGTGCCTGGTAATTGGCGCGAACGACGTGGTCAATCCCGCCGCCCGCGAGGAACCGGCCAGCCCGATTTACGGTATGCCGATTATCGAGGCGGACCGCGCGAAGGCGGTCATCGTGCTGAAACGCTCCATGGCGGCGGGTTTCGCGGGGATTGACAACCATCTGTTTTACAAAGACAACACCCGGATGCTGTTCGGCGACGCCAAGGCTTCGCTGACCGCGCTGGTGAGCCAGGTCAAGGCGAGTTGAAAATCTCAAAACGCAAAGCTCATATCGCAAAACCACAAGGCAAAACGCAAGACTCACCCGCAGCGCCAGTCATGGGCGCCGGCTGGTTTTGCGTCAATCAGTTGTGGTTTTGCAATATGAGCTTTGCGTTTTGAGATTTTTTCGTCTTAACATCGGCAAAGAGTGTGCTACTGTCAGCGCTCCATGTCTCTGATTGTGCAAAAATACGGCGGCACGTCCGTGGGCAACCCGGAGCGCATCCGCAACGTGGCCGAGCGCATCGCGGAATGGCGGCGGCGCGGCGATCGCGTGGTGGTCGTGGTCAGCGCCATGTCGGGCGTGACCGACTCGCTCATCAAACTGGCGCGGGAAGTGTGCGCGGAACCCGCTGAGCGTGAGATGGACATGCTGCTGGCGACCGGGGAGCAGACCACCATTTCGCTGCTGGCGATGGCGTTGCATGCCATCGGCATCCCGGCGGTGTCGCTGACCGGCGCGCAGGCCGGCATTGTCACCGACGGCCGGCATACCAAGGCCAAGATCGCCAACCTCACGCCGAACCAGGTGAAACGGCACCTCGCTGACGGTGCGGTGGTCATCGTCGCCGGGTTCCAGGGCCAGACGATGGAGGGGCAAATCACCACGCTGGGCCGCGGCGGTTCCGACCTGACCGCGATTGCGATTGCCGCGGCGGTGCAGGCCGAGGTTTGCCAAATCTACACCGACGTGGACGGCGTGTACACCGCCGACCCGCGCGTGGTGCCGAACGCGACGAAGATTCAGGAGATTGCCTACGACGAGATGCTGGAGCTGGCCAGCGCCGGCGCGAAGGTGATGCAGGCGCGCGCGGTCGAGTTTGCGAAAAAATTCAACGTCAGGTTCGAGGTGCGGTCGAGTTTCAACAACAACCCGGGGACTATCGTGAAAGCAGAAACCAAGTCAATGGAACAAGTCGTCGTGCGCGGCGTCAGCGTGGAGAAAAACCAGGCCAAGGTCACCATCAGCGGCGTGCCCGACCGGCCGGGCATCGCGGCCAAGCTGTTCCAAACCATCGCCGAGGCCGGCGTCAACGTGGACATGATCGTGCAGAACGTGTCGCAGTCCGGCGAGGCCGACATCACCTTCACCCTGCACCGGGACGATGTGAAAAAGGCGAACAACATCACCGCCAGCATCAGCGAACTGTCGCGCGCCCGCGCCGTCACCGTGCAGGAAGGCATCGCCAAGCTGTCGGTGGTCGGCATCGGCATGCGCAGCCACAGCGGCGTGGCCTCGTCGTTGTTTGTCGCGCTGTCGGAACAGGGCATCAACATCCAGATGATTTCCACCAGCGAAATCAAAATCACCGTGGTGATTGACGAGGCGCGCTCCGCCGAGGCCGAGCGCGCGGTGCATGACAAATTCGGCCTGAATGTGGCCAGGTGAGTTCCTCTGCGTCCTATAGGTTCTAAAAAAACTCAAACCTTCGACAATTCGCGCGAGCGGTTGGCCGCGGCGCTGATGGTGGCCGCCAGCAGATCCGCCAACGCGCCATTCCGCAGCACCGCCAACCCCGCGACCGTAGTGCCGCCCTTGCTCGAAACCTGGGTGATCAGTTGCTCCGGCGTCATGCCGCTGACGGTGAGCAGCGCCGCCGTGCCGCGCATGGTTTGCAGCGCCATCGGCAGCGCCAGTGCCGCCGGCAGCCCCTCGGCAACGGCGGCCTGGGCGAACCGGTCGGCGATCAGCGCGAAGAACGCCGGCCCGCTGCCGCTGAGCGCGGTGACGGCGTCAAGCTGCGGCTCGCTGACGGTGAACACCCGGCCGGTGACGCCAAAAATGGCTTGCAGGATTTCGTGATGGCCGGCGGTGACCCGGCCATTGGCGGCGCAGGCGGTCACCCCTTCGCCCACCATCAGCGGCGTGTTAGGCATCACGCGGAAAATCGGCCGGTCGGCGCCGAGCGCCGCCTCCAGCCGCGCCAGCGTGATGCCGGCGGCGATGGAAATGAACAAAGTCCGGTCGCTGGCGGCCCGCAATTGCGGCAGCAGTTCGGTCATGTTTTGCGGTTTGACCGCGAGCAGCGCCACGTCGGTGTTCCTGACCGCCGCGGCGGGCGTCGCGGCCCACTGCAACGCGCCATGCGGGTCGAGCGCAAGGAAGGCTTGCCTGGCCTGGTCACTGGCGTCGGTCCCGGTGATGTCACCGGCGGAAAGAATCCGCTGGTCGAGGAGTCCCTTGATGATGGCTGTGCCCATTTTGCCGGTGCCGATGACGCTTAGTTTGCATTGCATGGGGCAAGGTTAGCGCAAAACCCCGAACGCAAAACTCATTTTTTTATTTACAAATGTAATCAACATTGTATTTACAAGTGTAAATGAAACATATTCCACGCATTTCCGCCAGCGAGTGGCTGGTGATGAAGGCCGTCTGGGAGCAAGCGCCGTGCCTGGCCCAGGAGGTGATCGAGCGGCTGGAGCGCAAGACGGCCTGGTCGGCGGCGACGGTCAAGACCCTGTTGAACCGGCTGGTAAAGAAAGGCGCGTTGCAATTTGAGCAAGAGGGGAAGGCGTATTGGTATCTTCCCGCCTATGACGAGGAGCAATTGCGCTCCGCGGAGGCGGAATCGTTTTTGTCGCGGATTTTTGGCGGGTCGCTGACACCGATGCTGGCGCACTTTGTGAACTCGCGGAAATTGAGCGCGGCGGAGCTGGCGGAACTGGAGAAGATTCTGAAATCCAAGAAAAAGGAATTATGATCGCGATGCTGTTGGAACAATCCCTGCGCGGGACGCTGGCCGTAGGCGTGGCGTGGCTGGCGAATCGCTGGCTGGCGGGACGGATGAAGGCGTCGGCCCGGCGGGTGTGGTGGTGGCTGGCGGCGCTGGCATTTTTGGTGCCGTGGAAACTGCCGGTGCTACCGGCGGCAGCCGGAACGGTGTTGCCGCCGGGTTCGGCGCTGGAACATCTGCCGCTCATGACAAGGCCGCTGGCGGTGACGCTGCCGGCGGGTTCCACCGTCAGCGTGCCTTGGCTGGTGTTAATCTGGCTGGCGGGAGTGCTGGTGTTTTTGCTGTGGCTGGCGGCGCAGACGCTGCTGGTGAGCCGCCGCTGGTCGCGAGAACGGCTATGCACGGATTCGCGCCTGCTGGAATTACTGGAAGATTGCAAACGGCTGAGCGGGGTCACCGCGCCGGTCGGATTGGTGGTCACGGAGCGTCTGGCGGTGCCGGCCCTGCTGGGCTGGCTGCGGCCGAGGATTTTGCTGCCGGCGGATTTGGCCAGGACGCTGACGGTGTCCCAATTGTCGGGGGTACTTTTGCATGAATTGGTGCATTTCCGCTGGCTGGACATTCCGGCGGGCTGGCTATTCGCGCTGGTCAACGCGTTGCATTGGTTCAATCCGTTCGCGTGGTTGGCGGTTGGCGGCTGGAAAAATTTTCGTGAGGAAGCGGCGGACGAGATTGCGCTGGACGGGCTGGCGGACGCTGACGGCGAGATTTACGGGGCAACCTTGTTGCGGATTTTACGCGCGGACGCGGGAGCGCGAATACCTTTCGGCTCGCTGGCAATCGGCGAGTCGATGCGAAACCTCAGAACCAGGATGATTATGATCAAAAACTATCGGCAGAAATCAGCGTGTTATGGCATGGCGGGATTATTGGCGGCGGCGCTAATGGCGGTCGCCATGGTGGTGCCCGCCAGGGCGGAAACTGAAGAGGAAGTATTGCAGAAGCAGGCGCTGGCGTTCATGCAATTATGCGATGACGGCAAGTATGCGCACAAGCTTGGGACGGGATGTCCGATTGGGCAAAAATCCGTATCCCGAAGGAACAGTGGGAAAAATTGTGCAGCGCCACGCGGCCTTCGGTCGGAAAGGTGCTGAAACGCGAAAAGGTCAATGTGATGAGGATGTCTGGCGTGCAGACTGGCGGCGGCAAGGTGCGCGACGGTAGTTTTGTGCTTTTCATATTCAGTTCGTCGTTTGAAAATCTGACGTCGGCGACGGAGCAGTTTGGTTTTGAAAAAAATGCCGCCGGCAAGTGGCAGCCGTTTGGTTACGTGGTTACACCCAAATGAGTTTGAGGCGCGGGTGATGACCGGCGCTTTAGCTTGCAGCCATGACCACGCTCAAGGACATTGCCAGCAGCCTGAACCTTGCCACCATGGCGGCACTCAGGGCCGACCCGGCCTGATGACCGGCATGAAAAAACCCCGCCGCGGCGGGGTTTTTTGTAAAGAACGACACACCAAAACCTATTTGACTTCCTTGTGCAGGGTATGCCGGCGAAGATGCGGATTGTATTTTTTCACTTCCAGCCGCTCGGTCTGCAACTTCTTGTTGCGGGTGGAAATGTAGCGTGACGCGGGTTTGCCTGCCGCTTTGGCTTCGGTGCATTCCAGGGTGATTTTGTCTCTCATAAGGCGAAAAAGGATGGAGAGAAGTCCGGGGAAAGTCAAATAAATTAGTGGCGACTTAAAACCGCGGGTGTTCAGCCGCGACAAAGTTCGTCACCTCCTGTCGCCATGTTCAGGTTTACGCGCGCGCGTTTGCTTCTGTTGACCGCATACCGCTGAGCATGACGCGGCAAGCACGCCCTATTCCTTCCGCCACCGCGCCAGCAAGGCGAAGACTTGCGACAGCATCAGCGTGCTCGTCACGAAGCAGCAGCAGACGCCCAATGACATGATAGTGCCCAGGCTCACCAGGCCGCGGTAGTCGCCGATCATCATGGAGCCGAAGCCGATGATGGTGGTCAGCGCCGACATCACTATCGCCTTGCCGGTGCTGCCGCTGAACAACGCGCAACGGCCTTCCTCGCGGTAACGGTCCACCACGTAGATGCCGTAGGCCACGCCGATGCCGATGACCAGCGGCAGGGTGATGATGTTCGCGGGGTTGAACGGCAGTCCGAGCCAGCCCATGATGCCGACCATCCACAGGATGCCGAAGCCCAGCGGCAACAGCGCCAGCAGCGTATGCCAGAGGTTGCGAAAGTGCAGCAGCACCATGATGACGATGGCGGCCAGGGCGTACCACGCGGCGGTTTGATAACTTTCTTTCAGCACGGAAATGTAGGTGTAATTTTGCACCGGCGTGCCGGTCGCTTGCCGGTCAATGGAGCGCAGGTCGGCGACAAAACGCTCGTTGGCGGCGCGCTCCATGACGTTTTCCTTCGGATAAATCTCGAGCAAAATTTTGCCGTTGGGGGAGATGTAATGATTGCGCGCCTGTTCAGGCAGGTCGCTGACGGTGACCGGGTGCTCGAAGTCGAAACCCTTGAGGAAGGCGAATTGTTTTTGGATGCTGCCGATGAGTTCGACTTCGTAACGGTTCAGGCGGCGGACGGCTTCCTTGGCGGGGAGTTTGTCCAGGGCCTCGATGGACTGGCGCAACGCGGGCAGCAGGCGCTCGAAGATGCCGAGCACTTGCTCGATACGGCTTTTGTTCCCCTTGCCCACCACTTGTTTCCACAACCCGCCGCCGGCGCGTTTGCTCCATTTCACGGCTTCCTTTTGCCCTTCCTCGCTGTATTGCAGGATGGTCTTGAGGGTCGTTTTCGCCTTGGTCAAATTGACCGAGGATTTCGGGTCGGCGGTGATTTGGATTTGGTCGAGTTCTTGTTTGAGTTGCCGGAGCACTGTCAGCTTGGCGTTCTGGTCCTCGGGCAAAATCTTGGTCGGTGAAATGACCGAGGAAACCGTCGGCTTTGCTTCCAGTTCCCTGGTTAGGGTCGCGGCGTGTGCCAGGTCGTCGGCGACGACCACGCCGAAGATGAAGGGCAGTTGGGGATTGCCGGTCAACTCCTGCGCGAGTTGCACGGATTCAATCTTCGGGTTTTGCAAATTCAGCAGGTTGTAATCGAATTTTACCCGGTCAATTTGCCATCCCAGAAACACGCTGACGATGAGGCACACGGTCAGCGCCAGCGCCGGCCGGCTGGTCAGCACTTGGTCCAGGCGCCGTCCCGCCGCGCCGTAATTTCGCGCCGGGCGAATGCCGCCGTTGGGCCGCCGCGAATCCACCACGGTGATGAGCGCCGGGAACAACACGAGGCTGGACAGCAGGCAGAGCAGGATGCCGCTGCCCGCGATGATGCCCATCTCGGACAAGCCGATGAAGTCGTTGAAACACATCGTGAAGAACGCCGCCGCCGTGGTGCCGCCGCCCGTGACCACCGCCACGCCGGTGTGCTGCATGGTGTCTTCCAGCGCGGCCAGCAAGTCCATGCCGCGATGCCGCATTTCCTCGTAACGCCCGACGAACTGGATGCTGAAATCAATGCCCAGCCCCAGCATCATCAGCACGAACGCCTCGGTGATGATGTTCAGGTGCCCCACCGCCAGCGTGGCCATGCCGTAGGACCAGGCAATGCCGCAGCCCAGCGCGAGCAGCGCCAGCGCGGGGCGCACCAGTTGCCGGTAGGCGTAGAAGAACGACAGCGCGATTAATCCCGCCGCCAGCAGCGACGCGAACAGCATGTCGCGATTGGCGGCGAGCAGTTCATCGTTCATCAGCACCGCCTCGCCGGTCAGGCCGATTTGCACCGTCGGATGCCGCTGCCGCACCTCGGCGATGATGCGCTGGATTTGCCTGATGCCCGTCGCGTAGGGCGAAAAACTTTGCTCGTCGCCCAGGCCCGGCGTCAGCGTCATCAACAGCAACTGCCCCTGCTCGAACTGGATGTAGGTGTTCAACGCCAGTTGTTGCTCGAACTCGTCAATCTCAGCGTTCAACATGTTGGCGGCGCGATTCGTCGCCTCGCCCACCGGCAGCGACAATTCTCGCGCCAGCGCTTCCAGCGTGACAATCATTTGCTCGGAATACGCCTCCAGGTCGTCCAGGGTCGTCCCCTTGCCCTTGGCGCGGTCAACTTTGTCAAACTGCTCAATCGCCCCGTCCAGCAGCCGGTTCAAATTGACCGCCTGACCTTTGTGACCGAGCAAATTTTTTTGCGCGCGGATTTGTCCCAGCATCTTCGCCAAATCGTCCCGGCTCTGATACAGCAAAAAATGCGGCTGCATCCGCGAGAGGTCGTTCTTGTAATAAATATCCCGCACCTGCGCCGCCGGCACCTCCGCGCCGATGCGCGCCGCCAACTCTTCCATCACCGCCGTGTTAGCGGCAAAATCGGGCGAGCGCGCCACGATCAGCATCGGGTCGCGGGTGTTGAACTCCCGCAAATAATCGAGATAATGCCGCAGCACCGGCGAGTCCTGGCGAATCAGCGCGTTGGTGTCGTTCAACACTCCCAGCCGCGTCACCGCCAGCCAGACGCTGGCCGCCGTGGCGGCGAGCGCCGTGATAATCACCCACCACGCATAGCGATAAGTCAACCGGGCCGTCGCCCGCATCAGGCCTTGGATAAAAACACGCATAACCGTTGTTAGGCGCGCGGCGCGTCCACCCACTTGCCGTGCTCGCGGATGAGGTCGATCAAGCGCTCCACCGCCTCGGTTTCGGGGATGTTGAATTTGACGGGCTTGCGGCCGACGTAGAGATTGATTTTGCCGGGGGCGCCGCCGACATAGCCGAAGTCGGCGTCCGCCATTTCGCCGGGGCCGTTGACGATGCACCCCATGATGGCGATTTTCACGCCCTTCAAGTGCAGCGTCGCGGCCTTGATTTTCGCGGTGGTGGTTTGCAAATTAAACAACGTGCGGCCGCAGGACGGGCACGCGACGTAATCGGTCTTGAACACGCGGTTCCCCGCCGCTTGCAGGATGTTGTAGCCAAGGCGGACATTCGCGCCCGGCGCCTGTTCCCGGCGGATGAGAATGGCGTCGCCGATGCCGTCGCACAACAACGCGCCGAGCGGCGCTGACGCTGACAGCAGGGCCTGCGCGTCCGCTGACGCTGTCGGCTGGAAGGTGTCCTTGAGCAAAATCGGATGGCGCGGATGAAGTTTCGCCGCCAGCAGGCGGTAGGCGGCGACGGGACTGAACGCGGTGCCGTCCCGCACGCTGACGATGCGCGGCTGCTCCAGTCGGTTCACCGCGTCGATTTGCGCCGCGTCGTCCAGGTCGATTTCCACCACGTCCGCTTCCTCGTAAATCACCTCCGGCACCGTGTCGCCGAGCGCTTGGCGGCGCGGCTCCAGCAAGTCGTACATCGCGCGCGTGACCGCCACGCGCGGCACATTTTCCCCGCCGACGCCAAGGTCGCGCAGGCGCACCACGGCACTGTCGCGCCGCGCGTGAACAAACGGATTGAAACTCAGCGCCGCGTCCGTCTTCGGCGCGGGCCGGCGGTTCAACTCCCCGACCTGCCGCACCAACTCCCGCGCCACCGGCACCTCATGAATGCTGTCCTCCGTCAGCGACACGCGAATGGTATCCCCCAACCCGTCCAGCAACAGCGAGCCGATGCCGATGGCGCTCTTGATGCGCCCGTCCTCGCCCTCCCCCGCCTCCGTCACGCCGAGATGCAGCGGGTAATGCCAGTCGTCACCCTCAGCGGCAAGCCGCGCCGCTAACAACCGGTAGGCGCCAATCATCACCTTCGGGTTCGACGATTTCATCGAGAACAAAAAATTGTGAAACCCGTGCTTCCGCGCGACGCGGGCGAACTCCAACGCGCTCTCCACCATCCCCTCCGGCGTGTCGCCGTAACGATTCATGATGCGGTCGGACAGCGACCCGTGATTGGTGCCGATGCGCAGCGCCAGCCGGCGTGCCAGGCAAATCTTCAGCAGCGGCACAAAACTCTCCTCAATCCGCGCCAGCTCATCCGCATACTCAGCGTCACTATAATCGCGCACCTGGAACTTTTTCTTGTCCGCGAAATTCCCCGGATTAATGCGCACCTTCTCCACCCACCGCGCCGCCTCCAGCGCCGCCTCCGGCTTGAAATGAATGTCCGCGACCAGCGGCACGTCACAATCAGCGGCCAGCAACTCGCGCTTGATATTGGCCAAATTAGCCGCGTCCTTCACCGTCGGCGCGGTAATGCGGACGATTTCGCACCCCGTGGCGACCAGCGCCAGCGTCTGCGCCACACACGCGGCCGTGTCCATCGTATCGCACGTCAACATCGACTGCACCCGCACCGGCTGCTCCCCGCCGATGGCAACCTTGCCGACCGTGACCACGCGGGTGTCGCGACGACGGTAGGCAAACGGACTGGCACAATACGGTTTCATGGGACGGATTATTCCACGGTTTCGATTTTTTCCATGCTATGCTCAAGCGCTTTTTGCCGCTCGCTCGGACGGTAATTGCGCCACATGCGCCCGCCGTCGTTGAGCGTGACCATCAGGAAAAAGAGCAGCAGGATGACCATGGAGCAGGTCATCAGGACATTGACCACCTTGATATTCAGAGGCCGGCGGGTGACGCCCTCGATGCAGGCGAACAGGATGTGCCCGCCGTCCAGAATCGGGAGCGGCAGCAGGTTCAGCACCGCCAGGTTGACATTGAAAAACACCCAAAAACTGATCAGCGCGTGCCAGTCAACAAACAACTGGCGGACCAAATCCAAAATGCCCAGCGGGCCGCTCATGTGCTTGATGCCCACCCCCGATTGCGGGCTGACCAGCGCCTTGATCATGCGCCACATCTTGTCGAGACTGTCCTGCACCTGTGTCAGCGGCGCGGGATAGCGCAGCGTGTAAAAATCATTTTTAAACTCGATGCCCAGGAGTTTTTCTTCCGTCCCCGCCACCGGCTGGGCCGTCAGCGCGACGGTATGCAAAACCCCGTCGCGCTCGAACTCCACCCGCAAGGCCGCTGACGCTGATGATTCCTTGACCATGGCAATCAATTGCGCCGGACAATAAACGGTTTGCCCGTCCACCTGCTTGATGACGTCGCCTTTTTTCAGGCCGGCCTGATGCGCCGGATAACCCTTTTTCAGTCTCTCCACAATGGTCGGCTTGGCCCAAGTATTTTCAAACCCCACCGTGCGCAGCTTTTCCATCCTGGGATTGGCGTCAACCTGGCGCGGCACGGCGAAAATCATGCGCTGACCGTGACGTTCAACCTCAATATTGGCGACCCCGGTGGTGAGCAGGAGCAAGGTTTGCTGGATGGAGTGCGCCGAGCCGCCCCAACTTTCCATTTGCTCCCCGTTGATGCCGATAATCTGGTCGCCCGGCAACATGCCCGCCACCTGCGCCGGCGAACCTTTTTCCACGTAACCAATCGTGGTGGTGGCCACGGTAGTGTTGTAATTTTCGCCCACGAAAAAAATGACCACCGCCAGCACAAAACCCAGCCCCAGGCTGAACAGCGGCCCGAAAAACGCCGTCACCATTTTCGCCCACGGCGTCGCCGCCGGCAAATCCTTCGGCACCTGCGCCGCCGGCCCCTCCACCGCGTCCATCGGCAGCATCTGCGGAATGGACACAAAGCCGCCCAGCGGCAGCCAGCGGATACTGTATTCGACCCCGTTACGCTTGAACCGCCACGCCACCGGCCCCATCCCGACAGCAAAGCGGTCCACGTACAAGCCCATCCATCGGGCGGCGATAAAATGCCCCAGTTCATGCACCAATACCGTCACGCCAAACAACAGCAGCGCGCCGATTATCGTGGCCGCCAACAATAAAATATCCGCAGTACTCATAGTAAATTCAATCGAGCCGGGCACAGGCCGCCCGCGCCCAAGCGTCGGCTGCCAATATAGCATCGAGACCGGCTGAGGCAACGCTTTGATGCCGCGCCATCACTTTTTCCACCGACTCCCAAATTTGCGGAAACGTCCCGCGCCGTGCGAGGAAGCGGGCGACGGCGACTTCATTGGCGGCGTTGAACACGGCGGGCATGGTGCCGCCGACGGTGCCCGCGTGCCGCGCCAGTGTCAGCGCCGGAAAACGCGCCGGGTCGGGGGCCTCGAAGGTCAGTTGCCCCAGTCGCGCGAAATCCAAACTACCCAGTTGGTTCGGCAACCGGTCGGGATAGGTCACGGCGTATTGAATCGGGAAGCACATGTCCGAGTGGCTCAGTTGCGCCAACACCGAGTGGTCAACAAATTCCACCATCGAGTGTACGATGCTTTGCGGATGCACAATCACGTCAATCCGCGCCATCTCGATGTTGAACAGCCAGCGCGCTTCAATCATCTCTAGCCCTTTGTTGAACAAAGTCGCCGAGTCGATGGTGATTTTTTTGCCCATGTTCCACGTCGGATGTTGCAACGCTTGCTCGACGCTGACGGTGGCCAGTTGTTCCCGCGGCGTCCGGCGAAACGGGCCGCCCGACGCGGTGAGAATCAGCCGTCGCACCTCACGGTCAGCGGCGCCGCGCAGGCATTGGAAAATCGCGTTGTGCTCCGAGTCCACCGGCAAAATCGCGCGACCACGGTCAGCGGCGGTCTTCATCACCGACTCGCCGGCCATCACCAAAATTTCCTTGCTCGCCACGGCGAGGTCTTTGCCCGACTCCAACGCCGCCAGCGCCGGTGCCAGCCCCGCCGTGCCGACGATGGCGACCAGCACCATGTCAGCCTCGGTCTCGCGCACCAACTCCACCAAGCCCGCCGCGCCTTTATATAGGTGACCGTCAGCGGGCAACTCGCGCTCGGCGTCAGCGGCGGCCTGTTCGTCAAACACCGCCAGCGCCTTGACGCCGAACTCCCGCGCCTGTTCCAGCAACACGCTGACGCTGCCGTTGACCGCCAGCCCGACAATCTTCATCCGCTCCGGCAGTTCCCGCGCGACCTTGCACGCGCTCTGCCCGATTGACCCGCTGGAACCCAACAGAATGACCCGTTTCATAATCTGATTAAAACCAGGTAAAAATAAAACACCGGCGCGGTGAACAACATGCTGTCCACCAAATCCAGCGCCCCGCCGATGCCGGGAATGACCGCGCCGGAGTCCTTGGCGCCCGTGTCGCGCTTGATGACCGACTCGATGAGGTCGCCGACCACGCTCAGCGGCGGCAAGAGCACGCCCAGTATCAGCGCGTGCCGCCACCACAATTCCGGCGTCAGGAAATACGCGAACCCCAGGCTCACCGTCAGCGCCAGCAGCACCCCGCCCGCGCAGCCTTCCCAGGTTTTCTTCGGGCTGGATTGCGGACTCATCTGGTGTTTGCCAAGGCACGAGCCGACCAGGTACGCGCCAATGTCGGTGCATTTGGTGACGACAACAACGTAAGTCGCGAGCAGCAGGCCGTTAGGCAGCGGCACCAGCCGCAACAAAAAACTAAACAAAAACGGAATGTACAAAAACCCGAAAACGGTAACCGCCACCCGCGCCAGCGGATTGTTTTTCGTGGGTTTCAGCGCGGCAAATCCGAGGACGCTGATAATGAACAACGCGGGCAACACTTGTTCAAAATTAAAAAAGTTTGCGTTTAACCCGGTGATTTTGTCATTCAGCGTCACATAACCATATTGAACCCACTGGTAGTGAAACCCCGGATAAATCACTATCATCATCAGTGCCGCAAACACCATCGCCGTTTTTTTGAACGGCGCGACACCTTTGTGCTCCGCCATTTTATAAAACTCCCACAGCGCGCCCAGACACAAAATCAGGCCGATGACGTAAAGTCCCGTCACATTCTTCAAAGCCACCATCAGCGCCACCGCGCCGACCAAAACCACCGTTGAAAAAGTCCGTGTTTTCATACGCCCCCAAACCTCCGTTCCCGCCGGTTATACTCGCTGACCGCGGCGAAAAAATCCTCCCGCCCGAAGTCCGGCCACAGCGTCGGCGTCACATACCACTCGGTGTAAATCGTCTGCCACGGCAAAAAATTGCTCAAGCGCATCTCCCCGCTGGTGCGGATGAGCAAGTCGGGGTCGGGCGCGCCCGCCGTGTACAACGCGCCGCTGACGCTGGCCTCGTCAATGTCAGCGGGTTCCAGCTCGCCCGCCCGCACCCGCCGCGCCAGCGCGCGCACACCCTCGATTAACTCGACGCGCCCGCCGTAACTGAGCGCCAGCATCAGCGTCATCTTCGCGCCGCTGACACTGGCCTGCTCGGCCAGCCGAATCTGCGCGCGGACCTTGGCGGGCAAATCGTCCAGCCGGCCGATGGCCTTGAGCGCGATATGATTGTCAGCGAGTTCCTGCGCGTAGCGTTTCAGCATCTCCATCAACAGCGCCATCAGGCCCTTGACCTCCAACGCCGGGCGCTGCCAATTCTCCACGGAAAAAGCGTACAGCGTCAGATACTCCACCCCGATTTCCCGCGCCGCGCGAATCACCGCCTCGACAGACTTGGCGCCCTGCCGGTGCCCCTCAATGCGCGGCAAATGGCGCGATTGCGCCCAACGCCCGTTGCCGTCCATGATGACCGCGACATGGCGCGGCACACGGACAAAGGCTGGGGCTGAGGCAATGACGGACACGGCGGGAAAGTGTAACGTCCGCCACCGTCAGCGGCAAGCGGCAAAATCTGCCTTCCTCACGTCCCCGCGCCGCTGATAATGGTTAACCACGGATGGACACGGATACACACAGATAAAAAAACGAAAAAAACCTTGCGCAAAGTAGCCTGATTCCATATCGTCAAAGCGCGTTATCGAAACCCGCTGAAGATGAGCAAGATAAGTCATAAAGTAAGTGTAGCCGCGCTCACGCGCTCACGCGCTCCAAGCATGACTTCTGCCCTGACTCTTTAATTTTTCCGGGGAATTTTACCCGCTTCATTCCCCATCCGGCAGCACTCCGGCGTTTCATAACACGTCCCCATTCTATCACCGTCAGCGCCACCTTCGTGGCCGGAGTTAACCCTTTATGAACCCATCCATAACAAACAAACTAACCCTAATATTAACTCTCCTCGCCATCCTCGGCGGCCCACTGGCGGCGCCCTGGCCAGCGTCAGCGGCCACCAGAATTATGATTGGCGGCACCCTGGCGGAAGCCGATGCCGGTTACACCCCCAGAGTCGTCGGCGCCGACAGTTGGTCGGCCATCATGCTCGTGCAGGGCGCTCAGTACAGCGGCACGCGGATCACGGCTGAAAGTTCGCTTGACGCCACGGCTTACCCTGAGGGCAGCAAAGCGGTTTGGGCGAATGCCAGCGAGGTGTTCCTGTATAGCAGCACCATTGCCACAACCGGGTTTGGCGCCGATAGCGTTTTCATTTTCAACGGAGCGATCGGCTGGCTGGAAAATACCACCGTCACCAGTTCCGGCAGCATGGCCGCGTCAGTGCGGGTGCAGCAGGACGGCAATCTGACCGTTATCGGCGGCACTATTGCCGCCACTGGCAGCAGCGCCGCCCCTGTGTTGGTCCATAATAATAACGCCAGGCTCAACGTGAAGGATGCGGTCATTATCAGCAACAATGACCAGCCCGCTGTAGCGGCGCTGCGCGGCGGGGTGGTCGAGCTGCATGATACCAGCATTCAAGCTCCAGTCTCGGGACTGTCGGTTTCAGACGGCCGGATTTTCGGCAATAACCTGGAAATAAACGGCGCGCTTTCGGCGGGCAACAACGGGGATATAAAACTGCAAGACAGCGTCGTGAGCGGCACCGCCAACATAATCAACGTGCACAGCAACGGCTCAGTGACCGTGACCGGCGGCACCTTGACCAGCACCGGCAGCAGCGGGAACGTGGCACTCATCCGCGGCGACGGCACCATCAATCTCGACAACGTGGACACCGCCGCCGCCGGCGGCATCTCCACCACCGGGAGCTTTACCGGCACCGCCACCGTCAACCTCAGCGGCGGCAGCGGCCTCAACGGCGATGCCATCAACAGCGGCAGCGGCGCGCTGACCGTGAACCTCGATCACGGCACCATGCTTGGCGATGTTGCCAACCAAGGCGACGGCACGCTGACCATCATCCTTGATAACGATTCAGTCGGCACCGGCGGCTTCGCCGGCGGCAACCTGATCACGGGCAGCGACAGCGCGTGGACTTTCGATAAAGACAGTCACGGCAACTACGGCGAGAATAACGGCGTGTGGAACATCGGCGATTACGAAGTCATCTTCGACAACATGACCCACAGCGGCACCGTCAACCTCAGCGTCAACAGCGACACCGGTGAGGGCGGTTCCATCACCATCACCGACACCGCTGACGGTGACGGCACAGTTCACATCGACACCACCGGCGATGGCAAGGCCGACCCGAATAAAGTCCTTCCCGGCATCGTCAGCGGCGACGGCACGGAACACTGGCAATGGGATCCGATCGACTGGGGCATTGACCAACTCATCAAAGACGACAACCACTTCGTAAAATCCGGCGTCAGCCCGGCGGGCGCCGTCCTGAATAGCAGCGTGGCCATCCAGCAAGCCATGTGGTTCGCGCAGCAAAACAGTTTGCTCAAGCGCATGGGTGAGTTGCGCTATGGAGCGCGGGCGTCTCGCCCGCTGGCGGGCGGGACGCCCGCGCTCCATATCATCGACAACATCTGGCTCAGAAGCTATGGCCAACAGTTAAACGTCGGCAGCAAAGTATCAGGCAAAGCCTACGAACAACTCATCTACGGCGTCGATCTCGGCACGGATCACAAGTTCACCATCAGCGCTGACAGTGACTTGTATCTTGGAGTGTACGCCGGCTACGGCCGCAGCGACCTCGAC
>JAISBF010000084.1 GCA_031266335.1 Verrucomicrobiales bacterium
AACGACCTGAAAGCCCCCTACGGCAACACTCAACTCAAAGCCAACTACAGCGACGTCAACGTGGGTGGCAGTCTTGAGATTGGGAAAAAGTTCACCTTCCAGGACGGCTGGTTTGTCGAACCCCAGTTCCAAGTCAACTACCTGCACATCCTAGCTGAGGATTACACTGCCGGCCCCATGAGCATCACAACCCAAGACCTCGACGCCCTGCAATTGAGAATCGGCAGCTTGTTTGGCCGCACCATCAACCTCACCAACGGCGGCGCACTCCAACCCTACGTGAAGATCAGCGGCGTCGAAACCATCAGCAACGGCGGCGCCATCAGAAACGGCTATCAGTCCGCCCGCGCCAACACTGACGGTGCTCGCGCCGAACTCGGCGCCGGCCTCATCTGGCAACTCGACACCAACAACCAACTCCACCTCGACTACGAAGCCTCCTTCGGCGACAAGTACGACAAACCCTGGGGACTGTCAGCGGGCTACCGGCACCAGTTCTAAAAACAGCCCACAGCGCACACAGAGCAAGCACAGGGCGCCACAGAGAAAAATTCTGTGAAACTCGGTGCCTGCTCTGTGTTTCTCTGTGGCCAACTGCCTTAATCTCGAATACCCCTATAAATTCCCGGTAAAAAATTTTTATGAAAACTATTGCTTTAATATGGCGATTAATGTAACATTACATTCGTTATCGGCGTAAGCTGATGGTGGCCACCGAAAAAACATGGGTGGTTTAGCTGAAGTGAAAAACCGATAACCCGCTGAAGATGAGAGACCTAAGTCATAACGTAAGTGAATCGCGCTCACGCGCTCACGCGCTCACGCGCTCACGCGCTCACGCAGCATGAGACTTGCCCCGACTTCCTGATTTCCCCGCGGTATTTTGCCCGGTTCATTCCTCTTGCGGTACAGCCCGCCCGCCAGCGTCAGCGGCGCGAGGGATATTTTTTTACAAAGAGAGCATGGAGTTATTGGAGGAGGATTGCCGCAATCAAAAGCCCCCCTCCAATTCCTCTTTGTAAAACTTGGCGTTCCCTGTGTTCTTTCGCGGCCATAAAAATAAAAAACAACAGATGAATCAGGAGCAAACATTATGAAAACCGGCAACCATGGATTACAGCAACTGGCGCTAACCATCACCCTGTCACTGTCAGCGGCATTGCTGGCGCCGGCGGCGGACCGAACCTGGTCGGGCGCTGCCGGTGACAACAAATTTTCCACCGCGACGAACTGGAGCGCCCTGCCCGTCAACGGCGACAATCTGTTCTTCAATGCCAGCCTCGCCGCCACGTTGGACAACGACCTCGCCAGCCTCAGCGCCGCCAATCTCACCTTCAACACCGGCGCCGCCGCGCTGACCATCGGCGGCAACCCGCTGACGCTGACCGGCGCCATCACCAACAACAGCGCGGCGGTACAAACCCTCGACACGGATATTGTGTTGGGTAATAACTTGTGGTTCAGCGGCAGCGGCGCGACGGTGGTGAGCGGCAATATTTCCGGGAATTATAGCGTGGATGTGACTCATGCCGCCCGTGGTACGGTAACTTTGTCCGGCTCCAATTCCTACACGGGCGACAATTATTTCGGCGCGGATTTTAACGTGCGGCTGGATTACCGCGACGCGGACGCGACCAAGCTGGGGCAGGGCAGACTCGACCTGACCCGCGGCGTGCTGACCCTGGTTGGCGGCGCCACGCAGGAGCAGATCACTTACCTGGGCCTGGGCAATGTCGGCGGCAACATCGGCGGCGCCGGCAACGACTACAGCGGCGGTCGCGGTTACAACGCGATTCGGCGCGAGGGCGGTGCCGCCTCCATTTATGTGACCGGCACCGCCATCGGCCGCGCCCTTAATTCGGTGCTGGACATCGGCGGGGACAATTTGCTGGGCGGCAGCGCCGAGGCGTTTGGCACCGGGCACGGGGGCATGGTTGCCGTGTGGGGCAACGATGCCGCCTGGATTACCATTAACGGGCGCGACTGGGCGACTCGTGACGCGGACACCGGCCTGTTGCAAACTTACCAGGCGTACACGATCAGCGCCCCGGATGCTTGGACGGACGCCGATAACGCGCGCATCAGCGCCAACACCACCGTCAGCGGCGCGAAAACCATCAACACGCTGAAGATTGACGGCGGCGCGGCGCTGACGCTGGACAATCAGTTGAAACTCAACGCCGGCGGCTTGATTTACAGCGGCGAAAATGCTTACACCATCAGCGGCGGCAGTATGCAGGGGCCGGTTGACGACCTGTTGATATGGCAGAACGGCGGCGACCTGACAATCGCCTCGTCCATCGTCAACAATTACTACAACGGCAATATCAGCACCCGGTTGGTCAAGTCCGGCACCGGCGCGCTGATTCTGACCGGTTCCAACAGCTTCCTCGGCGGGGTGGCGGTCTGGCAGGGCGAGTTGGTGGTTGGCGGCTCCCACGCGCTGGGCACTGACAATCGGGTGAGCCTGTTCGCGATTGGCTCTGGCGCCAGGGTGGAATTGAACGGTTACGATGTCACCGGCGTGTTGTCGTACAATGATGTTAACCAAGGATTGATCACCAACAGCGCCGCCGACTTGTCCACGCTGACGGTGACGGGCAACGCCGGCACCCTGTCTTTTTTGCAGTTTGACGGCAAGGTCAAAATTGTCTTGTCCGGCCTCGCCAGCGGCCAGAGCTGGGGGTTCGGCATCGTCGGCGCCCCGGTCAACACGCACACCGGCGGCGTGACTTTTTTGAACAACGACACCTCTTCCCGTTTCCAGGGCACCCGTTTCTTCGGCTCCGGCACGATCACCTTTGCCAACGGCGGGTTTAACTCCACCGACAACGCTGACAATTCATGGAACAACTGGAGCAACGACCTGCTCATCACCGGCACCGCCGGCGGGCAGGACAATCTCATCGCTACCAGTCACGGCATTACTTCCACCGGGACCTGGTTCGGCGACGGCCAGCTAACGGTCTCTAATTACGGCAATGCCAATGTCACCTTCGCGGCCAACGGCGATATGTCGCAGTTCACCGGCACGCTGACGCTGGTGGAGAGTGTGTCACTCTCCACCAAATTTCTTGCGGTTAACCTGGGCACGACGGCCGTCAGCCGGGATTGGTCGCAAGCGGCCATCGTCTTGTCGTCGAACGTCGCGGACGCGGCCGGTCTTAACGGCACCGGTTATTTGAACCACTACGGCGGCAACGACGTGGTGAAAATCGGCGATTTGTCCGGCGGCGGCGACATGCTCACGGCCAGCGGCGCCACTGGCAAATGGCTGGTGGGCAACACGGGCAATTCGACCGCCACCTATGAAGTGGGCGCGCTGGGTTTGGACAGCACCTTCAGCGGCCACCTGGTGAACGATAACGGCACGCTGGCGCTGACCAAGGTCGGCGCCGGTACCTGGACGCTGGACAACAGCAATACCTACCGGGGCGCGACCACTGTCAGCGGCGGGGTGCTGCTGGTGGGCGGCACCGGCTCGCTGACGGCGACCAGTGTGATTACCGCCACCGCCGGCGGCGTCTTCCGCTATGACAGCAACCAGTTGCTCGACCGCGCGGTCACCGTCAGCGGCGGCAGATTTGCCTACAACGGCAGCGAGGATTACGCGGGGACGCTGACCTTCACTAACGGCGCATTAAGCGGTACTAACTGGCGCGGCAGCCTGGACAACCTGACCATCGGCAGCGACCGGATCATCGCCCCCGGCAACAGCATCGGCGCGGCGGTGACCGGGACGCAGACTTGGTACGATGAGGGGGTGTACGAATTTGAAATCGGCGCCGCTGACGGTGTCGCGGGCACGGGCTGGGACTTGCTGACGGCGGACACGCTGACGCTGGACATTTACTTCGCCGCGGACGCGCGTTTCACTATCAAATTATTGGACTATAACCTGACCGGTTTCGACGCGACGCGGGATTATCAATGGGACTTCGCGCATTTTACCACGCTGCACGTGAGCGAGCTATCCGGCGGCATGTTTGACCCGCTGATGTTCTCGGTGGACGCCAGCGGCTTCCTGAGTGGCGCCTACGCTGACAGTCTGTTCGACGTCAGTTTGGGCGACCACACGCTGCTGTTGAACTACACGGCGATTCCCGAACCCGCGACCTGGGCGCTGCTGCTCGTTGGCGCGGCGCTGACGGCGCTGGCGTGCCGGCGAAATAATCGCGTGCAAATAAAACCTGGCAAGTTGCTGGTGGCGTTGACGGTCAGCGTCGCCTGGGGCGCGCCGGCGCCGGCGCAGGTGCTGTACAGCATTGCCTTTCCGAGTTCGGCGGGCGAGGTATCGGGGGCGGCGGCCACCGGCGCGGCCGGGGATGTGTGGAACAATCTGCCGGCGGCCGGCTGGTACGATTTGCACGAGGTGACGGGAACAGCCTTGGCGGACGCCGCGGGCGCTGATCATGGCGTTACTCTCACGACTAACAAATATGTCACCAAGAACACGCCGGCGGTTAACCTTACGCCCAACCCCCTGCTGTCCGACGGCAATGTGTATTTGCAAGGCTCGCCCTCTCGCGGTCAGGATGCGCCGTTGACCTTCTCCCTCAGCGGTCTGGCGGCCGATGCCAGCTTGGATTTGTGGCTGTACTGTGTGATTGACGCGAGCCGGCACAATGTCGAAGTCACGGTCAGCGGCACCAAATATCTGTTGCAGGGGCCTAATGGCCAGGATGAATATGACACCCTGGACGTGGCGAACGCCTTTGTTTCAGAAGTCCAGGCCGCGGTGACCGGGTATGCGTTGACTTACAAGGGCAATTATATTCACTTGAGCGGTTTTCTCGCCGATGCGCTCGGCAATTTTTCCTTTGACGTGGGCGTTGGCGCCAATTCGATGAATGGCGAAGCCGGCATCACGGGTTTTCAACTGTTAGTCACGTCCATTCCTGAACCCTCGGCTTTGGCGCTGACGGTGACCGGGCTGCTGTTGCTGGCCGCGTTGCGGCGGCGAAAGAAAGTTTGTTGAGCTTGGATAAATTGGCGCGGGGTCGCGTAACTCAACCAACTTTCAAACTTGCCCCAACTCATGCAAACCTTTCCATCCCCGTGATTTCTTTGTAAAAATAAATTCAATATGAAAAAACAAGTAACCAATATCTTCGCCGTCGCGACGCTGACGGTGGCGCTGGGAAATTTCACTTTCGCCGACGGGCTGCGCGTGGCGACGCTGCCGCCGAGCGCGCCGGCGCCGGCCGGGCTGACGCTGGACGGCCGGGCGGACGACTGGCGCGCGGTGCCGGGGTACACGCTGTCGCCGGTGGAGTTGTTGCGCGGGACGGACGCGCTGACGGCGGCGCTGGCGGAAAAAAAGCTGGCGCTGACGGTGCGGACTTGTTTCGACGCGGACGCGCTGTATCTCGCGGCGGAGTGGACGGATGACGCGCCCGGCGAAAACCGGGCCGCTGACGGTGACGCGGCGCGCTGGGACGCGGGCGGCGAGGGGTTGGAGTTGCATTTGCGCGCCGATCGGGTGACGCATCTCGCGGTGTGGCCGGCGGCGGGCGGCAAAAAGTTTTTCGTCAAGCGGCACGCCGGCGACGAGCCGGTTTGGCGCGACGCGGCGGGCGAGGTCACGGTCAGCGGCAGCGTCATTGGCAGCAACAAATTTTTCATGGAACTGCGCGTCCCGTGGTCGCTGGTCACGGTCAGCGGCGGGCTGCCGGCGGACGGCAAACTGCAACTGGCGCTGGACGCGACATGGAACGCGCTGCCGGCGCAGTCAGTGTCAGCGCTGCGGCGCGCGAAGTTGCAAACGGCGGACGAGGCGCGCGGCGTGACCTGGCCGTTCCTCACCGCCCGGCCGCCGGCGGTCGGCCAGACGGCGATTTTCAATCCGGCGGAGTGGGGCGCGCTGACGCTGACCACAGGGGCCGCTGACGGCGGCGACTTGACCCAGGCGACGCCGGCGGGCCGGAATTTGCGGACGCTGCCGGTGGGTCGCGCGGCGGCGGCGCCGGCGATTGACGGCAAGCTGGACGACTGGCCGGCGGCGACGTTCCAGACTATCGCGTATTTGCCGGAAATATTCGGCCACCGTTTCGGCGGGCGGACGGCGTTGCGTTACGACGACAGGAATTTGTACCTCGCGGCGGAGTTCACGGTCAGCGGCACGGTGTTGAATTTGAAATCCGAGGCCACCCAGGCGGGGTTCAACGGCGGCGACGCGCTGCAAATCCGGTTGCGCAAGGATAACCGGACCGTCAATTTGTGCGTGTGGCCCGACAGCCTGTCGGGGCGCGCGGCGCTGACCGCTGACGGTGTGGAATTAGCGAACCCGTTCCTGTTGAAGCAAGGCGCGCGGGCGGCGACGCGGCCCGCCGCTGACGGTGGCTCCTACGCGCTGGAGTTGGCGGTGCCGTGGACGCTGCTGTTCGACCAGTCACCGTCAGCGGGCGATACCATCGCCGCGACGTTGCAGCCGTGGTGGGCTGACCTGATGCCGCGCTGCTCGCTAATCGCGGAGTTGACTTTGCAAAAACGCGGGGCGCTGACGGTGCCGTTCACCATGCCGAAGGACGCGGAAGTGAGTCTCGGCCTGTTCACCCCGGACGGGCAATTGGTGCGCTGGCTGCGGCAGAACGAATTCCGTTACGCCGGCGACCACGCCGCGGACTGGGACGGTCTCGACCAGTACGGCCGGCCCGCCGCGGCTGGCGACTATGTGCTCCGGGGCGTGTGGCACGGCAAGCTCGGCACGGAGTGGCTGGCGACGGCGAACAATCCCGGCAACCCGCCGTGGCCGACCGCCGACGACCGGGGCGACTGGCTGAACGACGAAGGCCCGCCGCAGGCCGCGGCCACTGACGGTGACTGGGTGTTCCTCGGCTCGCCGGGCAGCGAGAAAGGGTTCAGCGTCATCGCGGTGGACGGCGACGGTCAGCGGCGGTGGGGCTTCGCGCTCGGCGGCAACCCGCGCAGCGTGGCGCTGACCGTCAGCGGCGAGTATTTGTATGTCATGTATTCCGGGCCGGAAATCACCGAGGACAAGGGCGGGCGCGTGTTCACCGGCGACAACGCCGTCGGGCGCGCGCTGCTGATTTGCCTGGAAAAAAGCACCGGCCGGCTGGCGCGGTTCAGCAAGGAGCAGCCGCGGTTGAAAATCGCGACCTGGCCCTATCGCGAGGAATACACTTACATGTGGGAGCTGCGCAACGCGAAGAATTTCACGTTGCAAAAATACGGCGGGCAACCGCGTTATTTCCGCTACGACATCGCCGAGAGCACCAACGCGCTCGGCCTCGCCGCTGTCGGTGACAAGTTGTACGTCGCGCTGCTGTATGACAACAAAATCGTCGAGTACGCCGCTGACAGTGGCCGGCCGACCGGCGTGGAAATCAGCGTGCCGGCGCCGCTGGGTTTGTGCCGGCTGGACGATAGCACGCTGCTCGCCGTCAGCGGGCGGCAGGTGCTGCGGGTGGATTTGGCGGCGCGCAAGACGCTGCCCATGATCAGCGGCAACCTCGCCGCGCCGGCTTATGTGACGACGGATCAAACGGGCCACATCTACGTCAGCGACTGGGCGGATTCGTTCCAGGTGAAAAAATTCGACCGCGCCGGCCGGTTCCTCAAGGCCGTCGGCAAAGCGGGCGGCCGCCCGTGGGTCGGCCCGTGGGAGGCCGACGGCATGTTATTGCCGCGCGGCATCGCGGTCACCGACCGCGGCCGGCTGTGGGTGACGGAGGACGACATGACGCCGAAGCGCGTCAGCGTGTGGGACGCTGACACTGGCAAGCTGTTGCGCGACTACCTCGGGCCGACCGGCTACGGCGGCGGCGGGCATTTCTGGATTGACCCCAAGGCGCCGGATGAAATCACCAGCAACGCCACGCGCTTCAAGGTGGATTTTGCCAACAAGACCTACCGCCCGCTGGCCATCAGCTACCGGCGCGCCGACCTGGCCGACTGCTTCATGCCCAGCTCCGTTGACTGGTCGCTGCCGGTGCGCGCGTTGTATCACGGTAAGGACGAATTCGTGTTCATTCCGCACAACCGCAACAACCTCCTCGCGCTGCTCAAGCGCGACGGTGACACCTGGCACACCGCCGCCGCCGTGGGTTTCCGCTTCCGTGATCACAAGCCGCAGTTGAACGGCGACGGCACGCAGGTGTTCGAGTGGGACAGCGACATCGGCTATCACCGCTATGACCGTTATTATCCCGAATTTTTCAAGGGACACTTCGAGGAATGGTTCGCGTGGAACGACGCTGACGGCGACCATCGCGCGCAGGCGAACGAGATGCAGTGGCGCCCCGCGGTGAATCCGCGCAACGACGCGTCCGCTGACGGCGGCATCCCGCGCCTGGAGACCCCGTGGACTGGCGATCTCGGCAAGGATTTTTCGCTGTATTATTGCGGCGGTTTCAAGGACGGCACCGGCCTGATGCGCTGGACGCCGCGCGCGTGGAACGCCGCCGGTGACCCGGTGTACGACCCCGCCGATATCAAGTTGCTCGCGCTATTGCCGAAGCAGGCGGTGTCCAATGTGCATGTCACCCGCGATGACAAAATCATTATCACCTATTCTTATGAGTGGGGCAAAGGCGCGGACGCTTTCGCCGCGTATGACCTGAACGGCCGGCATTTGTGGTCCATCGCGCTCCGGGACAAGCTGGAGGGCGACAACGTCCACGCGACCGGCGTGGTGTATGACTACGACGTGCCCGGCATCGGCACGGTGTGCGCGACCTGGAACTGGCACGGCAGTTACAAGACCTACCTGTTCACCACTGACGGTGACTACCTCGGCGCGCCGCTGGACGACAGTCGCAACGGGCCGGCGGCGACCTGGGACGAGTCGTATCGCGGCGGCTACCAGACGCCGGACGGCGAGCCGTGGCTGATCAACGGCGCCAATCAGCAGATGCACATTTTAAAACTCAAGGGCCTGGAACCAGGCGCGGCGGGGAAATTCACGAGCAACTACACGCTGACCGTGGCGGCGGCGGAGCAGGCGAAGGCGTTGCGCGAGCTGCCCGAAACGAAGCCGAAACCGCAGCCCATCATCAGCGTCGCGTGGCGCAACCCGCCGCTGACGGTGGACGGCAAACTCGACGACTGGGTCATGAGCGAGGGGGTCGCGCTTGACAACGGCCAGGGCCGGCGGGCGGTCATCGCGCTGCGGCGCGACGCGACGCGGTTGTACCTGGCCGCGCAAGTCTGGGAGCCGACGCCGCCGCTGCGCAACGGCGGGGCCGACTGGCGGCAGTTGTTCATCACCGGCGACGCCGTGGACTTGATGCTGCAAACCGATTTGCAGGCCGACCCGCATCATCGCGGCCCCGCTGCCGGTGACGCGCGGCTGCTGTTCAGCGTGTTCGAGGGGCAGCCGATCGCGGTGCGGTACAAGCCGGTGTCGCCCGGCGCGCGGGAGCCGGTGCAAATGCTGGCGGCGAAAGTGGACGAGGTCATCCGGCTCAAGGACGCCCAGATTGCCGTGCAGCGCAACGAGCAGGCAGGCTGGTACGTCATCGAGGCGGCGGTGCCGCTGGCGGCGCTGAACCTCGACCCGCGCTACACCGGCAAATTGCGCGGCGATGTCGGCGTGATTTTCGCCGACGAGACCGGGCGCAACCGCGCGTTGCGGCTGTATTATTACAACAAGAAAACCAACATCACCGCCGACCTGACCACCGAGGCGACCTTGCAGCCGGAGGAGTGGGGCGAAATTCAACTGCCGCTGGGCGTGAACCTGCTCAAGAACGGCGGCTTCGAGGAGCCGTTCGCTGACAGTGACCGCGCGGGCTGGCAAGTCAATGACCACAACGGCAATTTTTCCGCCGTCAGCGCCGACCTGCCGCGCAGCGGGGCGCGGTCGCTGCTGATGGGCACCGCGCACGAGCAGGTGTTTCCCGATGCAATGTTCGACAACCCGGACTTCGGCGCGTTCATCCGCAGCGCCAACGGCAACCAGGGGATGCCGATGACGCAAGTGCGGCAGCGCGTGCCGGTGACCGCCGGCCACCGGTATGCCGTGCGCTTCGACTACCTGACCGAGGACATGCGCGGCGAGTACCAGGGCAAGGGGCGCCAGCGCGGCTACACCGACCTGGGCGGGCGGATTGACTGGATTTGCGCGCCGCAAAAAAACGGCGTGTCCGGCCTGATCAAGGAGCAGCACACCAAGGACACCTGGCAGCGGCAGGAAAATTTCAACGGCTGGGCCGTGCCGCGTCCCTACGAGGCGCCGCCGGGCGCCACGGAAGCGGTGGTCAACTTCATGTTCCGCACCATCGTGGAAAAATGCCTGGCCAGGGCGTATCTGGATAACATCGAAATGGTGGATGTGACGGCGCAGTAAAAAGGCCACAGAGGAACACGGAGCAGGCACGGAGGAGCACAGAGTTTTTTTGTTAGGGAGCAGCTAACGCTGACCTCAACTTAATTTGCAAAGTTTTCAGCAAAACCCCAAACCAACTCCGTGTCCCTCTGTGCCTGCTCTGTGTCTCTCCGTGACCTCCGCACAGCCTGAAAATCACCGCTTGCCAAGCAACGATTGATGGTCAATATCCCCCATCTATATATGAGCAATCGCACCACTGCTATCACCGAGGGCTTGAATTTCAACCAACTTACTCCCGTCGCCAAGACCAGGCTCGGCGGCTTGAACCGCACGTACTTTACCAACGGGCGCACCTTTGTCAGCGTCAGCGGCATGCACGGCGGCCTGCTGGATGTGCGGTATGTCGGGCGACAATTCCTGGGCGCCATCCGCTTTTTCCAGGGCGACCCGGGCACCGGCTGGCACAAGAACTGGCGGCCGGTGCTCACCGTCAGCGGGCAGCCTTGGTATTGGGAATGGCACGACACCACCTTGTTCCCGTTCGGCATGAGCAGTCACGCCGCGGGCGGCGGCGCAAAATGGACGCACGAGTTGATGACTTTCCCCGACGCGGTGGTGCAGCGGGTGAAAATTTTGCAAAAACCGCGCGGCGCGACGCTGACGCTGGGCATGATTCATCACGAGGCCGGCAGCCGTATCCAGCGCGAAGACCGGACGTGGTCGGCGTTTGCCTACGACGCTGACGCTGGCGCGCTGGTTGCCTCATGCCGCGACCTGCACCCGGAGATATTCCGCGGCGACGCCAACGATGGCTGCCTCTCGCAGCGCGGCCTGAAACTGGAACTGGTGGACGCGCCGGACGTGACGACGTGGATCGGCCTGGGCAGCGACCTCGCCGTCAGCGGGCGGTCGAAGCACGAGTTGTTCAAACTGTACGCCGAGACCGGCCAGTTCACCGGCAGCGAGGCCGCGTGGTTCCTGGTGTTCGCGCACAGCCGCGAGGAATTGCTGGCGCGGCTGGCCTATTGGCGGAAGAACGTCCACCGCGAGTGTGAAAAATCAAAGCGCGATTATTTCCGCCGCGTCGAGAAGGAGCGCCCGCAAATCACCGTCAGCGACCCCGTGCTGGCCTCGGCGTTCACCGGTTTTCCCGAACGCTTGCGGGGACTGCAAGTGCCCGACGTGCCCGGCGCGGTGCGGGCCGGGGCGTGGTCGTTCTGCTGGGGCTGGGACGGGCTGACGCCGCCGCCGGCGCTGACGCTGGCGAACGAGGCCGGCGGCGCGGCGGAGATTTTCCGTTACTTCCAGCGCACCCTGCACCCGGAGTATGGCATCCCGCTGTCCGTCACCACTGACTTCCAACTGCGCCTCAAGGAGCCGTTCCCCAGCCAGGCGCAGTTCATCGCCAACCTGTACCAATACGTCAGCGTCAGCGGCGACCTCGCCCTGGCGCGGGAGGTCTGGCCGGTGTGCCGTTTCATCATTGATAAATGCCGGGCACTGACGGTGGGTGACACCGGGCTGGTCGCCGGCAACGCGTTGTGGCCGGATTTCCCGGAATGCATGGACGAGAACGGGCACGACATCAGTTCGTTGAACAACTCGCTGTTGTATCAGGGACTGCGCGCCGCGGAATTTTTGGGCGCCGCCATCGGCGAGACCGCCGTCGCCGCCGACTGTGGCGCGTGGGCGAAAAAATTGCGCGCGAGTTTCCAACAGCATTTGTTCGACGCCGACCGCGGCTACTTCGTGTCGTCGGCGGATGCGCGCGATTTCACGCCGCGCCGGCATTACTGCTGCCAGGCGGTGTACTGGCTGACGCCGTTCGCCTACGAGCTGGTGGCCCACGCGCCGCGCCGCGTCGCCGCGTTCATGCGCGCGCACTTGCGGACTGACAAGTGTCTGCTGTCAGTGCCGCGCTGGGACACGGCGTGGATGGCGGACGGCAATCAAATCGGCGGCAGTTACCCGCCCGCCGACTCGCTGTTCCTCGGCGTCGGCAAGCTGGCCGGCGACGAGCGGCTGCTGGAGGCGTGGCTCGACGACGTGCAATGGTACTGGCGGCGGCTGACCACCCCGGAGGCGCTGACGCCGGAGGGCGCGAACGAGGCGTGGCTCGGCTCCGACAACGAGGGCAACCTCTCCGCGCAAAGCTGCTCGACGTGGTACACCGGCCTGTATCACGGCCTGGCCGGACTGGACTTCGACCACGAGGGGCTGACCGTGACGCCGTGGGGTTCGCGGCGCGTCACCATCAGCGGCCTGCTGCTGCGCGGCGTGAAAGTCACCGTCAACGTCAGCGGGCGCGGCAATCAGCTTGGTTCGTTGCAATTGAACGGCCGGCCGCTGCCGGTGAGTTGCCGCAAGATTTTGTGGTCGCAACTCAAGGGCAAAACTGCGCGGATTGACATCGTGCGCACGGCGAAAAAGTCGTCACAGCCGGCCATCCTGCGCGCCGACGGGTTGCGGGTGAAAGTGCTCGGCGCGAGCCGGGGGACGCTGACCGTGAGCGTGTCCGGCGCGATCAACGGCGAGGTGCTGGCGCATTCGCCCAAACGCGGCCCGCTGACCGTCAACGGCCGCCCACTGCCGGTGACATGGGACGACGCTGGCAACGCCGCGGTGCCGTACACCCCCGCTGACGGTGAACTGCGCCTGGAACTGCGCTGATTCGCCGCCAACTATTTTTAAACCACCGATGGACACTGATGCACACGGATAAAAAAATCGAAAAAAACATCCGTGTCCATTCGTGTCCATCCGTGGTTAAAAAAAATGAAAAAAAACCTTGCACAGGTCAGCATGATTCCATATCGTCCCCTCTTCAAATCGTCATATCGAGTTACCAAAACCCGCTGAAGATGAGAACGATAAGT
>JAISBF010000091.1 GCA_031266335.1 Verrucomicrobiales bacterium
TGGCTGTTGTTCACCGGCTTCGGCGACATCACCCTCGGCGAAGTCAATGTGCTCGACGCGCAAGGCGACCCGCTGGACGGTTTTGATTTGTCACTGCGCGGCAACAACCTGTTCCTCACCGCCATCATCCCCGAACCGGGGACGTGGACGCTGTTGCTGACCGGCGCCGCGCTGCTCGCCCTCCTGCGCCGCCGGCGTTGACCGTGACAAAAAATCTCGCGCCAAGACGCAAAGACGCCAAGTTAATTTATAGCAGTTCCCTAACATTGGCGGACACTCTCCTCCCCTCGTCATCCTGAGCGAAGCGCCGCAGGTGCGTAGTCGAAGGACCGGTTGGGTCAAGGTCAGCGGATTAGTTGCCGCCAGCCGGTTAGTCTGTGTCTAGCCGCTCCTTCGACTACGCGCCTGCGGCGCTTCGCTCAGGATGACGAACTAGTCTGCCCATGTTATGAGGAACTGTTGTAGTTCAGCGGGGCAACTCTGTATGCAAATACCGGAAAATATCGTGCATTTCCTGAAAATTAACCTATATTGCGGGCATGGCTGTTAAAAAATCCACCAAACGCAAACCGTCCGTCACCCCCGTCAAACCGGCCGGCACGCATATTTCCGAACCCGCCTTAAAATTCATTGACCGGGCCGCCAGCTTGTTAAAGCAAGCCGTCATTCGCGGCGAGGAAGAAACCGCCGAGGGCCGCAAGGTCGTCAGGAAAAAGGCGCTGACTTTCCTCGACCTCGCCAACGAGCGCTTGTCCCAAGCCATCAAGGATGGCACGGCTTTGGCGAAAAAAGGCGTGCGGAAACTTTGACCGCGCCCGCCGCCGCGCAAAAAGAACCGCCACGCGCTGACGCTGGCCGTCAGGGTCAGCGGATGAGTTCCATGATTTTGTAATACCAAATCATCCCGATAAGCACCGGCGCGACGAGGCCGCAGATGACGCGGAACGCCACCAGCAGCACGCGGTGATGGCCCTCGTCCGCCAACTCGGCGCGCACTCTCGGCCAGATGACCCAGCTGACGAACAACGCCACGAACAGGCCGCCGAACGGCAGCAGCACGTTCGCGGCGAGATAGTCCATCAGCTCGAACGGCGTCTTGCCCAGCCAAGTCGCGTCCCGCAGCACGCCGAACGACAGTGCCGCCGGAATGCCGACCACGAACGCCACCAGCGCCGGGCACAGCGCGGCCCACTTGCGCGGCCAGTGCCATTCGTCAATCAGGAACGCGGTGACGGGTTCGAGGATGGATACCGATGAGGTCAGCGCGGCAAACGCCAGCAGCAAGAAAAACGCCGCGGCGAAAAATTGGCCGCCCGGCAGTTGCGCGAAAATGGACGGCATCACGATGAACGTCAGCGCCGGCCCCTCGGTGGGGTCGAAGCCGAAGGCGAACACCGCCGGCAGCACCATCAGCCCCGCCAGCAGGCACGCCAGCGTCGCCAGCGCGGACACCCACAGGCCGGCGCCGACCAGCTTGCTCGCGCGCGGCAGGTACGAGCCGTAGGCAATCATCATCCCGCAGCCGAGCGACATCGAGAAAAACGCCAGCCCCAGCGCGTCCACCAGCAGCGCGCCGCTGACCTTGGAAAAATCCGGCGTGAGAAAATAGCGCATGCCGTCCGCCGCGCCGGCCAGCGTCAGCGAGCGCGCGATGAGGATGAGCATCAGCGCGAACAGGCCGGGCATCAGCACCTTGCTCAGCCGCTCGATGCCCCGTTCCACACCGCCGAGCACGATGGCGGTGGTGAGCGCGGAAAACAGCGCGGCGCTGCCGAGCACGGCCGGCGGGCTTGCAATGAAGCGCGCGAAGATGCGACCAAGCGCGGCGGTGTCGCTGACGATGATGCCGCCCTTGAGCGCTTGAAAAAAGTACGCGAGGGTCCACCCGCCGACCACGCAGTAGTAGCAATAAATGATGAACACGCACAGCACGCCGACGCGGCCAATCCACGGCCAGAATTTGCCGCCCCCCGCCAGCGCCCGGAACGCCGAGGTGGCTGAGCGGTTGGCGGCGCGGCCGATGACCAGTTCCGCCAGCAGCAGCGCGACGCCGATGAGCGCGACGCTGCCGAGGTAGGCGAACAGGAACACGCCGCCGCCGTTGCGCCCGGCGATGTAGGGGAATTTCCAAATCGCGCCCAGCCCGACCGCCGACCCGGACGCGGCGAGAATAAACCCCAGCCGCGAACTCCAACTACCGCGCTGATGGTGAGCGGACATAAGGATTAGCCACCGCGAATGAGCGCGAATAACCACCAATATTTGTTATTAGCGTCCATGTGTTGAGTGATAATTTAACGCCGCCGCGACCTGGACCGGTTGGCGCGCGGGACGGAGCCGTCCGGCGACGTCTCGCGGGCGCGGAAGATGATACGGCCCTTGGTCAAATCGTAGGGACTCATTTCCATCTTGACCTTGTCGCCGATGTTGAGCCGGATGAAATTCTTCCGCATCTTGCCGGAGATGTGCGCAAGCACTTCATGTCCGTTGCTAAGTTCGACCCGAAAGGTGGTGCCCTTCATGACCGTCTTGATTTTGCCCTCTACTTCTAATGTATCACCAGCCACAGCTTTGCTTTCTCTTGGATGAACCTGAAAAATTAGCAGAATCACCGGGGCTTGGCCAATGAAAAATATGGTTCCTCGCTGTTAGCAGTGGCAGCGTTGACGCCGGCCCCCCCGTCCCGGCCTCCTGCGCCAGCGCATTCCCCTGCCGTGAAGCAACTGTGTAGTGAAAATATTTTATTTTGGGGGGATTTGTGGTGGGCAGGGGTGTTGTTGGAGCTTGGCGTTAAGGTGGCAGAGGAGCTTGCGCATGACGGCGGTGATGACGACATGGAAGGGCTTGCCGCGAGCGGTCAGGCGCTGGGCCAAGGGTTTGAGGACCGGGTTGCAGCGCATGGCGGACAGGGCGGGCATGTAGAGGGCCTGGCGCACTGGCAATCGGCCGCCGTGGATGTGGACCTGGCCCTTGAACTGGCCGCTTTGGTGGACGAAGGGGGCCAGGCCGGCGAGGCTGGCGCTACGCTGTCTGGAGACGGTGCCGAGTTCGGGGATGGTGGCGAGCAGGGCGGCGGCAGTTTTCAGGCTGACGCCCTCGACCTGGCAGAGGAGGTCGCGTTGATAGGCGAGGATCGGGGTCTGGTCGATGAGGTCGGCGGCGGCGGCCTCGAGTTGGTCAATCTCGCGGGTGAGCCAGTTGAGCGAGCGGCGCAGGGAGGCGGTGGCGGACTTGCCGAGGCTGGGCTGCTGCTGACGGGTGAGTTCCTGGGCGCGGAAGGCGACGAGCTGGCTGCGGCGGGTGTTGAGTTCGAGCAATTGGGCGCGTGTCGGGTCCGGGACGTGGGTGGGCGCCGGGGTCAGCGCGGCGGCGAAGTCGGCGAGCAGGCGGGCGTCGAGGCGGTCGGTCTTGGCGAACAGGCGGCGGCTCTTGGCGAAGTCGCGGACTTGGCCTGGGTTGACGCAACTGACGGTGACGCCGCGTTGCCAGCAAGCCTGCCACAAGGCTTTATGGTAAGGGCCGGTGGCCTCGCAGACCAGATGGACCTTGGCGGGCAGCGTGCGCAGCCAACGCTTGATGGCGGTTGGGTGGTTCAGGACTTGCTTGGGCAGGCCGCTGAGGGTGACGTTATGACCGGTGGCCAGGTCGAGCTTGTGGCTGGCGACGTCCACCCCGAGATAGAGTTTATCAATAATTTCCGACATATCATTCCTTGCGACGGTTGGCCGTGGTTAGGTTATACTTTACCTTGTGCTACGAACTGGCGGGCAAGCCCGGCGTTCTGGCAACTGTGCAAGTTAACAACCAAAGCGGCGGGGTGCGGGCTTCACGTCGTGCTCAAGGCACTGGGGGTGCGCGCACTCACCGCCGCCGAGCCCGTGCGACGGCCGTCGCACGGGCTCCTTGGTTAACGACCACTCCAGTGGCCATTAAAAACGATGATACAC
>JAISBF010000093.1 GCA_031266335.1 Verrucomicrobiales bacterium
CGAACTCACCGCCGCCGAGCCTGTCGGCCTGCAGGCCGACAGGCTCCTTGGTTAACGGCCACACTCATGGCCGTCGCTCGCGAGTATACACCACTGGCAACAGACAAGGGGTGGCGGCGCAGCCGACGGGGTAGTTCAGCGTTTTGTGCTGCCTTCCCCCTAACGCTGAACTACCCCGTCGCTACGCGCCACCCCTTCACGGAAGGGGAATTGAATACCGCTGACGCGGGAGCCATAGTCAGCGTCAGCGAAGCCAGTCCCCGCGCCAGCAATTCCCCTCTCGTAGAGGGGTGGCGCGCAGCGACGGGGTGTTTTAGCGTTAGTTTGGAATTTCGATTTTGAGTATTGGAACTTAATTGGAATTTGGAACTTGGAATTTTAAACACTGAAACACCCCATCGCCACGCGCCACCCTTCCCATTACCTTATGAACCACCAACCAACTCGCCTCGCCCTCTACGGGGAAAACGGCCACCAAATCCACCACCTCCTAGCCCGCTACCCCCAGGCCCAACTGACCGCCGTCGCCGACTTCCCGCCGGACAAGCTGCCGCCCGAACTCCGCGCCAGCATCCGTCAATATGCCACGCTGGACGACTTGCTCGCCGCCGCTGACGTTGACGCCGTCTCCCTCTGCTCCGCCAAACGCAGCGAGCAGGCCGGCCACGCCATCCGCGCCCTGCGCGCCGGCAAACACGTCTTCGCCGAGAAACCCTGCGCCCTCACCGAGCCGGACCTCGACGCCATCATCAGCGCCGCGCGGGAAACCGGTTGCGTGTTCCGCGAAATGGGCGCCGGCGTCTTCGACCAGCCCTACTTCGCCATGCAACAAGTCGTCCGCTCCGGGCGGCTGGGCGACATCGTCCAGGTCATCGCCGAAAAATCCTACCCCTACTACGAGGGCCGCCCGCAGAATGAGGACGTGGACGGCGGACTGGCCGGCCAGTGCGCCTTGTACTGCTTCCGCTTCACCGAGCACATCGCCGGCGTCAAAGTCCGGTCAATCCAGGCCGTGGACACCACCCTCGGCAACCCCGTCGCCGGCGGCGGCCTGCGCATGGCCGTGGCGCTGACCGCGCGGCTGGCCAACGGCGGCATCGCCTCACTGTCAGCCAACTACCTCAACCAGCGCGGCGTCAACATCTGGGGCTACGAAACCCTGCGCATCCTCGGCCGCCGCGGCTGGGTCGAGTCCACCCAGGGCGGCCAGCACACCCGGCTGGTCATCGGCGACGAAGATTGCGGCCCGCTGAACACCGGCAGCGTCGCGCCGGACCTGTTCGCCAACTTCCTGCAAGACATCGCCAACCGCCACCCCGACGCCGACCGTCTGCCGGACGACTTAAGCCCCACCCGCTGGGCCATCCGCGCCAGGGAGTGTTTGCGCAAGTAACTCCCGCCACGAAGACGCGCACCTATGGAGCGCGGGCGTCTCGCCCGCTCACGGCACAAGTAACTCCCGCCACGAAGACGCGAAGGCGCTAAGTTTTAAGTAGTTGGGGACGAATTCCAAGCTGTCCGGTACGCATTCAAACCCACCCGGTACGAATTCAAACCCATCAGGTCCGAATTCAAACCCACCCGGTACAAATTCAAACCTGTCAGGTCCGAATTCAAACCCGCCAGATCCGAATTCAGACCCGGCAGGTCAGAACCCAAAATCAGCGGCACAGACTCCCTACTATCTACCACCTACTCCCTACTACCTACTATCCACTATCTCCCCATTGCGACTTGACGCCGCCCCCCAGTTTCCCGACAATAGCCCCGCATTATGAACCACCACCACCTACTCTCCGCCGCGCTGACGCTGACCGCGCTGCTCGCGGCACAACCCATCGCCCTGACTATGGAATCCAACCTCGCCACCCCCTACGCCCCCAAACCCTCGCCGCCCGCCAAAGCCGAACTGGCGTTCTACTCCAAACAAACCGACGACATGTTGTTCGACGGCAGCGCCGACCCGGTCATCCACGTCCGCGCCGGCCTGCGCTGCGTCGGGTTGAAATACGAGGTGCGCCGCAACTGCTTCGCCGCGCCGTTCATCACCGGCAGCGCCGAGGCGTTGCCCGCCAACACCTTCATCATCAGCGTCCCCGCCGCCAAACTGCCCTTCGCCGGCTTCTACGACATCACCGTCGAACTGGACGCCGGCGACGGCCAGCCGCCCGTCAAGAGCACCTGCACCTTCGGCTGGCGCGCCGACCAAATGAAAATCAAGGACAACCGGCCCGCTGACTTTGACGAATTTTGGGCCAAGGGCCTCGCCGAGTTGAAAAAAATCCCGCTCAACGCCACCGTCGGCGAATTCCAAACCTTCACCGGCAAAGAAATCGACGACTACAACGTCAAATCCGCCGCCATCCCCGGCGACTACGACCCGACCGGGCACCAGACCGAGACCGTCGAGTCCGCCAAAGTCGCCTTCGACAGCGCCGGCGGCCTGCGCGTCCACGGCTGGCTCGCCAAACCGCCCGGCACCGGCCCCTTCCCCGCCATGCTGATTCTGCCCGGTGCCGGCTTCAACGCCCGCCCGCGCCCGCTCGAACACGCGCGGCACGGCTACCTCGCGCTCGACATCCAGGTACACGGGCAGGAAGTTGACCTGGAAAAATACCCGACCATCCCCGGCTACTACGACCAAGCCGTCTTCAACCCGCCCGCCGACAACTACATGCGCCGCATTTACCTGAACTGCCTGCAAGCCGTCAGTTACCTCGCCTCGCGCCCCGACGTTGACCCGCGCCGCATCGTCGTCGTCGGCGGCAGCCAGGGCGGACGCACCACCGTCAGCACCGCCGCCCTCGACCCCCGCGTCGCCGCCGCCGTCCCCGCCATCACCCACCACGCCAACGTCCCCTACGTCTCCTGGGCCTGGGCCAGCCAAAAAACCAAGCAGGACGGCATGGACAGCGAACTGCCGCCCACCGTTGACAACGACGAACAACGCTGCCTGGCCTACTACGACACCATGAACTTCGCCCCCACCGTAAAATGCCCCGTCTTCATGAACGCCGGCCTGATCGACGGCGTCTCCCCGCCCAGCGGCGTCTTCGCCGTCTATCAGCGCCTCGGCACCAAGGACAAAACCATGGTCCCGCTCCCCGGCCTCGCCCACGACTGGTCCGCCGAATTCGACCGCCGCGCCTGGCGCTGGCTGGAAGAAAAACTCAAAAACCGCTGAACTGTTTTTTCACCACCAAGACACCAAGGCATGAAGGTTTATTTAAAAAAACAACCTTCGTGCCTTGGTGTCTTAGTGGTGAAAATTTCTCCGCGCCGCCGCGTCTCTGCGGTGCAATTTTTTTGAGTTACGCGGCGGTGACTTCGGGTATGTTGATGGGAATGCCGGTGAGTTGCCAATGTGATTTTCGCGCGCGGCCGGGAAGGATACCGGCGGCGTGAGCGAGCGCGGACAGAATGCGCGCTTGCGCCGCGCGCGTTGCGCGGCCGCGGCGGAGTGGCGCTGGATTTACCGGCTCGGCTCGCTGCGGCTGGCGATGATTTTGTTGTTCACCGTGGCGGCGGCCTGCGCGGTGGCGACGGTCTGCGAGTCGAGATTCAACCGGCAGGTGGCGGAGGCGTACATTTACAAGAATCCGTTTTTCATGCTGTGGCTGTCGCTGTTGTGCCTGAACCTGATCTGCTCGGTGCTGACGCGCTGGCCCTGGAAGCGGAAGCAGCTGGGATTTGTGGTCACGCACAGCGGCATCATTACTTTGCTGGCCGGCGCGGTAATCGGGCATTTCTTCGGCCTTGAGGCGTGGGTAAATTTGGAGAAAGACGCACCGCCGGTCAACATGCTGACGGTCAGCGAGACTGCGCTGATGGTGCGGGGATTTCACTCCGGGGAATTTTATCAGGCGCCGCTGACCATGCGCGCGCGCCGGCCGACTCCGCGGCGACCGCGGGTAATACCGGTGCCGGAGTCGGACTTGCGGCTGCAAATTTTGGCTTACCGCGCGGACTTGGCCGGGATTCAGGCGCGATTGGCAGACGCTGACGGTGCGACGGGCGAGGCGGAATGGATCGCGGCGGGCACCTCGCGATTGTTGCGCGCGGGAGCAGCGGTCGTGCAGGTCGGCTTCGGCCCGCGGCAGGTGCCGCTGCCGTTCAGCGTGGCGCTGGACGATTTCCGCGTGCCACGCGACGAGGGCACCGACCAGCCGGCGAATTTTATCAGTGAGCTGACGTTCAGCGAGGCCGGCGGCGTGACCAGACGGGAGCGCGTCGAGATGAATCATCCGGCCAGTTTCCCTGGCGGCTGGTGGCGGCTGGCAACCGGGTTGAATTACAAGTTTTCGCAAGCCGGCTGGGATCCGACGGACTTGAACCGGACCACGTTGCAGGTGTTGTATGATCCGGGCTGGCTGTGCAAGTGGCTCGGCTCGCTGCTGATTTGCGGCGGCATCACGCTGATGTTTTATTGCCGGCCACGGGGAACCACGAAGCGGAGCTAGATTTTATGCGCGGACTTTTTTTAAAAAAACTTTGTGGTTCGCTGTGCTTCTGCGGCTCGCTGTGGGCCGCGCTGCTAATGGCGAAACCGCTGGATGTGTCCGGCCTCGATGATCTGGCGGTGCAGGATCACGGGCGGAAAAAACCGTTTTACACGTTCGCCGTCGAGCAATTGCGCTTCATCAGCGGCAAGGATGATTGGCGCGACGCTGACGGCGCGGTCTGGCCGGCGGAAAACGTGGTGCTCGGTCTCTGGCTTGATTGGGACACCTGGCGGGACCGGCCGCTGGTATTAGTGGATAATTTATTATTAAAGGAAAGACTCGGGTTGCCGAAACATGAGCGATATTTTTCCTATCAGACGCTGCGCATGAGCGCGGGATTCGCGCCGGCGTTGGCGTCCGCGGATGAGGCGGCCGGGCGCTTGGCGCGGCAAATGGCACGGGTCGAGAATTTGCGGGACGGCGCGCTGCGCATATTGCCGGATCAGCGTCACGCGCAGGACGAGTGGTTGCCCATGCGGCTGATTGTCACGGCGGATTATTCCCAGGCGGAACAGGAGCGGATCCGCGAGGCATTCGAACAATTGGTGGAAAATTATCACGCTGACGATGAAGCCGGAACGCGCGCGGCGGCCTGGACGTTCAAGCAGCGGTTGCGCGCGCTGGCGCCGGCGGTTTATCCGTCGGCGCGGATCCTCAAGCTGGAGAATCTTTACGCCCGACTGGACTTGTTTGGCTGGGCCTGGAAAGCCTATTTGCTGGCGGCGGTCACACTGATGCTGACCACTCGGTTATGGCGCCGGGCCGGTTACCGCTGCGGCATGGCCCTGGCGCTGGCCGGTTTTGCGTGCCAAGGCGTTGGGTTCGCGCTGCGCGTGACGGTGGCCGGGCGCGCGCCGGTGACGAACATGTACGAGACGGTAATCTGGCTGGGGTTTGCCGCGGTGCTGTTCGCGTTGATTTTTGAGTTAGTGTGCCGCAGCCGTTATTTCCTGCTCGGCGCGACGCCGGTGGCGTTCGTGTCACTGCTGCTGGCAGAGACGCAGAGCCAGGCGCTGGACAGCACCATTCAGCCGCTGGCGCCGGTGTTGCGCAGTAATTTTTGGCTGAGCACCCACGTGCTGACCATCACCAGCAGTTACGCGGCGTTCGCGCTGGCGCTGGCGGTGGGGCACATGGTGCTGGGCCGGTTGCTGTTCAGGCGACCGGTGCCGCCGGTGTTGTACCAGTATTTGTACCGGACCTTGCAAGTCGGGGTACTGCTGCTGGGCATCGGCACCATGCTGGGCGGGGTTTGGGCGAATTATGCGTGGGGGCGGTTCTGGGATTGGGACCCGAAGGAGACTTGGGCGTTAATCACTTTCCTGTGTTATCTGGTGGTGTTGCACGGGCGTATTGCCGGCTGGTGGGGCGGCGTTGGCTTGGCAGTCGGTTCGGTGCTAGGGTTCCTGTCGGTGCTGATGGCGTGGTACGGGGTGAATTTCGTGCTCGGCACGGGCCTGCACAGTTACGGGTTCGGCGCCGGCGGCTTCGCCTACGCGCTCGGGTTGGTGATTTTTGAGCTGGCCGTCGTGACGCTGGCGCTGGTGTCGCATCGGCGCGCCCGCGCTGCCGGTCAGGCGTAAAATCGCTCTTGTACAAACCGGGGTCCGCATTTAATATTCCAGCATGGCGGCGATAGTTGAAACGGAATGGAATATCAAGGCGCGTTCACCGGTCTGTCAGGCGACCGGGCGGCCGTTCGTGGCGGACGAGGTGTTCCACACCATGTTGCTGGACAAGCCGGAGGGCCTGGAACGGCTGGATTGGTCGGAGGAAGCGTGGCAGGCCCAGCCGCCGCCCGCCTTGCCGCTGTCGTGCTGGAAATCGGTGTTCAAGCCCGCCCCGCCCGCGCCCGTCGAGGCGGTGACCCGCGAGGACGCGGAATCGGAATTGCGCCGCCGGCTGGCCGATTTGCAACCGGGCGATGAAAAATACGCGTATTTGCTGGCGCTGTTGCTGGAGCGCAAACGCATTCTGAAAGCGCGACAGAAAATCGACAGCGGCGGCCGCCGGTGCGTGGTGTACGAACACGCGGTGACGCAGGAAACGCTGCTGGTACCCGAGGTGGATTTCAAATTGTCGGAACTGGACGCGCTGATTGCCGAGTTGCACCAGCATGGCGGCCTGGTGTTCCGCGTCGAGTTGCCCGCGGAACTGGCGACCGCTGCCGGTGAGGAAAGCGCGGAGTGAAGCGCCGCACCGGTTGATTTTCTGTTTTCTTCCGCTATTTATCCCCCTATTCTTCCCTCGTGAGAAAAACCAAGATTGTCGCCACACTCGGCCCCGCCACGGAATCCCCCGCCATACTGCGCGAACTCATCCTCGCCGGTGTCAACGTATTCCGGCTGAACATGTCCCACGCCGCGCATGACTGGGTCCGGCGCATCGTGCCGGTCATCCGCCAACTCAGCGGCGAACTCAACCGCGCCGTGGCGGTCTTGATGGACACCCAGGGGCCGGCCATCCGCACCGGTGATTTGCCCAACCAGCTGGACTTGAAAATCGGCGACACGTTCACCTTTACCGTGCGCGGCTATACTTCCGTGGAGGAGCGTTCCGTGGATACGAACTACGACTCGCTGGTGGAGGACATCAAAGTCGGCGACATCGTGTTGGTGGATAACGGCGTGATTGAAATGATGGTCAAGGAAAAGCGCCAACACGAGTTGGTGTGCGAAGTGCTCACGCCCGGGGTGATGGGCAGCCGGCGCCACATCAATTTGCCCGGCATCAAGGTCAAGCTGCCCGCGTTGACGGAAAAGGATCTCAGCGACTTGAAAGTGGGGGTGGAAACCGGCGTGGACATCGTGGCGCTGTCGTTCGTGCGCGAGGCCAAAGACCTGTCGCTGCTGCGGCAGGTGCTGGCCGCCGAGGGCAAGCCCAACATCATGATCATCGCCAAAATCGAGGACCAATCCGCCGTACACAACATCAACGAAATCGTGCGGGAGGCCGACGGCATCATGGTGGCGCGCGGCGATCTGGGCATCGAGTGGCCGTATTACGAACTGCCCATTGTGCAACGCAACATCGTCAGCGCCTGCCTGGACGCCGGCAAGCCGGTCATCGTCGCGACGCACATGCTGGAGAGCATGATTCACAACCCGCTGCCCACCCGCGCGGAAATCACCGACGTGGCCAACGCGGTGTTCGAGCGCGCCGACGCGATCATGTTGTCCGGCGAAACCACCGTCGGCCTGTATCCGGTCAAGTGCGTACAGGTGCTCGACAAAGTGGCCACTTGCATCGAGAACAATCACACCGCGGAATACCACGCGCCGCTGCCGCTGACCCAGCGCCGCGACCACGCCGCCGCCGCCGCGGTGCACCTGGCCAACCAGATGCGGGCCGACGCCCTGCTGGTCTTCACCCACAGCGGCCTGGGAGCGCAACTCTGCGCCGCCCTGCGGCCGTCGCATTCGCTCATCGTCGCCTGCACCCCCGACGCGGAACTGGCGCGGCGGCTGTGCCTGCGTTACGCGGTGGCGCCGCTGGTCATGGCCTTCGGCGACAATCATCTGGTCAACGTGGATCTCGCCCGCAACTTGATTCTGGATAAAAAGCTGCTGCCCGAAGGCGGCAAGCTGGTGGTGTTGACCGACCAGATCACTCATCAAAACCGCTATTGGTCGGTGCAATTGCGCACCTTGCATTACTACCGGCATTGACGGTGGCAATGCCAGGATGAACTACTATATTAACCGCGGAGACGCGGGGACGCGGAGGTTTTTAGCTTCTCGCACTCTCGTACTCTCGCACTAAGCCCGACCTGTTAATTTTTCCTGCAAGATTTGCCCGCGTTTGGCTGAAACGAGCGACTTACCCAACGCTGACGGTGACTTAACCAACATAGTTGGTGACGCGATAAACTTATTTTGTAACCCAATCAACTTAGTTGGTGACACTACCAAAATAGTTGGTGACGTAATCAATTTTGTTTGTAACCACACCAACTAATTTTGTGGCCCCACAAAATTAATTTGTGGCGTGACAAAATTAGTTGGTGGCCCGACAAAATTATTTTGTAATGTAACCAACATTGTTGGTGACCTCACAAAATTAGTTTATTTGTCCGCTTTTGACGAGATTCGCGCCACCAATAAAAACATTAACCATTAAGCCATAGCGGCATACATGAGTAATCAAACCTACCACACCAACAAATTCAGTATCAAAGAATACATCGGGGTGACTTTTTTAAAAGTGAAGCCCAGTTTGCGCCAACTTTCCCCAACTGCGTTTGGGCGACCATTGACCGCGTTCAGCGGCGGCCAGGTAACGGTGGGAATCTTAAATCTTGAATTTGACAGACGCCGCGCTTGCCGGGAAGATGCAAACGCGGAGTTGACGGGGCTCGAACCCGCAACCCCCGCCGTGACAGGGCGGTGCTCTGACCAATTGAGCTACAACTCCTAAAAGAGAAGCAAAATTTATAACAGCAAATGAACGCGACGCAAGTGATTTATCGAAAATATATTTGCCGCCGGTGCGGTAATTGTTGTCGCTGGCCCGGGGTGGTAAAGTTGACGGCGGCCGATACCGCGCGCCTCGCCGCTTTTCTGCGGCTGACGGTGGAGGAACTGGTGGCCGAGTATGCCGAGTTGCATCCGCAGCGGACGGGGCTGGTGTTGAAGTCGCGCGCCAACGGCGAGTGTTGCTTTCTGGCCGGGGTGAACCGTTGCCGCGTCAATCCGGTCAAGCCCGCGCAGTGCGACGGGTTTCCCAACCGGTGGCAATTCCCCGGTTGGCGGGAGGTTTGCGCGGCGGTGCCGGCGGCGGCGGCGGAGTGAATTTTATGTTGCAGCAATATGACAGTCTGGTGTTGGGCAGCGGGGTGGCGGGGCTGACGTTGGCGTTGAAACTCGCCCGCCTCGGCACGGTGGCGGTCATCACCAAGAAGAATCGCGCGGAATCCAATACCAATTATGCCCAGGGCGGCATTGCCTGTGTGACCTCGGCGGAGGATTCGGTGGCGCTGCATGTGCAGGATACGCTGGTGGCCGGGGCGGGGTTGTGCCGGGAGGAGGTGGTGCGTTCTTATGTGGCCGAGGCGCCGGCACGGATTCGGGAATTGATCGGCATCGGGGTGCGGTTCTCGGCCCGGTCCAACGGCGGCGCGGCGCCGGGCGGTGAGCTGGACTTGGGCCGGGAGGGCGGGCACAGCAAGCGCCGGATTTTGCACGCGAAGGACATGACGGGCCGGGAGGTGGAGCGCGCGTTGTTGCGCGCGGTGGAGCGGCATCCCGACGTGACGATTTTCGAGGACGCCACGGCGATTGATTTGATTACCTCGGCGAAGGTCGGCCGGCCGGGGCCGAATCGCTGCCTGGGGGTTTACGTGCTGGACAATCGGACCAACCGGGTGGACACGTTCGTCGCCAAGGTCACGGCGCTGGCGACCGGCGGTTGCGGCAAGTGTTATCTGTACACCACCAATCCCGACATTGCCACGGGCGACGGCGTGGCAATGGCATTCCGCGCCGGGGTCAGTGTGGCCAACATGGAGTTTATCCAGTTCCACCCGACTTGCCTGTATCATCCGTTTGCCAAGTCGTTCCTGGTGTCCGAGGCGTTGCGGGGCGAGGGAGCGGTGTTGGTGGACGCCGCCGGGCGGGAATTCGCCACCAAGTATGACCCGCGAGGCTCGCTGGCGCCGCGCGATGTCGTGGCCCGGGCCATCGACGCGGAGATGAAGCGGTCGGGGGCGCCGTGTGTTTATCTGGACATCACGCGCAACGGGGAACCGTTCCTGCGCGAACGGTTCCCGAATATTTTCGGCTATTGCGAGTCGCTGGGCATCAACATCGCCAGGCAGCCGATTCCGGTGGTGCCCGCCGCGCACTATCAGTGCGGCGGGGTGCTGGTGAACCCAAGCGGCGCGACCGCGCTGGCCGGCCTGTACGCGGTCGGCGAGGTGGCCTGCACCGGCTTGCACGGCGCCAACCGGCTGGCCAGCAACTCGCTGTTGGAAGCCCTGGTGCTGGCGCATCGTAGCGCGGTTGCAATCGGCGATTCCCTGGGGGCCATCCGGGCGGAGGTCAACGTGCCGGAATGGGAGGAAGGGGAGGCGAGCGATCCCGATGAGCTGGTGATTGTGACGCACAACTGGAAGGAAATCCGCCAGATTATGTGGGATTATGTCGGCATCGTGCGCACGGACAAGCGGCTGGAGCGCGCCGGGCGGCGGCTGGAGATTCTGCTGCGGGAAATTCACGAATATTACTGGAACTTCAAGGTGACCAGCGATTTACTGGAACTGCGCAACCTCGCGCTGGTGTCGTGGCTGATTGTGCAATCGGCCATGCGCCGCAAGGAGAGCCGCGGTTTGCATTACACGCTCAACTATCCCGGTTTGCTGCCCGCGGCCAGGGATACCCTGGTTGACCGCGGTGAGGGTTAGCGGCGCGGGCCGGCGGACGCGCGACAAAATTCCCGTTTGCTTTTCGCGTTTTTCGGCTACCGTTGCCCGTTATGAAGTGCTTCTTTTGCGACCGTGAGGCGACCTGCCATTTGACGAAAATTGTCAACGGCCAGTCCGTTGAGGTGCATGTTTGCGAAACCTGCATCCCGCAGATCAAGGAGCAGAACCTGATTGATTTCGATATCTGGGAGGTGGTGTCCAAGCTGGCGATCGCCAAGGGAATGCCGGACCCGGCCAAGGCGGTGGAACTGGCGCCGCCGATGGCAATCTCGGCCAAGTCGCTGATGATGTCCCCGCAGGCGCTCGTGCAGGACTTGTTGCGTTGCGGCGTGTGCGGGTTCACCGGTGAGGATTTGCGCAAAACCGGGCGCCTGGGGTGTCCGGAATGTTACCGTGTGTTTGCCGAGGTACTGACGGAGGTGTTGAACGATTGCCAGAAGAGCCTGACACACCTGGGCAAGATTCCCGCCTCGATGGTGAAGGCGCAGCGTCAGCGGCTGGAGCAACAGTTGACCGAGGCCGTCGCGACGGAGCGTTTCGAGGATGCCGCCACCTTGCGCGACCAACTCAAGGCCATCAGCGCGGCGGACTGAGCCGCGCGGGGGAGGATGTCATGCCGATTTACAGCTATGAACTCATCGCGGGCGAATGCAAAATCTGCGGCGGCCAGTTTGATTTGCGCCGCCCGCTCGACCGCCCCGCGTTGACCGACTGCCCGCTCTGCCGCAAACCTGTCCGCAAAGTGGTGGCCCAGGTCAACACCCCGAAACTGCTCAAGCCAATCGCCCCCAGCGCGGCCAAAAACGCGGGCTTCAAGATATACCAAAAACGCGACCAAGGTGTTTACGAAGCGCTATAACTCTCACCGCGCATTCAAATTTTTCATTTTTCATTTTTCATTTTAATTTTGCAATGTTGTCCCAACGAATAGTCAGCAAGGTCAGTGACGGCGGGCGGATTTCGCGCGCGGAGGCGCGGGAATTGTATCACTTGCCGCTGCCCGAACTGGGGCGGCTGGCGGACTGGCGGCGGCGGCAAATCAAGCGGGACGCCTACGACGGGCGCGGGAACGACCTGGTCACCTACCTCATTGACCGCAACATCAATTACACCAACGTCTGCAACGTGTATTGCAAGTTTTGCAATTTCTATCGCACGGAAAAGGACGGCGACGCCTATGTGCTCGGCGACGCGGACATGGACGCGAAGATTGCCGAGTTGGTGGCGTTGGGCGGGACGCAGGTGTTGCTGCAAGGCGGTCATCATCCGCGGCTGAGCATGGATTATTACCTGAACATGCTCGCGCGCATCCGGGAAAAATTCCCGCAAGTGAACGTGCACGGGTTTTCGCCGCCGGAGTTCAATCACTTCGCCGCGGTGTTCAAGCTGCCGGTGCGGGAAATCATCGCGCGGTTCAAGGCGGCGGGCCTGGGCAGCATCCCCGGCGGCGGCGGCGAGATTTTGGTGAATGCCGTCCGTCAGCGGGTGTCGCCGTTGAAGTGCGACGCCGACCAATGGCTGACGGTGATGGAGACGGCGCACGAACTGGGGCTGAACTCCAGCGCGACGATGATGTTCGGGCACGTGGAGTCGCTCGATGACCGGCTGGAGCATTTGCAGCGGTTGCGGGATTTGCAGGACCGCACCGGCGGTTTCACGGCCTTTATCTGCTGGACCTTCCAGTCCGCGGGCACGGTGCTCAAGGCGCCGACGGTAGGGTCTTACGAATACTTGCGCATGCAGGCGTTGGCGCGGATTTTTTTGGACAACTTCCCGAACGTGCAGGCGTCATGGGTGACCCAAGGCGGCGCCATCGGCCAGGTGGCGCTGAAGTTCGGCGCGAACGATTTCGGATCGCTGATGATGGAAGAAAACGTCGTGTCGCAAGCGGGCGCGACCTTCCGCATGACGCTGACAGACATTCAGCGGCTCATCCGCGCCGCCGGCTACGAGCCGCGCCAGCGGGACAACTGGTACCGGCTGGTGGAGTGAGCGTCAGCGTCGGGAGCGGGAAGTTTTTTAATGTTTTTAGTTAACGAGATTCCGTGTAACCAAAAAACTTTAAAAAATCCCCTTGACGCGCACCAACCACCCGTTAGCTTACACCCCATGATTTCCGAGCTTGACAACGTGGCCGCCGGGCGAGTAGATTTCCCTCGCTCCCTCGCTCCCTCGCTCCCTCGCTCCCTCGCTTGACTTAATTTTCCTGTCCCATTTTACCCCAAACATTCCCGATGCGGACAAATCGGGTCGCCTGACGCTCAGGTCAGCCAGTTTTGCCCCGATGTCACATGACCGCGGCTTAATGTCATGTGACATCGCTTCAGAGTCACGTGACATTAAAAACTTTCAACCAAACAACCAACAAATAACAGAAAACATCCACATGAACCCCACCATCCCCCACCCTTCGCGTCTTCGCGTCTTCGCGGCCGGAGTTAAAAAACTAACCCTGATACTAACCCTCCTCTGCGCCCTCAGCGTCTCCGCGTTGAATGTCTTCGCGGAAAACAAAGTCGTCAACACCTCGGGTACCACCTTCGACTCCAACAACACCTACACCAGTATCACCAACGAGGCGGCGCTATACGTTAGCACCTCCTTCGCCGTTTACAGTGGCACCGCAATCACGCTGATTGGCACCATCAATAATGGCTTTTCCATTTACGAGGGAGCGGCCTACCTGTTCAGCAGCACCATCTTGAATCCGAGCGATACCATCGGCTCGATCGGATCGCTAAACCAAGGCACACTGTATGTTTATGATTCCATCGCCCAGGGAAATCATGTAGGCATAAACGTGATCGGTGAGAAATCCAAACTCATCGCCGACAACTTTGCCGTCACCACTGCAACCACCCTCGCCATTAATATCTACTACGCCGGCACGGTGGAACTCCGCAACAGCCGCGCCACCGTCACCACTGACGGTGGCGACGGCGTCGTGATAGGCATGTGGACCAACGCCACCCTGAAAGGCGACAACTTGCAAATCATCCACGCCGGCGCCGACGGCGCAGGCATCATAAACGGCGGCGGCGGCCCCATCACGCTCACGAACAGCGAAATCACCGCCAGCACCGGCATCGTCTCGTTGTTCGATACCATCAGCATAAATCTGGAAAACACCCGCATCAACGCCGGCACCGGCCTCGACCTGCGGGACAACGGCGACATCACCATCAGCGGCGGCGCCATCAACTCCGCCGGCGGTAACGCCCTGCTCGCAAGCTCCACCGCCCGCTACGACATCACCATCAGCGACCACGCCGCCATCATCGGCGGCATCACCAACACCGCCTCCGGTACCCTCAACGTCAACCTCGATGCCAGCACCCTCGCCGGCGACATCGCCAACACCGGCGGCGGTACGCTGACCATCATCCTCGACAACGACTCAGTCGGCGTCGGCGCCTTCACCGGTGGCAATCTCATCATCGGCAGCGACAGCGCGTGGAACTTCACCAAAGACTCCGCCGCCGACCTAATCGACAACCACGGCATCATCCACCTCGGCACACCCGATAATTACATCGCCCTCCACAGCGACAGCATCAGCGGCGACGGCACCTGGTTCTTCCCCGTCAACAGCGACACCGGCGCCAAAAGCACCGTCACCGGCAGCACCGCCGCCGACAGCCACCCCAGAGGCAAACTCATCGTCAGCGGCG
>JAISBF010000123.1 GCA_031266335.1 Verrucomicrobiales bacterium
CGACGCCTTGCAATTCCGCATCGGCAGCCTCTTCGGTCGCAGTATAAAACTCACCAACAGCGGCGCGCTCCAACCCTACGTGAAGATCAGCGGCGTCGAAACCATCAGCAGCGGCGGCATCATCAGAAACGGCTACCAACACACCCGCGCCAACACCGACGGTGCCAGAGCCGAACTCGGCGCCGGCCTCATCTGGCAACTCGACGCTGACAATCAACTCCACCTCGACTACGAAGCCTCCTTCGGCGACAAGTATGACAAACCCTGGGGCCTGACCGCCGGCTACCGGCACCAGTTCTAAACCACGAATGCACACGAATTGACACGAATAACATGCAAAAGGCAACCGCTGACCGTGGTTGCCTTTTTCATTCGTGTCCATTCGCGTTCATTCGTGGTTAATTTTGTATTGTGCGCCGGGGGGAAAGGCCCTTTGATATTGCGCCATGTTAAGAGCTGGAATCGTCGGGTTGCCGAATGTCGGCAAGAGTACGTTGTTCAACGCCGTCACCAGGACGCGCAAGGCGCAGGCGGCTAATTATCCGTTTTGTACGATTGATCCCAATGTCGGGATGGTCACGGTGCCGGACGCGCGGCTGGCGGTGCTGGCGCAAATTTCCAGCACGCGGAAGGTGATTCCCGCCAGTATTGAGATGGTGGACATCGCCGGGTTGGTGCGCGGGGCGAGTCAGGGGGAGGGGTTGGGCAATCAGTTCCTCGCCCACATTCGCGAGGTGGACGCCATGGTGCAGGTGGTGCGCTGTTTCGAGGACGCGGATATTCACCACGTCAGCGGCAAGGTGGATCCGTTGCGCGATATCGAGGTGATTTTGACCGAGTTGATACTCGCCGACCTCGCGTCGCTGGGGAAGCAGCGGGACCGGCTGGCGAAGACGGCGCGGGCCGGGGACCCGCAGGCGCGGGCGGAGTTGGCGGTGATTGACAAGTTGACGCCGCACCTCAACGCGGGCCAGCCGGCGCTGACGCTGGAGTTGTCCGCGGAGGAGCGGCACACCGCGCGCGGCTTCTTCCTGTTGTCGGGCAAGCCCACCATCTTCGCGTGCAACGTCAAGGAAGACGAACTGGCGGCACTGTCAGCGGGCGGGCGCGACGGGGTGACCGGCGGGCGTGTGCGGCAGGTGGAGGATTATTGCGCGGCGCACCTCGGCGCGGCGGCGGTCATCATCAGCGCGCAAATCGAGGCCGAGTTGACCGACCTGACGCCCGCCGAGCAGGCGGAGTTCCTGCGCGATCTCGGGGTGGAGGAATCGGGCGTCGGCAAGCTCATTCGCGCGGTTTATCACTTGCTGGGGCTGCGGACTTATTTCACCACCGGCGAGAAGGAGACTCGCGCGTGGACGATTCATGCCGGCGACCGGGCGCCGGCGGCGGCCGGGGTCATTCACAGCGACTTCGAGCGCGGGTTCATCGCCGCCGAGTGCATGGCGTATGACGATTTGCGCGCGCTCGGCAGTGAGGCGAAATGCCGCGAGGCGGGCAAGTTGCGCATTGAGGGCAAGGACTATGTGGTGCAGGACGGGGATGTGCTGGAGTTTCGCTTCAATGTCTGATGAAAATTTAAAAGGCAAAAGGCAAAATTTCAATGGGTTGATTTTAAATCGGCTGGCGCTGATGGCGCTGTTTTTTGGAGAAATTGCCGCCCAATTTGGAAAGATTGACACCCAATCCGCAGGGATTGACATTCAATCTTGGGAGATTGCCGTCCAATTTGTTGAAAAAAACTTAACCTCCGCGCCTCCGTGTCTCCGCGGTGAATAAAATTACGTGTTTACCGGGCCGATTTTGTTACAGTCACCCGTTTATGCCTGTTCGTCGCGACTGGAAACTGGTCTGGATTTTGGGCGCGTTGTCTGCGTTTGCGCCGCTGGCGACGGATATGTACCTGCCGGCGTTCGGCGACATCGCGCGCGACCTGGACACGTCCATCGGCAGCGTGCAATTGACGCTGGCGGTGTTTTTGCTGGGCCTGGCGGCGGGGCAGTTGCTGTGGGGGACGCTGAGCGACCACGTCGGGCGGCGGCTGCCGCTGCTGGCGGGCTGCGCGTTGTTTAGCGTGATGACGGTGGCGGGCGCGCTGACGCGCTCGGTGGAGACGCTGACGGTGGCGCGGTTTTTCATGGGGCTGGGCGGCTCGGCGGGGATGGTAGTGGCGCGGGCGATTGTGCGGGACAAGTTCGAGGCGGCGGACGCGGCAAGGTTTTACTCGCTGATGATGATTATCAGCGGCATCGCGCCGATTGTCGCGCCGTTCATGGGCAGCCTGTTGCTGACTGGCGCCGGGTGGCGGACGATTTTCTGGGTGCTGACGGTGTTCGGGGGCCTGTGCTGCCTGGCGGTGGCGCTGCTGGTCGAGGAAACCCTGCCGCGCGACCGGCGCGCGCGCGGGCATGTGTGGGCGGTGTTTCGCGGCTACGGGCGCATCCTGGCCGACCGCCGGTTCCTCGGGCCGGCGCTGGCGCTGGGCTGCGCGGCGGGCGTGTTGTTCACTTACATCGCCGATTCGCCGCATATTTTCATCGAATTGTACGGCGTGCCGGCGGCCTGGTTCGGCGGTTTGTTCGCGGCGAACTCCGTCGGCCTGTATCTTGGCAACCAGCTTAATTCCTGGCTGCTGCGCCGTTGCGCCGCCGAGTGGCTGTTGCGCCAGGGGCTGTGGTGCAATTTGGGCCTGACGCTGATCCTGGCGTTGGTGACGTGGACGGGGTGGGGCGGGTTTCCCGCTTTTTTCGCGGCGCTGTTCGTGACGCTGGCGAGTCTGGGGGTGATTTTTCCGAACGCGACGGCGCTGGCCATGCAACCGTTCGCGGCGGCGGCGGGCAGCGCCTCGGCGATGCTGGGCATCAGCCAATTCATTTTGGGCGCGGCGGGCGGGGCGCTGGTGGGCTTGTGGCACGGCGACACGCCGCTGCCGCTGGCGTTGCAAATCGCCGTTTACGCGGCGCTGGGACGGGCGGCGTGTTTTTCAACGCCAACGGCGGCGAGGTCAATTACGGCGAAATCCGGCTGACCATGCTGCGCCGTCGTCGCTGACCACTGGGAGCGCCGGCTTCCAGCCGGCAACGAAGCGGGCGAGACGCCCGCGCTCCATAGGTCGGCAGGATGGGGCGGCAGCGCAAACAAATCTCGCGCAGAGCCGCAGAGCCGCGGAGTTAATTTAATTAAAAAACTCTGCGGCTCCGCGTCTCTGCGCGAGATAGTTGCGTTCCCAGCCATCGGTGAAATAT
>JAISBF010000191.1 GCA_031266335.1 Verrucomicrobiales bacterium
TCATCAAGGACGGCGACCACTTCGTGAAAAATGGCACCAGCCCCGCCGGCGCCGTCCTCAACAGCAGCGTAGCGATCCAACAAGCGATGTGGTTCGCGCAGCAAAACAGTTTGCTCAAGCGCATGGGCGACTTGCGCTATGGAGCGCGGGCGTCCCGCCCGCTGGCGGACAAGGATGTCCGCGTTCCATACCATAGCCTCATCGAAAATATTTGGCTCAGAAGCTACGGCCAACAGTTAAACGTCGGCAGCAAAGTAGCAGGCCGCGCCTACGAACAACTCATCTACGGTGTTGACCTCGGCACCGACTACAAATTCACCTTGTCCGCTGACAGTGACTTGTATCTTGGAGTCTATGCCGGCTACGGCCGCAGCGACCTCGACTACCGCACCCCCGGCGCTGACGGTGAGATTAACTCCTACTACGGCGGCCTCTACGCCACCTGGTTACACAGCAGCGGCTTCTATATAGACGCCACCTTCAAAGCCGCCCGCGTGGACAATGACTTGAAAGCCCCATATGGTACCACTCAACTCACCGCCAACTACAGCGACGTAAACCTTGGTGGCAGCATTGAAATCGGCCACAAGTTCACCTTTCAAGACAGCTGGTTTGTCGAACCTCAGTTCCAAGTCAACTACCTGCACATCCTCGCTGAGGATTACACCACCGGCCCCATGACCATCACTGCCAGCGACCTCGACGCCCTGCAACTCCGCATCGGCAGCATATTCGGCAGAACCATCAACCTCACCAACAGCGGCGCGTTACAGCCCTACGTGAAGATCAGCGGTGTCGAAACCATCAGCAGCGGCGGCACCCTCAAAAACGGCTACCAATCCACCCGCGCCAACACCGACGGCGCCAGAGCCGAACTCGGCGCCGGCCTCATCTGGCAACTCGACGCCAACAATCAACTCCACCTCGACTACGAAGCCTCCTTCGGCGACAAGTATGACAAACCCTGGGGTCTAACAGCAGGCTACCGCCATCAATTCTAAAAACAATTCGAACCACGAAGACACCAAGGCACGAAGGTTTATTTGAAAAATAGCCTTCGTGCCTTGGTGTCTTGGTGGTTCATCAATAAAAAACCTCCGCGCCTCTGCGTCTCCGCGTTTAACTCTTGCTTAAAAAATCCTGCGTGTCTTCGTGGTTCAGAGTTTCTCCCCGTCATACCGGGTGAAGTATCACCGTCAGCGGCGAAACCCCGGCTGTACAAACCCGCGCTATTCTGCTACCGTGCCCGGCGTGCTCGACCAGTTGACATTTTTGTTCCAGGCGCCGGAGCCAGCCGCTGACCATGCGGCGACGGATTTTCTCACCATCAGCGGCGCGCGGCACGCCATCCACGCGCGGCGCAACTGGCGGGCGCGACGCTACCAAATTTACGTGCGCGCCGACCGCTCCATCCGGCTGACCATCCCGCGCCGCGGCAGTCAGCGCGAGGGCCTGGCGTTTGTCCACGGCAAGGCGCGCTGGATTGAACATCAGTTGCGCAAACTCGACGCCGCGCTGGTGCCGCCGAAAAGCTGGGGCGCGGGGACGGAGGTGTTGTTGCGCGGCGAGATTTTGCCGCTGACGGTGACTCCGCGCGGCGACACGCTGACAGTGCGCCTCGGCGCGGAATCGTTCCCCGCGCGCCCCGAAACCGTGAACTTCCGCCCGCTGGTCGAGAGCCAGCTCCGGCGGCTCGCCAACCGCCAACTGCCGCCGCGCGTGGGCGAACTGGCGCTGACGATGAAACTGCAACCGTCGCGCGTCACCATCCGCGACCAAAGTTCCCGCTGGGGTTCCTGCTCGCCGCGCCGCGCGATTTCGCTGAACTGGCGGCTGGTGCAAACGCCCGACTTTGTGCGCGATTACATCATCATCCACGAACTCTGCCATCTGCGCGAAATGAATCACTCGCCGCGCTTCTGGCAACTGGTCGAAGAATTTTGCCCCGCTTACCGTAACGCCGAGTCCTGGCTGAAGATGCGCGCCGCGCGACTGGGACTTTGATGATTTAAGATGAACCACTAAGACACCAAAACCCGAAGGGTGTTGGCAAACAAACTTTCGCGTCTTCGTGGCCGGAGTCCTCCCCGAACGGGAAATTTCTTGCCAATTGGCCGGAGCGTTTCAGATTAAAAGCAATGTTTAAACCTGAATGGATTCGTTTTAACTGGGATTTGAAAAAGCTGCCGGCCGAGGAACCAAAGGCCGGCGCGGGCTTGACCATTCGCCTGGGCGAGGAGGCCGAGGGGCGCGCCATTGTGACGGTGCTGGAGCGGACTTACCAGGCGGAGCAGGGGTGGGGCGTGGCGCGAGCGGCGCGGCTCAAGGAGTTGCGGGAAGTGGTGTTGCGCGGCATGGGAGAAAAGGACCTCAAGGTGCTGATGTTGCAGGATGGACGGCGCACGGTGGGCGTCAGCGTGCTGTGCGTCGCCGCGGATGCGCCACGCCAGTTGGTTTCCGGCGTTTGTGTGCTGGAAGAATATCATTGCCGCGGCTGGGGCGCGCTGTTGTTGTGGCGCAGTTTGAAATATTTGTCCGAACAAGGGTTGGAGCGGGCGGCGGTGGTGACCCGCAGCAATGTCAACGCCTGCCGCTACCTCTATTCGAAATACCACAGCACGCGCGAGCGGCTGGACGAATCGCCGACGCTGGAAAAGTATTGTTGATTAGAAAACTCAAAGCTCATACCTCAAAGCTCAAAACTGTAACTCGTTATCTAGTTAACTCATTATGGTTTTGAGATATGAGTTTTGAGATTTGCGTTTGAAAATGAAACCCTACGACTTGGTCATCATCGGCGGCGGTAGCGCCGGCTACGCGGCGGCGCGGACCGCGGCGGCGCTGAACCTCAGCGTCGCGGTCATCGAGGGCGGGCGCGAGGTCGGCGGCTTGTGCGTTTTGCGGGGCTGTATGCCGACCAAGGCGCTGCTGGAATCGGCGCACCGGTTGCACGACCTTCAGCGCGCCGGGGAATTCGGTCTCACCGTCAGCGGCGCGCGGGCGGACTGGAAAAAAATCCAGCGGCGCAAGGACGCGCTGGTCGGGGAATTTGCGGCGTACCGGCGCGCGCAATTGGAAAAAGGGAATTTCGTTTTCATTCGCGGCCAGGCGTCGTTTGTTGACCGGCACACGCTGACCGTGACGCGGCGCGGCGGGAAAAAATTCACGGTCAGCGGCAGGGCTTTTATCATCGCCACGGGTTCCACGGTCAGCGCGCGGGCGGTGCCGGGTTTGCGGGAAACGGGTTTTATCACCAGCGACGAGGCGCTGCGGCTGGACCGGCCGCCGGCAAGCATCGCGGTGTTGGGCGGCGGCGCGGTGGCGCTGGAGTTTGCGCAGTATTTTCAACGGCTCGGCGTGAAAACCACCTTGATTCAGCGCAGCGGGCAAGTACTGAGTTCGCAGGACGCGGATTTGGCGAACGTGCTGACCGACGTGTTCCGGCGCGAGGGGATGAAGGTGCGCCTCGGCACGGAATTGCTGGCCGTGAGGAAGTCGGGGCATAACAAACAGGTGCGCTTTAGGCAAAACGGCCGGACGCTGACAGTGACGGTGACGGAAATTTTGTGCGCGCTCGGCCGCACGCCGCGCGTGACGCCGCTGCTGCCGGCCAACGCGGGGGTGAGACTTGACGGTCAGCGGGTGCAAGTGAATCGCGCGTTGCGGACCTCGCAGCCGCACATCTTCGCCGCCGGTGACGTATGCGGGCCGCACGAGGCGGCGCACCTGGCGGTTCAACAGGGAGAAACGGCGGCGCGCAACGCGGCGCGGTTGTTGCGCGGCGACCCCAGGCGCGAAAAAATGGATTATCGGCTGACGATGGAAATTGTGTTCACCTCGCCGGAACTGGCGGCGGTCGGCCTGTCGGAAAAAGCGGCGGCGGCGCGCGGGCGGGCGGTGCTGGTGGCCAAGTACCCGTTCAACGATCACGGCAAGTCGCTGATCATGGGCGCCACCGACGGTTTCGTGAAACTCATCGCCGCTGCCGCTGACGGTGCGATACTCGGCACGCAAATCGTCGGCCCGCACGCGTCGGAGTTGATTCACGAACTGGTCGTGGCGATGAATTATCGCGCCACCGTCAGCGAGTTGCTGCGCATCCCGCACTACCATCCGACGCTGGCGGAGATTCTGACTTATCCCGCCGAGGAGCTGGCGGCGGCGGCTGGTCGTTAACCGCCGGCGGCGGCGGCGCGGGAGGAGCGGGCGGGCGATTGACCAAAAATTCACTGCGGTTGAACCAGTAATCTTTCGGCAAGGGCGCCGGCGCGAAATCGAATTCATGCCCCACCTTGCTGACCACCGGAAAATATCCCGTGTCCTGAATCAGCCGTTCCTGTTGCGCGGGCGACAGCAGCCAGGCAATCAGCTGCCGCGCCTGATCCGCGCGCAGGCTCCCGGCGCCGATCACCAACTGGTCAAGATACACGATGGTGCCGCCGGCGGACTGGATATGGTTGCCCAGCCCGGGTGCTTGGATTTCAATGTCCCGCCGCCGTTCGTCGGCAACGCCCATTTCCATGTAAGTCGCGGGCAGGAAACTGCAATGGATTTTGCCGTCGAGCAATGCCTGCCAGCAATCGGCCTCGGGTGCGGTCACGGCGGCGCAGGTTTCCCGCAACGCGGCGATTTGCTCGGCGTAATTGTCGAACTGATGATTGGCGGATTTGCCGGAGTAATGAATCTGCAACGCCAACAGCAAATCCCAGTCGTTCGGCCACAGGCACCGGGCGTCGTTGACCCATTCGCGGAAATAAAACACCGCGCGGTTTTTCTCCCGCGGCAGTGCCTTGTCGTGGCGCAGGTAAAACACGTAGGGCGTCCAGCGCCACGGCACACTGACCGCATTGTCAGCGTCGAAGGGCTGCGAGCTGAACGCGGGATTGACCGCCCGCAGCGGCGCGCGGTCGGTCAGCGGGCTGAGCGCGACCTGGCTTTGCAACGACTGCAACCAGCGCGGCGAAACGATATAGACATCGCCATCCCGCGGCCATTCGCCATTGGCATCCTGCCGCAAGCGAACTTGCGCGAGCTCCACCCGTTGTTGCGCCGCCCAGGCCCTGGCCCATGCTTCCGGCAGCGGGTCTTTTTCGTAATAAATCCTGAAGCGCGGCGGCGGCGCGGGACGCGGCTTGCCCGGCTGGTGAGGGCCGGACGCGGGACGCTGGCCGGCGGTGAAAAACAGGAACCCGCCCAACCCGGCGTAAAGCAAGATAAATAAAACAGCGAGCCAACGCGCGATCATGAATTGGCAAGGAATACACCAGAAAGCCAAAATTAAAAGATTTAACCGCCGAGACGCGGCGGCGCGGAGATTTTTTATTGATGAACCACCAAGACACAAAGACACGAAGGCTATTTTTCAAATAAACCTTCGTGCCTTGGTGTCTTGGTGGTGCAAATGGTCTTTAGAACTGATGACGGTAGCCGGCGGTCAGGCCCCAGGGTTTGTCGTACTTGTC
>JAISBF010000211.1 GCA_031266335.1 Verrucomicrobiales bacterium
GTGCCGCTGACGGTGGTGTCGGAGGTGACGATGAGGTTTTGCGCGAGCACATTCAACGCGGTAAAGAAAGCGAGCAAGCACACGCTCGCTCTGACTCCGAGCCGACGGGCGAAGCAAACGCCGAGGGCGCAGAGGATTAGGAGGGTTAGTTTGGGGTTCATGTTGGTTGTTTCGGTTGGTTATGGTTGGTTGGTTAAATTTTTAATCCGCGAAAATCTGCGTAATCTGCGGATAATAAGGATGCGGGTCGGTACTCCTCAGTATCGCTGATACTGATGGGTGGTTGCCTACCAGATGGGGAATGGAATGGGTAAAAACCGACTGGGAAATTAAGGAATCAGGGCAAGCGTCATACCTGAGCTGAGCGCGTGAGCGCGTGAGCGCGTGAGCGCGTGAGCGCGTGAGCGCGTGAGCGCGATGTACTTACGTTATGACTTACCTTTTTCATCTTCAGCGAGTTTTGGTAACGCGATTGGACGAATTAACGATATGGAATCTGGCTGTCTTGTGCAAGTTTTTTTTTCGTTTTTTATCCGTGTTCATCAGTGTCCATCCGTGTCCATCCGTGTCCATCCGTGTCCATCCGTGTCCATCCGTGTCCATCCGTGTCCATCCGTGGTTAAAACATTGCCAGCGGCGCGGTGCTTGCCAAGGTTATGCTCGACATAAGCCAGTTTTGGGCGTATTAAGTTTGAGTATTCGGGGGCCGCTGTATGGAAGCGAAAGAGATTCACAAGTTAATCGAGTCGTATTACGAGGACATTTGGAATCTGGACGACAAAGCCAAAATTCCCCAGTTGTTGCATCCGGCGTTTAGTTTTTGCGGGGCGTTGGGGCATGAATGCATGGGACACGCCGCCTTTGAATCGTATGTTGACCGCCTGCACGCGGCGTTGGCCGATTACACGGCGCAGATTGTGGAGTTGGTGGTGGAAGACCACAAGGCGTTTGCCCGGATGCGCTACCACGGCGTGCATAGCGGTGAATTTTTCGGGTATCATCCGACCGGCAAGCTGGTGTCGTGGGAGGGGGCGGTGTTGTTTACCATTCGGGAGGATAAAATCGCCAGCCTGTGGGCGGTGGTTGATGAACGGGGACTGCTGAAACTGCTCGCCGCGCAGTCTTGATTTTCCGGCGCAAGTCGGCATTGTCAGCGGCATGAAGTTACTTGGCATCGTCCACCAGTTGTACGGCACTGACAATCACGAGTTGCATTACGCTTATCTTAACGCGGAGCATATCGCCTACATGAGCAAGTTTCCGGTGGGCGACATCAGAACGCAAATTGTGCTGACCACCGGCACGATATTTTATTGCACGCAGGACATCGTGGAACTGGCGCGCGAGTTGATGACCGTGAAGCCGGAATCCAGCACCTCCAGCCCGTTTTTGATTTGAGGCTAGAACGCGATCCGCTGTCCCGGTTCGGGGATAAACACGTTCGCGGCGGGCAAGCGGGACTGCATTTCGCGTTGAAACCATGCCAGGGCGTCGTGATCGCCGTGCACCAGAGCGAGGTTTTTCGGCCTGACGCTGACCATGAAGTTTGACAAGGCGTCACGGTCAGCGTGCGAGGTGAAATCAAAATGCCGCACCTCGCAGCGCACGGGCTGGTCGCCGTAACGCGGGTTCAGCGTGACGCGGTCACCGGCAGCGGCGCAACGCAGGCGGCCGGCGGGCGAGTCGGGGTCGCTGTAACCGACAAAATAAATCGAGTCTTCCTCGCGCGGCAGAAAATGCGTGGCGACGGTGTTGGACGTGGTGTTTTCGGTCATCATGCCGGATGGGAGCAGATACAGGTGGCCGGCCTTCGGTTTGAATTTTTCAATTTTGCGCAGATCAAAAATTTGTGGGCGAACATCGCCCATCAATTTCAAGCCGCGATGCGCGCGGGCGGAAAATTCGGCGGTTTCGTCGTAGGCCAGCGTGAACACTTTGCCGAGGCCGCCGATGTGCAGGACACTGTTAGCGGGCAGGTCGCCGCGCAAGCGCGCCTGGTGGAGCAGGGCCAGCATTTCCTGGGTTTTGCCGAGCGCGAACACCGGCAGCAGCACCGCGCCGCCGCGCGCGAAGGTGGTGCGGATGGCCGCCAGCAATGACTGCTCGGCGAGGTTGCGCGACACACCGTCAGCGGGTTGCGCGCCGCGGGTGGTCTCACAAATCAGCAGGTCGAAGGGGCCGGCTGGCGCGGTCGCGCGGGTCATGAGGGTTTGGTCATGCAGGCAAATGTCGCCGGTGTACAGGACGCGCCGGTCGGCGGTTGCTATTTCGACCATCACGGAACCGCCGATGTGCCCGGCGTGATGGAAACGGAAGCGGAGGCCGGGATTTTCGTTGTCGCGCAATGGCGTGCCATCCAGCGACCAATAGCGATCAAGCGAGCGGGGCTGCCAATGCCGCATGGCTGCCTGGATATCGTGGCGGGTGAACAGGGGATACTCGCTGATGGTCAGTTCGTCGCGCTGCCGTTTCATGACGTTGACGGAGTTGAACAGCAGCGGCTCGACCAACTGCCGCGTGGGCGGACTCATGAAGACCTTGGCGTCCGGCTGGCAAAGTTGCGCCAGCGGCAGGCAGCCGGCGTGGTCAAGGTGCGCGTGGGTCAGGAAAATGGCGTCGGCCTGACGGTCAGCGGCCGGCGCGAGGTTGGGCGTGGCGTCACGGCCGGTTCGCTTGGGATGCATTCCGGCGTCAAGCAAGACGCGGGATTCACCGAAATCGAGTTGATAACAATTGGCTCCGATTTCGTTGCCCCGGGTCAGATTAGTAAGGGCGGCCATCAGGAACTGCGCTCCCGCCCGGTCAAAGCTTCCTGCGGAATGCTGGTTTTGGGCGAGGTTAACAGGGAATTGAGCCAATCGTTGACAATTTGCTGGCGGCGTAATTGCTCGATTTGGGAGCGGGTGACGGTCTCGACCTTGGCCGTTTGCTCGGCATCGGGCACGGCGCGGGCGGCCAGGTAAAAAATGACGGCGCCGTCGGGCGAGCGGAGCGGCTCGCTGACCGTGGCCGGCTGGAGTTGCTCGGCAACGTAAGCGGCGCGCTCCAGCAGCGGATGCTTCGGATCCGGCTTGGTTTCGGCGGGCACGATGACGGGCAGGGTTTGGTTTTTCAACCCCTGGGCGGTCGCGGCCTGCGGCCAGGTTTTGCCTTCGGCCAACGCGGCGCGCAGATTCACGGCCACGGCCTTGGCTTGTTCCAGCAAGCGACTGGCCACCAAAAAGTCGGTGTATTTTTTCAACACCTCGGCGCGGACGGTGGCGAAAGGTTGCGGCTGGGACGGAGTGATACCCAGCAGGTGAATGACGACAAAGCCATCGTCAGCGGTGAGATAATCGCTGACCGGCGTGTCCATCGTCAGCGTGAAGACGCTGCCCGCCTGGGGCGGCAGGGCGCTGTTGGCGCCGAGTTGCTCCCTGGTGACGGGTTTGACCTCGCTGACGGTGAGGCCGGCTTTTTGCGCGGTCTCGGCGAAATCGGGCAGCGGTTTTTTGGCGTCGTAGGCGCTGAAGAACACGTTGGTGAATTCATACGCCTTCTTGCTGAGTTCGCGCAACGCGGCGGCGCGCTCGGCGTCCTTCAATTTGGCCTGCTGGGCGTCGAGTTGGAATTTCACGAACTCGAACGCGCGGGTCTCCGGCGTGGCGTATTCGGCGCTGTTGGTGTTATAAAAGGTTTGCAGTTCCTGCTCGGTCGGTTGCAGGTTTTTGCGCACGGCTTCCGCGGAAATTTCGACGTACTGGAGACTGGCCTTGCCGTACAATTTTTCCACGGCTTCCCGCACCTCGGCGGGCGCCACCACCGCCGTGCTGGCGATGCCCTGGATGGTTTGCTCGTAGATCAGTTGCTCGCGGACGATGTCAATGAAGCGCTTTTGGTCAATGCCCTGCGGTTGCAGCACCCGTTGTTGAAAGTTTTGGTACGCCTCAGCGGAGTACTTGCCGTCCTGGTCGGCAAACAGCGGATGGTGGACGACAAAATCATAGGCTTGATCGTTGCCGACGCGGAGACCGGTGGCGCGCGCCGCGGCCAGCACCAGCAGACGGTTCCAGGTTTGCAGGCGAAAGACATTGTCAGCCTGGGCGCTGTCCGGCGGCAGTTGGCCGGTGCGCAGGGTGTAGATGACCCGGCTGGCCTGGGCGGCGGCGAGGAAATTTTTCACGCTGACATTGCGCCCGTCGATGCGCGCCAGGGTGTCGGTGCCGCCGCCGGGGCCGCTGGGCGTCCATTGTCCGAAGAAGATGAAGGAGATGCCGATGACCGCCAGGACCACGATTAATAAAAATTTTAATTTTTTGTTGAGAAAACTTAACATACGGGTGATTATTACAAGCTTGGTGTTAAAACTTTGTTAAAACATTAAATACGGAATAACGAAAATGACCACATCAATTCTGCTTAAACCGGCTTTTTGTTCATGGTTATGCATTTTTGCGGCAACAGTGATAGCGCCATCATCACTGTCAGCGCAAGACAAAATCTTCCTAAAAGACAGCGCGCCAGTCGAGGGGGAAATTCAGAAAGTGGAGGCCAATGGCAGCGTGTTCATCAAGACCGCCAACGGCAGCATCCCGTTTCCCAAGGCGAAAATTGACCGGATTGAGCTGAGTCTCCGGCCGGAATTGACCGAGGGCGTGGCCGCGGTCGAGCAGCAGGATTACGCCAAGGCCATTGAGAAATTGCGGCCGCTGGTGGACAAATTCCTGGGCATTGACGTGGAATGGGTGGCCGAGGCGGCCGGTGATTTGGCGGAATCGCTGGCGCAAACTGGCAAAACCCACGACAGCGAGCAACTTTGCGACAAGGTCATCAACGCCTACCCGAACAGCCCGTACAAATACAAGGGCATGATTGGCAAAGCCTACACCCTGCTGGTGCGGGAGAAATACGACGACGCCCTGGCCATGCTCAAGGAAGCGGACGAGGCGTTGAAACCCGGCCCGGTGCCCGGCCCCAAAATCATGGACATCATGAGTGATTTGAATTATGTCCGCGGCCAGGCCTATGAGAAAAAGCAGGACCAGGCCAAGGCCCTGGAGAGCTATCTCAAGGTGGTGACGCTTTATTATCAGCCGGAAAAGCGCGCGCAACAGGCGCGGGCGCGGGCCGCGGCAATTCGGGAACACGACTCGAAAATCATGGTGGAATAACTGCCGCGGGCAAAACGGCGAAATTGTAACGTATTACGGCACGGAGTGTTTAATCTCCCGTTGCTGGACGTGATTGGCGGGATGGCACGGGTGAAAACTTTTTTTTTGCAAAACACGATGAGGGGATGGCTACTGTTGGCGTTGGCGCTGAGCGTGACGCTGGTGCGCGCGCAAAACGCCGACACGGTCAGCGCTGACCCGTCGGCGTCCGCCGATGTCGCCGTCAGCGGCACGGTCACCGTCAGTGACGACGCTGACGTTGCGCCCGCCACCACCCTGACGTGGGAAACCTGCGTCGAACTCGCCACGCGGCACAATCCGCAGCTCGAAGCCTCGATCAACAACGTCCTCAACGCCGATGCCGCGCGCCTGGGCGCTTACTCGAATTTCTGGCCGCAAATCCGCGCCAACATCGGCGGCAATCGCGGGTGGAACGATCGCGGGGCCGCCGGCGCCGATTACGCCAACAGTTTTTCCGCGCAACTCTCGCTGACGCAGACCATCTTCGACGGCTTCGCCACACAGGCCGGCGTGGACCGCGCGCGCGCGCAGCTCAACTACGCCTTCGCCAGCCTCAACTCGCAAAAAGCCGCCACCAGCTACGCGCTCAAAGCCGCGTTCGCGCAACTGCTCTACGCGCAAAAACTCGTCGAGACCAACCGCGGCATCCTCGCCATCCGCCAGCAAACCGAACGGCTCATCGGGTTGCGCTTTGAGGGCGGCTTCGAGAGCAAGGGCAACTGGCTGCTGACGGTGGCCAGCCGCGACCAGGCGCAGCTTGACTTGAACCAGGCCATGCGCAATCGCGAGGTGTCCGAGCGCCAGTTGCTGACGGTCATCGGCAAGACCAACCTGCCGCTGCCGGTGCGCGCCGACGGCGAGTTAAATCCGGGCACGCTGCCGGTGAAGCCGGACTTTGACAAACTCGCGCTGCAAACGCCGGCTTATTTGCAATACCAGGCGCAGACCGAGGCCGCGCGCGCCGGCGTGCAAAGCGCGCAAGCCGGCTGGTGGCCCACCATCAGCGCCAGCATCAGCGGCGGCACCGACGGCGACAACTTTTTCTCGAACGACACGGCCAGCGCCAGAGGCGGCATCACCGTCAGCTACCCGATTTTTCAGGGCGGCAGCACCTATTTCAGCGTCAGCGCCGCGCAAGCCTCGTTGCGCCAGACGCTGGCCAACCTGCGCGGCGGCACCAACCAGGCGGCGCTGACGCTGGCGCAGACCTTCAAGGCTTACGTGGACGCGGTGGAAACCATCCCCGTGCAAGCCAGCCAGCTCGCGGCGGCGGAGTTGCGTTACAAAACCTACGAGGTGCTCTACAACAACGGCAAGGCGAGTTTCCAGGATTTTAATACCAACACCGACAGCTACGTTAGCATCCAGACCCGCTACCTCGCCGCGCAGCGCGACGCGGTGATTCAGGAGTCGAACTGGGAGCAGGCACGCGGTCTCGGGTCAATACCATGAATATACAAATCGCAACTCTCAAAACCCTGGCTCGGAACAGGAATTTCTGGTTCATCGTCGGCGGGCTGATCGCCGTCAGCGTCGCGGTGTGGTGGTGGCGCCTGCCGTCGGCGGCGGATAAATTTGACTACGTCCGCGTCGAGCGAGGCGACATCCGCGTGCTGTTGCAGGAAACCGGCAACCTCGCGGCGGAACACCGGCTGAACGTGACCTCGCCCATCGCGGGGCGCATTGACTCCATTGCCGCGAAAGAAGGCTCCGACGTGAAGAAGGGCGACATTCTCGCGTGGATTAGCTCCACCGAACGCGCCGCCGTGCTGGACGCCGCGCGCGCGCGCGGCGAGGAGGAGGTCAAGTTTTGGGAGGAAGTGTACAAACCCGCGCCGCTTATCGCGCCGCTCGACGGCCACCTCATCGCGCTGTCCGTGGTGCCAGGACAAGTGGTCGCCCCCGTGCAGACGGTATTCGTGATGTCCGACCGCCTCATTTTGCAAGCCTATGTGGATGAAACCGATCTGCACCACATCCGGCCCGACCAGCGCGCGGAGTTCACCCTCAGCGGCTTTTCCGACAAAATCCGGCTGGTCGGCAGCGTCTTCCAAATCGCCTACGATTCCTCCACCGTCAACAACGTCACAACCTACATGGTCAAGGTCGTCATCGAGCGCCCGCCGTCCTTCCTCCGCAGCGGTCTCACCGCGGACGTGTATTTCGTGCTCAATGAAGTCAGCGATGTGCTGAAGGTGCCGGCGGAATTTATTTCCGTGGACAACACCGTCCTCGTCGCCACCTCCGAGAAAGATCACCCGGAGCCGCGCAAAGTCACCGTCGGCGCCAGCGACGGCAATTACACGGAAGTCATCTCCGGCCTGGTGGAAAACGACTGGGTGGCGCGCCCGAAATTCGCGATCAAGAGCGCGCAGCCGGGCTTTTCGTTCGGCCCGAAATTTGACAACAACAAGAACAAAGCTCGCGCCACCACCACCGGCAACGCGCCGCGCGGCCGCTGACGGCCCGCTGACAATGACATGATAGTCCTCGAAAATGTCTGCAAAAGCTATGTCATGGGCGACAACGTCGTCAACGCGCTGCAAGGCGTGTCGCTGACCATCGCGCAGGGCGAGTTCGTGTCCCTCATCGGCGCCAGCGGCAGCGGCAAGTCCACGCTGCTCCACGCCATCGGCTTGCTCGACCGCCCCGACCGTGGCACGCTGACCATCAACGGCCGCGACACCGCCACCATGAGCGACGACGAAATTTCCCGCCTGCGCTCGGAAAACATCGGCTTCGTCTTCCAGCAATTCCACCTGCTCAAGCGCCTGACCGCGCTGGAGAACGTCGAGCTGCCGCTGATCTACGCCAAGGGCCGGCAGCGCGGCGGGACGCCGGCGGCGTTGATGGAGCGTGTCGGCCTCGGCCACCGCGCGCACCACAAACCCAACGAAATGTCCGGCGGCCAGCAGCAGCGGGTGGCCATCGCGCGCGCGCTGGTGCGCAAACCGCCCATCGTCCTCGCCGACGAACCCACCGGCAACCTCGACTCGCAAAGCGGCGAGGAAATCATGAAACTGTTGCGCGAGCTGCACCGCGACGGGTTTACCATTATTTTGGTGACGCACGAGCCGGACATCGCCGCCAACGCCGACCGCGTCATCCGCATCCACGACGGGCGCGTGGTCGAGGACACCAGGACGCACAACGCCCGCGCGGTCAGCGCCGCCGCCATCGCCGAACCAGACCCCGGACCGGCCGGCGACCTCCCGGCCGCTGACGATGCCGCCGCGCCAACTTCCTGGCGGCAAAAATTTGACCAACTGAAAACTCTCGATTCCCCCGCGCTGACGCTGTGGAAGACCAACCTGAAGCAGGCGTTGCGCGGCTTGCTGGGCAACAAACTCCGCACCGCGCTCTCGGCGCTGGGCGTCATCATCGGCGTCGCGGCGGTGATTGTCATGCTCGCGCTGGGCGACGGCGCGCAGGCGTCCGTCAAGCAGCAACTCCAGCGCCTCGGCGCCAACCGCGTCACCATCAGCCCCGCCCCGCAAAAAGTCGCCGGCGTCAAAAGCGCGCGCGGCGTGGTCACGCGCCTGACCCTGTCCTCCGCCCTCAGCGTCGAGGGGAAAATCCCCAACGTCAACGGCGTCACCGCCACCGTCCGCGGCAACGCGCAAATCGTCCACGGCAACACCAACACCAACACCACCGTTTACGGCGCGCTGCCCGGCCAGCAGCAGGTCTATAGCTCGGCGCCGCAATACGGCCGCTACTTCACCATGCAGGAATGCTACGACCGCAAGCGCCTCGCCGTGCTCGGCGCCACCGTCGTCAAGGACCTGTTCGGCTTCGACAACCCCATCGGGCAGGACATCACCATCAACCGCGTGCCGTTCAAAGTCATCGGCGTCCTGCCCACCAAGGGCGCCAACGGCCCGTGGGACGACGACGACAAAATCGAGATTCCGTTGCAAACCGCCATGTATCGCGTGCTCGGGCGGCAGTATGTTGACCAGATCGACGTTAGCGCCGCCACTGAGGAGGACATCGACCAGGTGATGGACGACCTGCTCAAACTCTCCCGCACCTGGCCGCGCATCCCCGCCACCATCGGCGACAGCTACCAAGTGCGCGACTACCGCCAGATGATTAACGCGATGAAAGGCATGACCGACACCATCTCGCGCCTGCTGGCCAGCGTGGCGGCCATCTCGCTAATCGTGGGCGGCATCGGCATCATGAACATCATGCTGGTCAGCGTCACCGAGCGCACCCGCGAAATCGGCCTGCGCAAAGCCATCGGCGCCCGCAGCCGCGACATCCGCGTGCAATTTCTCATCGAGTCCGTGGTACTGTGCGTCAGCGGCGGCATCGTCGGCGTGCTGCTGGGCTGGGTGGCGATCCTGATTGTCAGCCTGATTCAAGGCTGGATGCTGGCGCCGTCCGTGTTCGCCATCTTCCTCTCGTGCGGCTTCTCCGGCCTGGTCGGCATCTGCTTCGGCTACTGGCCCGCCCTGCAAGCCTCACGCCTGGACCCGATTGAAGCATTGCGTTACGAATAAATAAAAAAACGAAAAAAAACCTTGCGCAAGTCCGCCTGATTATATAATGTCCCACCCCGTTATCGGGAAAAACAGATACTACCTACTACATGCTATCTACTAACTACCAAGAAAGCATGATAGTCTAAGCTAAAGTAACGCCCCGCTAACCCGCTGAAGATGAGAGAGATAAGTCATAACGTAAGTGAATCGCGCTCACGCGCTCACGCGCTCACGCGCTCACGCGCTCACGCGCTCACGCGCTCACGCTGAGTATGACTCTTGTCCTGATTCCTTAATTTCCCCGCCAGTTTTTACCCGTTTCATTCCCCATGTGGCAGGATACCGCCCGCCAGCGTCAGCGGCGCGGGGCGGGGAGACGGGTAGGTTCCCCGGATTCATCAGTACTTTTTCCAAAAAGGTACGTACCTTTTCGGAATTGGTACGTACGTTTTCCCGAAAGGTACGTACCTTTTTGGAATCGGTACGTACGTTTTTCCGAAAGGTGCGTACCTTTTTGGAATTGGTACGTACGTTTTCCCGAAAAGTACGTACCTTTTTGGAATCGGTACGTACGTTTTCCCGAAAAGTACGTACCTTTTTTGCGTCCAAACCGACCGTATCCCCGTTTATCAGCACATTTAACCCGTTATCCATCAACCAATAACAACCAAACCAAGGAAAAACACCATGCCCAGCCATCATCAAGGGAAAATCCCCACCAAGCCGATTGAACTAATCGGCTACACCCGCAACATCACCGAGCGTTGCCGCGAAAATCAAGCCCCTGCCAAGTGGAACATCCCCGGCGACAAGCTGGCGCAATTGGAGGAATTGGTCACCAAGGCCCAAACCGCCTT
>JAISBF010000215.1 GCA_031266335.1 Verrucomicrobiales bacterium
AAATCTGGAACATCCAACTCCTCGGCTTTTTAAAAGCCAACCCCGTCGCCATCCCCGGCGACATCATCGTCCTCGGCGCCAAAGCCTACACCGCCAAACACTCCGAGGGCGCCAACTAACTACAAAAATGGCCGCAAAAGAACGCAAGGAACGCAAAGAAAAACCTTTAAAAATCTCTGCGTTCTCTGCGTTCTTTCGCGGCCATTAAACCGATTAAAAAAAATCTGCGTAATCTGCGGATAAAAATCCTTATGAACACACCCATACTGAAAACCCTAACCCGAATCTTAACCTTCTGCGCCCTCAGCGCCTCCGCGTTGAATGTCTTCGCGGACAACAAAGTCGTCAACACCGGCACCGTGACGGAATCGGACCGGATCTACGAAAGCACCGATTCCTACGCCGCCCTGCAAGTCAGTGGCAGCGGTGTACAGTACAGCGGCACCAACATCACCCTCAGCGCCACCCATAACAACGGCAACGGCAGATTCGGTGCCAATGTTTACGAGCAGGGGTCGTTGGTTTTATACAGTAGCACGATTAGCGCGCTGGTGGGGCCGGGAGTCAGGGTATATGGCACTTCAACCGCGCATTTGGAAAATATTTCCATTACCGTCGTCCAAACCAATCAAGGGATTTATGTGGAGAATTCCTCGGTTTATTTGAAAAACTTCGACGTAACCACCAACGGCGGAACAGGGATTGTCATCAGCACCGGCAGCGGGACTTTTTCGGTGCTGGATAGCGGCACCATCACCACCAGCGGGGAAGACGCATGGGGATTGATGGCCAGCGGCACTCTGATTGCCAATGATTTGACAGTCAAAACCAGTGGTACTCGTGGGCGCGGAGTAGTGGTCACCGGAGATGGATATGTGGAATTAAACCGGGCGACGATTGAATGCCTCGGTTTACAGGCGGGGGTCGGCGGCATTGGCGAATCAAGCGCCGCGGCGTTATTGACCACGGGGGCGGGACAAATCATTGTGAATGACTCGGACATCAGGTCGTCTGCCGCGGGCGTGTTGTGCGGCGGCAATGGCGGCTCGGTGGAGTTGAACAACAGTTCGTTGTCCGTCACAGGCACCAACGTAGTCCTGGATATGTCAGGCATTGCAAAGAGCATCATCGTGCGTGGCGGCACCTTGTCATCGCAGGGAGGGGATTTGTTGCATGTGGAAAACCGAGTGGCCGGCGCGACGTATGTGATTTTAAGCGATGTGGATACCACGACGGCCGGCGGCATTGTCACCGGCACGAACTTTGTCACTGGAACCATGAATATTCTTATCAACGGCGGCAGCGGCATCATCGGCGACGTCACTAACAGCGGCGGCGGTGCACTGACCCTGAGCCTGAACGACAGCGCCCTGACCGGCGATGTCTTCGGTAGCAACGACAGCACGATTACCATCACCGGCAGCAACAACGCCACCATCAGCGGCACCGTCAGCGGCAATGACAACGCCGTCATCGATGTCACCGTCAGCGGCCCCGGCAGCAGTTTCACCGGCGACCTCACACAAAGTGACCACAGCCAAATCACCATCACCATCACCGATGGTGCCACCGGCCGCGGCGCCTGGGACGGCGGCAACCTTAACCTCGGCACCAACAGCGAGTGGACCATCACCGACAACTCCCGCCTGAACGATGTCACCAACGCCGGCACCATCACCATCGGCGATCACCAAGTCACCGTCGATAACCTCACCAACGACGGCACCATCACCATCAACCTCGACAACGACAGCGGCGAAGGCGGCGCCCTCACCGTCACCGGCACCGCTGACGGTGCAGGTAAAATCCACCTCAACGCCACCGGCGACGGTCAAGCCAACCCCAACCAAGTCCTCCCCAACGTCGTAACAGGCAACGGCACCGAACACTGGACCTGGGACGAAGTAAACTGGGGCCTGGAAACACTAATCGTCACCCCCAACCCCGACGGCACCATCACCGTCAAAGAAGACGGTGTCAGCCCCGCAGGAGCGGTCTTAAACAGCGCCATCGCCGTCCAGCAAAGCATGTGGTTCGCCCAGCAAAACAGTTTACTCAAGCGCATGGGCGAGTTGCGCTATGGAACGCGGGCGTCTCGCCCGCAAGCGGACAAGGATGTCCGCGCTCCATACAACAGCCTCATCGAAAACATCTGGATAAGAAGCTACGGCCAACAGCTAAACATCGGCAGCCAAGTCGCCGGCAAAGCCTACGAACAACTCATCTACGGCGTTGACCTCGGCACTGACCATAAGTTCACTATCAACGCTGACAGTGACTTGTATCTTGGAGTGTACGCCGGCTACGGCCGCAGCGACCTCGACTACCGTACCCCCGGCACTGACGGTGAGATTAACAGTTACTATGGCGGCCTTTACGCCACGTGGTTACACAGCAGCGGCTTCTATATAGATGCCACCTTCAAGGCTGCCAGTGTCAACAACGACTTGAAAGCCCCCTACGGCAACACCCAACTCACCGCCAGCTACAGCGACGTGAACCTCGGCGGCAGCATCGAAATCGGCAACAAGTTCACCTTCACTGATGATTGGTTCATAGAACCGCAACTCCAAGTAAACTACCTCCACATCCTCGCCGAAAACTATCAAGCTGGCCCCATGACCATCAGCGCCCAAGACCTCGACGCCCTACAATTCCGCATCGGCTCATTGTTTGGCCGCACCATCAACCTCACCAACAGCGGCGCATTACAGCCCTACATCAAGGTCAGCGGCGTCGAAACCATCAGCAGCGGCGGCACCATCAGAAACGGCTACCAACACACCCGCGCTAACACTGACGGTGCCCGCGCAGAAGTAGGCGGCGGTATCATCTGGCAACTCGACGCCAACAACCAACTCCACCTCGACTACGAGGCGAGCTTTGGTGATAAGTATGACAAGCCCTGGGGCCTAACAGCGGGCTACCGCCACCAATTCTAAAGACCATTTGCACCACGAAGACACCAAGGCACGAAGGTTTATTTGAAAAATAGCCTTCGTGTCTTGGTGGTTCATCAATAAAAAATCTCCGCGCCTCCGCGTCTCCGCGGTTAATCTTTGCCTTTAAAGCGTCTCCGCCAGCGCCAGCGCCTTCATGGCGGCCTTGGCCTTGTTGGCGCTTTCGTTGTATTCACCGATGGGCGTCGAGTCCGCCACCAAGCCGCCGCCGGCCTGGATGTAGGCGACGCCGTTTTGCAACAACACCGTGCGAATCAAAATGCACGAATCGAGGTTGCCGGAAAAACCGAAATAACCCACCGCGCCGGCGTAGGTGCCGCGGCACGTCGGCTCGCCGCTGGCGATGATTTGCATGGCGCGGATTTTCGGCGAGCCGCTGACGGTGCCCGCCGGGAAGGTCGCGCGCAGCACGTCGTAGGCCGAGTGGCCGTCGTTGAGTTCGCCGACCACGTGCGAGACGATGTGCATGACGTGCGAGTATTTTTCGATGGTCATGAAGTCGGTGACCTTGACCGAGTGGTAGCGGCACACGCGGCCCACGTCGTTGCGCGCGAGGTCCACCAGCATCAGGTGCTCGGCGCGCTCCTTCGGGTCGGCGAGCAATTCGCGCGCCATCTCATCGTCAGCGGCGGCGGTCGCCTGGCGCGGGCGGGTGCCGGCGATGGGGTGCATCTCGATTTTGCCGTCCACGCAGCGCACGTGCGTCTCCGGCGAGGAGCCGACCAGCGCGACGGCGCCGAGTTTGAGACAAAACATGTACGGCGACGGGTTGATGTAGCGCAACGCGCGGTAGAGTTCGATGGCGTCGCGCGTGAACGGCACGGCGAACCGCTGCGAGGGCACCACCTGGAAAATGTCGCCGGCGGCGATGTGCTCCTGCATCCTCGCGGTCATGCGGACGTATTCGTCCCGGGTCATGTTCGGCGTGTGCGGCGGCGTCGGCAGGTCGCCGCGCGCCTCCAGCAGCGGGTGGGCGATGGGGCCGCGCAATTTTTCCGCGATGGCCGCGATTTTGTTCAGCGCCGCGTCGTAGGCCGCCGCCGGTGAGCCGGTGACGTGCGCGTTGGCGACGATGCGCAGCCGGCGGGTGAGATGGTCGAAAATCAGCAGCGTGTCGCTGACGATGAAATAGGCGTCCGGCAGCCTGAGGTCATCGTCAGCGGCGCGCGGCACCGTCGGCTCGAAAAACCGGACGGCCTCGTAACTGAGCCAGCCCACCGCGCCGCCGCTGAACAACGGCAACCCGTCCACCGGCACGGCCCGGTAGCGGTCCATCACTTTTTTCAACTCGTCCAGCGGGTCGCCGTCGGTGTCAAATTCCCGCGTCACCCCGCCCTCGCTGATGGTGACGCGCCGGCCGCGCTGGGAGAAAATGATGTGCGGGTCGCTGCCGACGAACGAGTAGCGCCCGAACCGCTCCACGCCTTCCGCCGATTCCAGCAGGAACGTGTGCGCGCCGGTGTCCAGCTTGATGAACGCTGACACTGGTGTTTCCAGGTCGGCGACCAGTTCGCGGCAGACCGGAATCAGGTTGCCGTGGGCGGCCAAGGCGATGAATTGTTCTTTGGTCATGGCGGTTAATAATTAAAAATTCAAAAATCAAAATGCAAAGTTGCAGTGTAAAATGCAAAATTAGCTCCCGCCGCCGGCCACCTGCGCCAGCCAATTTTGCATTTTACACTGCAACTTTGCATTTTGATTTTTACATTTTGCATTTTCCTCCCCTCACCACCACTCCCCGTTCCGCCAAGTACGCCTTGACCTGCGGAATCGTCAACTGGCCGAAATGAAACAAGCTCGCCGCCAGCGCCGCTTGCGCCGCGCCCACCGTCAGTGCCTCGGCGAAATGCTCCAGCCGGCCCGCGCCGCCGCTGGCGATGACCGGCAGCGCCGTCGCCTCCGAAACCGCCCGCGTCAACGCCAAATCATAGCCCGCCTGCGTGCCGTCGGCGTCCATGCTCGTTAGCAAAATCTCCCCCGCCCCGCGCCGCTCGCCCTCGCGCGCCCAGGCCAGCGCGTCGCGACCCGTCGGCGTCCGTCCGCCGTGTGTGTACACTTCCCAGCCGTCACCGTCAGCGCGGCGTTTCGCGTCAATCGCCAACACGATGCACTGGCAGCCGAACGCCGCCGCGCCCTCGCTGATGAGCGCGGGCCGTTGCACGGCGCTGGTGTTGACGCTGATTTTGTCCGCGCCGGCGCGCAACAGCTGCCGCATATCCTCGACGCTGCGGATGCCGCCGCCCACGGTCAGCGGCATGAACACGTTTTCCGCCGTGCGCCGCACCACGTCGAGCATCGTCGCCCGCCCGTCGCTGGACGCGGTGATGTCGAGGAAGACCAGTTCGTCCGCGCCTTGCCGGTCATAAGCGATGGCCGCCTCCACCGGATCGCCGGCGTCGCGAATGGCCACAAAGCGCACGCCTTTGACCACGCGCCCGCCGTCCACATCCAGGCAAGGTATGACTCTTTTCGCCAGCATCAGCGGGTAATCATGCCGCGTCACGGCGACAAAGCCATCAGAAAATTGAACCACCAAGACACCAAAGGGGGGGGAGAGGGAAGTTTTTTAAGTTACGCGGAACCGCGTCAACTTAAAAAAACTTTTTCATTTCCCCTTGACACTCTCCAGCAGCTCGTTAGCTTACTCACTATGATTTTTGAGCTTGACAACGTAGGCGCTGGACGAGTAAATTACTCGCTCTCTCGCTCTCTCGCTCTCTCGCTCTCTCGCTCTCTCGCTCTCTCGCTCTCTCGCTCTCTCGCTCTCTCGCTCTCTCGCTCTAAGTCACGCCGACTATTTTTCCGGTCCCTTTTTATCCAACATATTCCCTATACAGGCAAACACAGAAGCGGCATGTGGCGGCCACTAAATCATTCCCCTCTCGCAGAGGGGAATTACGCTCCCGCGTTCGTCAAGCTTTACCCTTTATGAAAACTTCCATGACGAAAAAACATTTGGTGGTGTTGATTGCCACTTACCGGCGTCGCAATGAACTGAAACGCTGCCTGGATTGCCTCGAACGCCAAACTCATCCGCCGGACCAGGTGGTAGTACTTGACAATGCCGCTGAGGCTGACATTAAGACGTTAGTGGAAAGTTTCGGCGCGCGGTTTCATTATTTGCCGCTGCCAGTGAATCTTGGTTGCAGCGCGGCTTTGAAGACCGGCGAGGAATATGCTTTCAAGGAATGGGGCGAACAACTGTCCCATTTCTGGATTATGGACGACGACGCGGCGCCGGAGCCTCATACGCTTGAGCAGTTGCTGGACGCTGACCGTCAGACGACGGCCGCCATCATCACACCGATTTGTACCACTCCCGCAGGCGAATTGTTCGGCCTGCCGGACGCGGTCAAGCCGGTGCCTAGAAAAATCCGCAAAGCTTTTCGCTCGTCGCGCGATGTGCAAAATTATTTCGGCGTCCAGTTGGTGCCGATTTACTGGTGCACAGGGGTTTCCTGTTTGGTGAAAAGTCGGGCCGTCAAAGAGTCCGGTTTGCACCGCGACGATTTTTGGATGCAAGGGGATGACTTGGAATTTTCCATGCGCATTTGCCGACAATATGGCGGAGTGTTGGTTCCCTGGGTGGTGACTCCTCATTTGTATCCGGCAACCGGCAAGGGAAGCGAGTCAGCGCATATTAAGGCCTGTTCCTTGTTACAAAATACCACTTACCTTGGCGCGCATGAAATCCGCACGTGGCGGACTTTTTATTACATCTTCGCCAACTTGTGGCGCTTTTTCAAGGAACTGGGTGTGAATGCGCACACGGTCAGGTATGGTCTCAGGGCGATGTTTAATGGCGCGATTTTAGCCGAACCGGCCGGGCGCGACAGCGGTGCCAGACTCAGGCAACAGCTTGCCCGGGATTTTACCGGAATCAACTAGACACCAAGGCACGAAGTTTTGTTATAAAACATCCTGCGCGCCGGCGCGTCTTCGTGGCCGGAGTTTCTCCGCCAAGACAAACCGCCGCTGACCATGCCGTTCCGCATATATAAAACAAAATATTTTCCCGCTTGCATTTTTCAGGGAAACGGCAAAGCTCCCCACTTCACTTATGAAAATTACCATTATTGGCGGCGGTTCTTACCGGGTGTTAGGCATCATTCGCAGCGCGCTGGCGGTGCCGGGGATGCTGGCGAAGGGCGAGGTTTATTTGTATGACTTGAATGTCGGTCGCGCCGAGGCGCTGGGCCGGTTGTTGTTGAAAAGCCCGGAGCATCGCGATACCGGTTGCGCCGTCAAGTGGGGCGACAATCTCGCCGAGGCGCTGACCGGCGCCGATGTGGTCGGCACCATCCTGCCGGCCATGCGCCCGCAAGCGTATATGCTCGCCGATGAACCGTCGCTAACACGCGGCTACATCAACAGCGACAACGTCTCGCCCGGCGGCGATTTGTGCGGCATCACCATCGCGCCTGTCGTGCTCAACATCGCCCGCGAGATGGAAAAACTCTGTCCGTCAGCGTGGCTCATCAACTTTGTCAACCCCGTGGCCGTGATTTCCGGCATGGTCAACAACCACACCAAAATCAAGGCGCTGGGCGTGTGCGGCGGGTTTACTAATCACTTGTGGGACATCGCGCGCATTTTCGGCCAGGACGAGGAATCCGCCGAGTTGCAAGTGGAGGCCGCCGGCATCAACCACATCAGCTACATCCTGCGCGGCACGTGGCAGGGCAAGGAATTGTTCGGCGAATTGAACAAACGCATCACGCCCGACTGGCAGATGTGCGAGTTGCAGCCGTGGTGGAACGACGGCGCGAAGAAGATGATCACCAACAGCGTCACCAAGCTCGTGCGCTTCTGGCGCGACCTCGGCGTGCTGGTGTTTTCCACCGAGGGCGACGGCATGGCGCACTTGATGTACGACGAGTGGGTGGCCAATGACCGCGCCAATTTCAAACCCGTCACCGCCGCTGACGCTGACGCCGCCGCCGCGAAGAGCCGCGCCGCGCGCCTCGAGGACGACCGCACGTTCCAGGCGCCGCTCAAGGAGGAACTCACCGATGACTTTTGGCAAAACCACTGGCACCGCAGCGGCGACCAGCGGTTCAAGCGCGCGGACCAGGACATTTTCGTCCGCATCTTCAAGGCGGTCTCCGGCGTGGAAAAACTGGGCATCGCCACCAGCCGCCCGAACCAGGGCGCCATCGCGGGCATCAAGGACCGGCACGTGGTCGAGTATTCGCAAGTGCTGTTCAAGGACACCATCCGCTCCGCCTCGGCGGCACCGTATGAGATTCCCGACATCGTGCAAGGTCTCACCGCCAGCCTTGCCGCGCACCAGACCATGCTCGGCGACGCCTTGGCGACCGAGGACCCGCGCCTGATGGCGCGCGCGATGATGAGTTATCCGGTGCGGCCGTATAGCAAGGATTTGCGCGACTTGTGGAAAGATCTCATCAACATCGCCGGCGCCCACATCAAGCCGGCCTACGCGCAGGCGGCGAAGTATCTGTAAGGCGCCGCTGCGCGTGAGGGAGGCTGACGGTGAGCGACGGATTTTCCATCCAGCCCGGCCGGTTGCTGCAACTCGGCGAGACACTGACCGTCAGCGGCCGCGGGCGTTTGCGCCTGTGCCGCGGACTGGCCGGCGGGTTTGCCGAGATTGCCGCGACCACACTGTCAGCGGGCGCGCCGTGGCAATTCACCCCCGCTGAGCCTGGCATGTATTTATTGGAACTGGTCGCCGCCGGCGGCGAAACTTTGCGCCGCCCGGTCGCCATCGTCAGCGCGGGCTGGGCCGTCGCGCAAATCACCGTCGGCACATTCACGGCGGAGGATTTCGCCGCCACCATCCACGGCGCGGGATTGTCGGCGGATTATTATGTCAACGGCAGCGGCCGGGATTTTTCGTGGCGCGACCCGCGCTGGCGGCGTTACGAGCGCGAGTTCGGCGACGCGATTTATCCGCACCTGATGGCGAACGATTTCGGCTGGCTCGACGCGGAGTTCGCGCGCGCCGATTCCAATTACGACACGCTGACGGTGCCGGAAATCGAGCGCCGCCTCCGCGCCTTGCAGGATTGGTGGGCGGCGCAAGGCTACGCGCCGCTCGCCGGCCTCGCCAGTTACACGCCGTGCAACGAACTCGTCCGCGCCTTGCGCGCGCGCGGGCTGCGGATTTTGCACTCGGTGGTGCCGGAACAAAACTGGTCGGACGGCGACTGGGCCATCAACCACTGGGGGATGCCGACCTGCCCGTTCTGGGTCGCTGACGATGACTTCCGCAAGGCCGGCGCGCGCGCCGCTGACAGTGTGCTCGCCATCACGATGAACCATTATCACGTCCTGCTGCCGCACCTCACGCACTGGGGCGATTTCGTGCTGTCGCCGTCGCACTTCACGCGCTGGATTCGCGCCGCGGACAGCGGGCCGGAGTCCGCGCGGTTCCGCGAATTTTTGCGCGAGACCGTCAGCAGCTGGTCGTCACTGTCAGCGGCGCCGTTGTTCTTCGTCGCCGGTTTTGAATTCGGCCGCACATTCGGCACCGCCGACATGACCGCTTACAATCAGCGCGGGCTGGAGGAGTTGATCGGGTTGTCGCAGACCGCAAAGCTGGCATTCGCCACCGGCCCGGACGTGCTTGCTTACTACGACCGCCACTGTCAGCGGCATCCCGAGACATTGTTCCGCCAGCGCGACCACTGGTTCGGCGTGACGGTGAACGGCAAGCCGGGCGCCGCCGGCGACAGCGTGGTGCTGGAGCGTCAGCGCTATAAAGCGGTCGTGCGCGAGGGCGAGTTACTGCCGTATCTTTATTACGACTATGCGACGCCGTGGCGGTTCGCCGCGCGCGATGTGCATGCCCCGCGCGATTTTGCGCCGGAATTGTGGCAGCAAATCAACGCGACCGTCAGTGGCGACGAGTTGATGGTCAGCGTCCCCGCGCCGCTGGGTCGGCCGGTGCCGCTCGCCGTTTGGGATGCCGCCGCTGACGCTGACGCCGGGCCGTTGGCAAAATTGCCGCTGCCGGTCGGCGACGACGGACGACGGGTGACGGTGCTGGAAATTCCGGCGGATTGGTCGGGCGAGGCGAGATTGAAATTGAACCCCGCGCCGCCGCTGACCGTCACCCGCCGGGAAGAAAAATTCTGGCAGCTGCACACCTTCGGCAGCGGTGAGCGGCGGCACACTTATTTGCATTTTGCCGCGCCGCTGACGATGGAAACGTCGCTGACGGTCACCTTGAAAAAACGCGCCCGCGTGGATGGCGCCACCGGTGAGTTAGGTGAACTCGGCCCGGGGCCGCTGACGCTGCCGTTCGGGCTGTTGCGCGGCTGGTATCGGTTCTGGCAGTGCGGCGTGGACGACCTTGAACCCGCCGCTGCCGACCGTGACCGGCTGGCCGGCGCGGTGTTGACGGACGACTGGCCGCTGACCGTCAGCGCTCATCAGCAAACCTTGCGTCAACTCGCCGCGTGGCGACTCGCTGACGGCGAGCGCGTGGTCTATCAAGTGTTTTGTGGCGCGAATTTGCCGCTGGGCACGCGCAGTCGCGCCGCCGCGTGGGACGCGGTGACCGCGCCGCACCCGACGCTCAGCGCGCGGGAGCAGGGCGACGGGGTCATCGCCTTCGCCCCCGGCCAAAGTTTTTGGTATCACCCGCGCGGCCTGAGCGTCAGCGTGACCGGCTTCCCGCGCGGGCTTGCCGACAGTCAGCGGCGGTGGAAATTGTTGCTGCACAGCTTTGATCCGCAGCGGCTCGGCGCGCGTTACCGCGTGGCATTGAACGGGAAAAAAGCCGGCGACTGGCCGCTGCCGGTGACGCCGGACGATCCGGGCGCCTGGTTTGCCATCCCGGTCACTGTCAGCGATCTCGACGCCAACGGCGGTCTGCGCGTCCTGCTTGGCGCTGACCAACAGAAACTGGTTTATTGGTGGCGTGAACGCGGCTTCATCGCCGCGCTGCACGCGTTGTGGGTAATCGAGGAAAACACGAAAGGAATCGCATGAATAAATTCGTCCGCGCCGAGGGGCGCAACTTGGTGACCGCTGACGGTCGGCCGTTGCATTTGCGAGGCATCGGCTTGGGCAACTGGCTGCTGGTCGAGGGCTATATGTTTCGTTTCGACGGCGCGCCGCAGTCGCCGCGTGAAATTGAGACGCTGCTGCTGGAACTGGCCGGGCCGGACGGCGCGGCGGAGTTTTGGGAACAGTACCGCGCCGATTATATCACGGCGGAGGACATCGGATTTCTGCGGCAAATCGGCCTGAACTCGGTGCGCGTGCCGCTGCATTACAAGTTTTTCGAGACCGCTGACGGTGAGGGCTTTCGCTGGCTGGACCGGCTGGTGGGCTGGTGCCGCGAGGCCGGACTGTACGTCATCCCCGACCTGCACGCCGCGCCCGGCGGGCAGACCGGCACCAATATTGACGACGGCTTCGGCCACCCGTGGCTGTTTGCCAGCGCCTCGTCGCAACGGCGGCTGGCGGAAGTGTGGGCGCGCATTGCCGCGCATTACCGCGACGAGCCGGCGATTTTGGGTTACGAACTGTTGAACGAGCCGATTCCGCCCGGGGCCGGCCTGGAGGAATTGTATAACAGCCAACTGGAACCAGTGTACCGGCGCGTCACCGCGGCGATTCGCGCGGTGGATCCCCACCATCTCATCATCTACGGCGGCGCGCAGTGGAACACCAACTTCAGCATGTTAGGCCGGCCGTTCGACGCGCGGGCGGTGTACGCGTTTCACCGTTACTGGACGGCGACCGAGGTGTCGGCGATCCGCGAGTATCTGGACTTTGGCGAACGTTACCAGGTGCCGGTGTGGTGCAGCGAGGCGGGCGAGAATCTCAACGAATGGATTGCCGCGTTCCGGCAACTGCTCGACGCGCACGGCGTGGGCTGGGCGTTCTGGCCGTACAAAAAAATGCTGGCGCCCGGCGAACGGCTGCCGTTCGGGCCGGCGCCGCAAATGTTGAGCACGGCGGGCCTGGTGAGTTTCCACGAGCCGCGGCACTGGCCGCAAGTGGTGCGCTATTCCAAGGCGCCGCTGACCGTGTCGCAAGTCGCGGAAAAACAACTCTCGCGGCCGACCCGGCGCGAGACGCAGGATTGCCTCGCCAGTCTGTTGGAAAACATCAAATTCAAGAATTGTCCCGTCAATACCGGCTTTATCAAAGCGCTGGGTTTTTAGTTTGGTGCCTGTTCGAATACTTTTGAACTCCGGCCGCGAAGACGCGAGGAAATTTTGCACCACTAAGACACCAAGGCACGAAGGATTTTTTTCAAATAAAACTTCGTGTCTTGGTGCCTTCGTGGTGCAAATTTTTTAGAACTGGTGCCGGTAGCCCGCTGTCAGGCCCCAGGGTTTGTCGTACTTGTCGCCGAAGGAGGCTTCGTAGTCGAGGTGGAGTTGATTGTTAGCGTCGAGTTGCCAGATGAGGCCGGCGCCGAGTTCGGCTCTGGCGCCGTCAGTGTTGGCGCGGGTGTGTTGGTAGCCGTTGCGCAGGGTGCCGCCGCTGCTGATGGTTTCGACGCCGCTGATCTTGAGGTAGGGTTGTAACGCGCCGCCGTTGGTGAGGTTGATGGTTCGGCCGAAGAGGCTGCCGAGGCGGAGTTGCAGGGTGTCGAGGTCTTGGGCGCTGATGGTCATCGGGCCGGCAGCGTAGTTCTCGGCGAGGATGTGGAGGTAGTTGACTTGGAACTGGGGTTCGATGAACCAAGCATCAGCGAAGGTGAACTTTTTGCCAATTTCAATGCTGCCGCCGATATTCACATCGCTGTAGCTGGCTTTGAGTTGAGTGTTGCCGTAGGGGGCTTTCAAGTCGTTGTTGACACTGGCAGCTTTGATGGTGGCGTCGATGTAGAAGCCGCTGGCGTGGAGCCAGGTGGCGTAGAGGCCGCCGTAGTAGCTGTTGAGGTCACCGTCAGCGCCGGGGGTGCGGTAGTCGAGGTCGCTGCGGCCGTAGCCGGCGTACACTCCAAGATACAAGTCACTGTCAGCGCTGATGGTGAACTTGTGATCCGTGCCGAGATCGACGCCGTAGATGAGTTGTTCGTAGGCTT
>JAISBF010000221.1 GCA_031266335.1 Verrucomicrobiales bacterium
AAATCTGCGTAATCTGCGGATTAAACCAAACCAACAACAATAAGAAAAGGAAACCAATGAAACTAAAACCAATCAAACTAATCCTCACCCTCAGCGTCCTCAGCGCCGCCGCGTTGAACGTCTTTGCGGATAACCTCTACATTGACGGCACCGCGTATCCCGCTGAGTCGAACAAAAGCTACGGAGACACCGACACCGAGTCCGCGCTGAACGTCATCGGCGCGGGTGGCAGTTACTCCGGCACCAACATCACCCTCAGCGCCACCAATAACAGCCTCGAAACCTCCTCCTTCGGCAAAGGAGCTTATATTAATAACGCCATTCTGTCCCTCACCGGTGGCAACATCACCACCAGCGGCAGTCGCGCGCATGGGATTTTACTCTACAACGCCAGCAGCGGCACCTTGGATAACGTGAATATTGTGACGGAAGAACTTGGGGGCCGAGGCGTGTATACGGGCAGCAATTCCACCCTGTTGCTGACCGGCGGTACTATCCACACCAAGGGCAATTACGGGTACGGGATTTTTTTCACCATCGCCAGCAGCGGCACCTTGAACAACGTGAACATCAAGACGGAAGGAAATTACGGCTACGGTGTGTTTACGGAAAATTCCACCTCTCTGCTGATCGGCGGCACCATCCACACCGGCGGCATCTATGGGTATGGGATTTTTATCGAAGGAATCGGAAGCAGCGGCACCGTAAGCAACGTGACCATTGAGACGACAGGAGCTGAGGGCTATGGCGTGCTGTTAAATAACGGTAGTACCATACTACTGACCGACAGCGACATCAACGCCACCCACTCCGCCTCAAACACGCTTCGTATTATCAACAGCAGCACCGCCACGGTGAACTTGAACCACAATACCTTGATTGGCAAAATCTACGCCAACCTCTCTTCGGTCATCTCCCTTGATGCCGCCAACGGCACCGTCCTCACCGGCGACGTCATCGCCAACAACAACTCCACCGTTGCCGTCACCCTTACCGACGCCGGCACCAAGCTCACCGGCAACTTCATTCAGGATGCCACCAGCGAGATCACTTTCACCCTCGGCGACGGAGCCTTATTCCGCGGCGCGGGCACTCTGGACAACCTGAACCTGCAAGACGGCGCCATCCTCGGCTTCACCAACACACTGCTGGTCACCGACACCATCAGCATCGGTGACAACATCACCATCGACTTCAGCAACCTGACCGGAACGGGAGACTACACCGTGCTCGACTGGAGCGGCGCGACCGGCGGTGAGAGTATCAGCGACGACCAATTCACCATCGCCGGCGACGGCGTCGAAGGCACCTTCAACGTGGACAACGGCAAATTGGTCTTCAACGCCACCGCCGTCCCCGAACCCTCCACCTGGTTCCTCATCGGTCTCGGCCTCGGCGCGCTGGCACTCATCCGCCGCCGTATATAAGCTACTTTGACGCCAAGAGGCAAAGCAGCGCAAAGATTGTTGTTAATTAAAAGACCAAACTAAAAAAATCTTTGCGCCTTTGCGCCTTTGCCCCTTGGTTCCTTTGCGTTAAGGCAGCTAAAAAAAGAAACTCCCATTAAAGTATGGGCGAGTTGCGCAGGAGCGGGCGGGACGCCCGCGCTCCATACCTCTGTGACCCCCAGAAAAATCTTCGCGCCTTCGCGTCTTCGTGGCCGGAGTTGCCCCCGTCACCACCCCAGCAGGTAAGCGAAGATCAGCGGGGCGACGATGGTGGCGTCGGATTCGACGATGTATTTCGGCGTGTCGATGCCCAGTTTGCCCCAGGTGATTTTCTCGTTCGGCACCGCGCCGGAGTAGGAACCGTAGCTGGTGGTGCTGTCGCTGATCTGGCAGAAATACGCCCACAGCGGAACCTGCTCGCGCCGCAAGTCCTGATGCAGCATCGGCACCACGCAGATCGGGAAATCGCCCGCGATGCCGCCGCCGATTTGGAAGAAGCCGAGCGGCGACTGCACGGTCAGCGCCGTGTACCACTCGGCCAGTTCGCGCATGTATTCAATGCCGGTGCGGACCGTGTGAACGTTTTTCACGTCGCCGGTGATCACGTGACCGGTGTACATGTTGCCGAGCGTGGAATCCTCCCAGCCGGGGACGAACATGGGCAGGTCACGCTCAGCGGCGGCGAGCAGCCAGCTGTCTTTCGCGTCAATCTGGTACTCGGCCTTGAGCTTGCCGCCGAGCAGGATTTTGTACATGAATTGGTGCGGGAAACAGCGCCGGCCGGCACGGTCAGCGGCGACCCATTCCTCCAGCACGGCTTGCTCGATGCGCCGCATCGCCTCGCCCTCGGGGATGCACGTGTCGGTCACGCGATTGAGATGGTGGTCGAGCAAATCCTGCTCGTCGCGCGGCGTGAGGTCGCGGTAATGCGGCACGCGCTGGTAATAATCGTGCGCCACCAGATTGAACACGTCCTCCTCCAGATTCGCGCCGGTGCAGCAAATGCCGTGTACCTTGTCCCGCCGGATCATTTCCGCCAATGACAACCCAAGCTCGGCGGTGCTCATCGCGCCGGCAATGGTGACAAACATTTTGCCGCCGTTCGCGAGCAACTGTTCATAACCTTTCGCCGCGTCCACCAGGGCGGCGGAATTGAAGTGACGGTAATGATGCGTGATGAACTGGGAAATCGGGCCTTTATGCATGAGAAAAAAGCTACCAGCGGAACGCCAAATGCCAATACCGAAGACGACAAATTATACGGCGGCGTTAATTTATCACCAACCGCGCCGCTTAATTGCCGGCAATCAACCTCTCGATGGGAAAAAACACTTGCACCAGCCCGCCTGATTCCATATTGTCACCTCGTCAACTCGCGTTATCGAAACTCGCGGCAGTCAGCCAGACGGCAGCGCAACCCCGATAACCCGCTGAAGATGAGAGACCTAAGTCATAACGTAAGTACACCGCGCTCACGCGCTCACGCGCTCACGCGCTCACGCGCTCACGCGCTCACCCTGACCCGTTAATTTTCCCTCCTGATTTTACCTGCGGCATTCCCCATCCGGCACCAATCATACCGCCACCAGTCTCACTGGTAATCACACCAGCGTCGCCGGGGCGCGTAGCGCTTTGGAGTGCGGCAGCCCCCTGCCGCTTTTTTCGGCGTCATACGGACAAAACCAAAGCGGCACCGGAGTGCCGTAGCCGCTGGTTTCGACTTGCACGCCGGTCACGTCAATCTCGCCGCCGGAAATGGCATAAATGGCGTGGGCAAAGGAACCGCTGGTGCTGATGGTGGCGTTGGCGCCGGTAATCCGGCTGCCGGTGCCACTGGCGAACCAGGCGTAGCCATAGCCGTTGGTGGTGACATAGTTGGTGCCGCTGACGGTGCCGCTGCTGCCTTCGGTGGAGCGGACGGTGGCGGTGCCGGTGTCGGTGAAGGCGGCGAAGATGTTCAACGCGGAGGCGCAAAGTAGCAGCGCGCAAATGCACGCGCGCTTCAATGACCTTAGCGAAGCGGGACAAAGGGCGCTGAGGATTAGGAGGGTTAGTTTGGGGTTCATGTTTTTTGGTTGTTTGGTTGTGGTTGGTTAAAATAGTGGGTTGGGGCAGCGCGTAGCGCCTTGGAGCACCGGCACCTATTCGATATTCGCCAACGGTGGCACGATTCATGGCGATCATTTTACCGTGACCAACAACGGTTCAAGTAGCGTCAGCATCATCATCGGCCCCAATACCGGCAACTCGCCCGGGAGCGCGGCGCGGCTTACCAATTTTCACCTCAGCCGGGGTTTGGAAGCTAATTGGGCCAACCTGTACGCCGAGAACTTCAATGCTGGCGGACGTGTTGTCGTGTCCAATTCCAGCAACGCCATCCTGATCAGCGGAACGATAACGAATGCTGGCGTCGCCAATGACGGTGTATTGCTGGTGAACAACAATTCCATGACCACCGCCAGCGGCCTTGCGGTGACCCTGACCGGCACTGGTTACACTGCCGTTTATGTGACCAGCGGCGGGACCTTGCGCGTCACCGACAGCCAGTTCAAGGCGGAGAACAGCGCGGGCGGATCTGGCCTGTATATCGGCGCCAATGCTGTTCTGGACGGCGCCGGCCTGGCAATCACCAGCGAGGCCGGGCACGGGGTAAACATTGACCACGGGGTAGCCACCATCAGCGACAGCGTCGTGACCGCGGAACACGGCAGCGGGCTGCGCATGTGGGGCGACACGGCTAGCGCCGAATTTATTGACACTCAAATTGACGCTGACATTGGAGTGGAGCTTTCCGGCAACAACAAGACCGTCATCCTGGACCATAGCAACATCAACGCCTCGTCAGGCACCGGCGTGCTGGTGAGCGCCGATCTCGCCCAAATCACGCTTAACAACGGCTCCGCTGTGACCGGCGATCTTATCGCCACCGGCTCCACGCTGACAACGGTAAACCTGAACGACAGCAACCTGACCGGCAACGTCACCGGCAGCGATTCCGCCGCCCTCGACCTCACCCTCAGCGGCAGCGACAGCACCCTGCTCGGCGACATCACCCAAAGCGGCAGCAGCGCCGTCACCGTCATCCTCGACGACCGCGCCACCGGCCAAGGCGGCTACACCGGCGGCAACCTCATCACCAACAGCGACAGCGCGTGGACTTTCGACAAAAACAGCCACGGCAACTACGGCGAAAATAACGGCACTTGGAATATCGGCAATTATGAAGTCATCTTCGACAACATGATTCACACCGGCACCATCAACATCAGCGTCAACACCGACACCGGCGAAGGTGGCTCCATCAGCGTGACCGGCACCGCTGACGGTGAAGGCACCATCCACATCAACACCACCGGCGACGGCAAAGCCGACCCGAACCAAGTCCTCCCCGGCAAAGTCACCGGCGACGGCACCGAGCACTGGCAGTGGGATCCCATCGACTGGGGCATCGACACCATCATCAAGGACGGCGACCACTTCATCAAAAAAGGCACCAGCCCCGCCGGCGCAGTCCTCAACAGCAGCGTGGCGATCCAACAAGCGATGTGGTTCGCGCAGCAAAACAGTTTGCTCAAGCGCATGGGCGAATTGCGCTATGGAGCGCGGGCGTCCCGCCCGCTGGCGGGCGGGACGCCCGCGTTCCATAACCTCATCGAAAACATCTGGCTCAGAAGCTATGGCCAACAGCTAAATGTCGGCAGCAAAGTAGCAGGCCAAGCCTACGAACAACTCATCTACGGCGTGGACCTCGGCACTGACCACAAATTCACCTTGTCCACTGACAGTGACCTCTATCTAGGAGTTTACGCCGGCTACGGCCGCAGTGATATAGACTACCGCGCCCCCGGCGCTGACGGTGAGATTAACTCCTACTACGGCGGCCTCTACGCCACTTGGCTCCACGCCAGCGGCTTCTACATCGATGCCACCGTCAAAGCCGCCAGCGTGGACAACGACCTGAAAGCCCCCTACGGCAACACTCAACTCAAAGCCAACTACAGCGATGTGAATATCGGTGGCAGCATAGAAATAGGAAATAAATTTACCTTTGCAGACAACTGGTTCATTGAACCTCAGTTCCAAGTGAACTACCTCCACATCCTCGCCGAAGACTACAACGCCGGCCCGCTGACCATCAGCGCCCAAGACCTCGACGCCCTGCAACTCCGCATCGGCAGCGTGTTTGGCCGCACCATCAACCTCACCAACAGCGGCGCACTCCAGCCCTACATCAAGGTCAGCGGCGTAGAAACCATCAGCAGCGGCGGTGCCATCAGAAACGGCTACCAATCCACCCGCGCCAACACTGACGGTGCTCGTGCCGAACTCGGCGGCGGCCTCATCTGGCAACTCGACACCAACAACCAACTCCACCTCGACTACGAGGC
>JAISBF010000026.1 GCA_031266335.1 Verrucomicrobiales bacterium
CGCCTCGCCGACCGCCAGCGCCCCGCCGTCAGCCTCGTGTTCCTCGTGGACGTCAGCGGCTCGATGAGCGACGACAACAAACTGCCGCTGGTCATCAAAGGCTTGAAATTGCTCGTGAACAAACTGCGCCCCACCGACCGCGTCGCCATCGTCACCTACGCCGGCGAATCCCGGCTGGCCCTGCCTTCCACGCCCGCCGCTGACCGCGAGGCCATCCTCAGCGCCATCGACGGCCTGCGCGCCGCCGGCTCCACCAACGGCGAGGGCGGCATCAAAAAAGCCTACCAAGTCGCCCGCGATAACTTCATCACCAACGGCCAAAACCGCGTCATCCTCTGCACCGACGGCGACTTCAACGTCGGCGACACCGGCGAGGAATCACTGTCCGCGATGGTGCAGCGCCAGGCCAAGAGCGGCGTCTTCCTGAACATCTACGGCTTCGGCATGGGCAACTACCAAGACCGCCGCCTCGTCCAACTCGCCGACCACGGCAACGGCGTGTACGGCTACATCGACAGCTACCCCGAGGCGCAAAAAATTTTCTCCAAACAATTGCTCGGCACCCTGGTCACCATCGCCAAGGACGTGAAAATCCAAATGGACTTCAACCCCGCGCGCGTCGGCAGCTACCGCCTGCTCGGCTACGAAAAGCGCGCGCTGGCTAACGCGGATTTCAAGGACGACCGCAAGGACGCCGGCGAAATCGGCAGCGGCCACACCGTCACCGCGCTGTATGAACTCATCCCCGCCGGCGCTGACGCTGACGCGCAACAAGTCGAGCCGTCGAAATACCTCAAAGCCGTCGAGACCGTGAAAACCCTGCTCACCGGCAGCGCCGAACTGGGCACCGTCCGCCTGCGTTATAAACTGCCGAAGGAAACCGCGAGCACGCCATTCAACGTCACCGTCAGCGCCAGCGCGGGCGACTGGCAAACCGCCAGCGCCGATTTCAAATTCGCCGCCGCCATCGCCCTCTTCGCCGACGCGCTGAAAAACCGCGACACTGACCATGACCTCGCCCTGGCACTGCAACTCGCCAGAGACGGCAAAGGCGCTGATGCTGACGGCTACCGCGCCGAGTTCATCCGCCTCATCGAGACGGCGAGGGAATTGAACCCCTAAAAACCCACCGCGGCGGCGTCCTTGTTCCACGTCAGGTTTAATTTATCGCTCATAATGCCAAAAGCAGACGCTGCCAAATTTCCCATTCCCTATTTCCCGCCGGGGGCTAATGTCAGGGGCTGTTTATGATTGCATACATCATCCGCCGTCTCGCGGTCAGCGTGCCCATGTTGCTGGCGGTCACGCTGCTGGTGTTTTTCCTGATGAGCCTCGCGCCGGGGGATTTCCTCGACACGGCGCGGATGCAACGGGATATTTCCGAGGAGACGATTCATCGGTTAGAACAGGAATACGGGCTGGATCAGCCGTGGTACACGCAATACGCGCTCTGGCTCGGCAAGGCGGCGCGCGGCGACCTCGGCTATTCGTGGACGTACAAGGTCAGTGTCAGCGAGTTGTTGCGGCAGCGCGCGCCGGCGACGCTGGGGCTGGCGGTCGGCTCGCTGGCGCTGGCGTGGCTCATCGCGCTGCCGCTGGGGGTGCTGGCGGCGATTTACAAAGGCTCGTGGCTCGACCGGCTGGTGTCTTTGTCAGCGTACGCGGCGATTTCGTTGCCGGACTTTTTCATCGCGCTGCTGGCGTTGTTTTTCGCCAGCGTCAGCGGGTGGTTCCCGGTCGGCGGGCTGACGTCTATCACCTCGGACTTTTTCCCGCCGAGCGTGAAATTCGCCGATTATTTGTGGCACCTCGCGCTGCCGGTGCTGGTGCTCGGCCTCGGCGGCGTGGCGGGGACGATGCGGGTGATGCGGGCGAATTTCCTCGACCAAATCCGCGCGGAGTATGTGACCACGGCGCGGGCGAAGGGCTTGTCCGAGTGGGTGGTGATGTTCAAGCACGCGCTCCGCAACGCCATCAATCCGTTCATCACCTCGCTCGGCTTCGCGTTCAGCGGCTTGTTAAGCGGGGCGCTGATTGTGGAGAATATTTTCAATTACCCGGGGCTGGGGCAACTGACGTTCAACGCCTTTTTGCGCCAGGACAAACAACTGGTGCTCGCCTCGGTCGTGCTGGGGACGACGATGCTCATCATCGGCAACTTGCTCGCCGACATTTTCCTCGCGTTGTCCGACCCGCGCATCCGGCTCGGCGGCGGCGGCCCGGCGTTTCGCCCGAAACAACTGCTCGCCTGGCTCGGCGTGGCGGCGCTGACGGTGGCGGTGTGTTACGCGCTGCGGTTCCTGCCGTGGGAGAGCAAGGATTTCTGGCGGCAACTCAAAGTCGCGGGCGCGGTGGCGTTGGTGGGCGCGGGGTTGTTCGTGATTTACGCGGCGCTGCCGGTGTTGCGGCAAATGGTGCCGAGGCTGCTGCGGCGGCCGCTCGGCGCGGTGACTATCAGCGTGCTCGTGTTGCTGTACGGTTGCTCGCTACTGGCGGGGTTCCTCGCGCCGTACTCGTCGAGCGACCAGGATTTGACCAAGACGTTTCACCCGCCGACGGCGCTGGTGTGGCGGGACGGGGCGCTGCTGGTGAGAACTTACCAGAACGTTGACCGCAGCATCGCCAAGTACGAGCCGGTCGCTGGCGGTGAGGTGCCGGTGCGGTTTTTCACCAAGGGCGCGCCGTACAAATTGCTCGGCTTCGTGCCGCTGCGGACGCGCCTGCTCGGCGTGGACGCGCCGCACAAAATTTACCTCATGGGCAGCGACTCGACGGGGCGCGACGTGTTCTCGCGCCTGCTCCTTGGCTCGCAAGTGTCGCTGACGCTGGGCCTCATCGGCGTGACGATAACGATGTCGCTGGGCTTTTTGATTGGCGCGATGTCGGGATACCTCGGCGGCAGCGTGGACAACATCGTCATGCGGCTGACGGAAATCATCATGTGCATCCCCGGCTTGTATTTGCTGATTGCGCTACGGTTCGCGTTGTACAAATTTTTCGACTCGTCGGAGATGTTCATCCTCATCGTCATCGTGCTGAGCTTCATCGGCTGGACCGGCACGGCGCGGGTGATTCGCGGCATGACGCTGTCGGTGCGGCAGCGCCCGTTCATCCTCGCGGCGGAGACGATGGGCCAGTCGCGGCTGAAAATTTTATTCAAACACGTCCTGCCGAACATCGCCAGCTACCTCGTCATCAGCGCGACGATGGCCATCCCCGGCTACATCCTCGGCGAGGCGAGCCTGAGCTTCCTCGGCCTCGGCATCATGGAACCGTCGGCCTCGTGGGGCCTGATGCTGTCGCAAGCGCAGGAGATGAAAGTGTTCATGCTCGGCTTCACCTGGCTGTTCATCCCGGGGCTGATGATGTTCATCGTCGTGCTGACGTTCAACCTGTTAGGTGACGAGCTGCGCGATTTGATCGACCCGAAATTCAAGACGGAGAATCGGTTGTGAGGATTTGACGCAAAGGCGCAAAGGAACCAAGATTCGCAAAGGTTTTTATGGAGGAAGAAAATAGATTGAGCAAGGTCATTATTGGCGCGGCGATTGAAGTACACCGGCA